>CAZGBL010000119.1:0-6429 GCA_964523955.1 uncultured Oscillospiraceae bacterium | reverse complement strand
ATTTCAGTCCCGGAAACGGACAGCATCGGCAATACTTTGTGCAGGAGTATTGCATTTTTACGGACTCCTGAAATTCTTTTTCCTTTTCTTCAGTTTCCCGCATCTTCTTCTCCATAGTCATATTCTTCTTTTCCTCCGGATTCACAGGCTCACCCCCTTCTCAAAAGATCCGAACCGTTCTTTACGCCGCCGCGGTGGAATTCCATGATATTCAGCGACTGCTCCGCTGCCTCGTTCCGACCGGTTCGTCTTGTTTATCTATTTTGCAATTCCCATACCAGACTGAAGTCTGTATGGAAAAATCTTTATTTTTCTCTTCATCCGTGATGCTTATTCGCATAGAGAATCCAACGGAAGCGATCTTCCCTGCTGCCGTTCAGCAGACCGCTGCACTCCTTTCTCAGCAGCGCGGCAGCTTCGTCCTTTTTTCCATCCGCCGTCCAGATTGTCTTCCCAAAATGGCTCCATTCGAGAACCGATCCGACGCCCCGGGTCAGTCCGGTGATGAAAATTTCATCGATGCCGCCAACTTCCTTAATGCCGATTTCATCGGCATCTTCACTTTCTCTGCCAAAATTTTCGGCGGTGAGTTTCGGAATATCTTCCTTCACCGTCATTCCGCTTTCCTCCAGAATACGGATCGCCGTATCCCGCATCACATCGGAATAGACAGAACCGCCGAGGGGAGCGGGCGCTGTGATAACAGTATTTCCTGTCCGGAAAAACAGGTTGGCTCCCTCACTGCCTAAAATCTCATCATCCGCTCCGATCAGAACAACGCAGATGTCTTCTCCCCCTTCTGGCGAAAGAAAACCGTCTGCAGATAAATCCCGTCCGGATGAAAGACGAACGTATTTTCGCGGCGGCGGACAGACTTCCGCACTGAGGATAAGCCGGCTGCAGTGCGGAGGCTGCAATGTCTTTCCCGCTTCCGCCACTTCTGCCGCCTCTGCGACGGTGAGAATCCCAATTCTCAGAAATGCGCCCTCAATCGTCGGAATCCAGTCTTTTTCCACCTGAGCAAGAGCTCGTATTCCGTCGGTCAGCAGATCCGCCTCCGGAACCGGAAGACCCTTTTTCCTGCAGTCCATCTGCATCTTCTGAACCGTCTCTCCCGCCCGGAATATCTGAATGACGCCGTCGCGGTCACATCCGGCTATCACGTCTGCCGTACAAAAGCGGCTCCTCCAGAAAACCTCGCTGCCCGGTTCGATCCCAATCGGTTTCCTCGGGCAGATTTCCGGCGTCTGCCATCCCTTCCCTGTTTCATATCTCATTTGAATCATATGATCGGTTCGCGCACATTCCTGAAAGGCAACCCAGTCCGGCTTTTCACTCTTTTTCTCCTTAAGACGGATTAGAAATTCATGATCAAGATTCAGATTCATGCGTCTTCCTCCCTCTGTCTTCTCTGCTGCGCATTCCGTAATGCAGCTTTCCGTATTTGAGATATACGAGGTCGTATTCCGCCGTAATCCTCGCCACCTTAATGCGGTCGCCGTCATGAATCACTTTCGTCTGATATTCCTCTTTCATTACAGGTTCCCCGTTGACCCATATCGCCGCGATCTGCGGAAGGGACCTGGCTCCTACTACTTTGGCAAGAACCTGATCGTCAGGAACGACAAAGGGGCGATTATTGATACGTACTTTCATTCATATTTTCCTTTCCTGTTTTCCCTTTCCTCGTCTTATATCCGCTGATACCGACCAACGGGGAAACCTGTATACTAATATAGCGTTTGCTAATCAGCTCGACTATATTTCGCTGCGAAAGACTGATAAATACAGCATTCTTATAGTGTTGTTATTTACAAAACGCTGTACTAATGTGCGGTCTTACTCCGCATTTTTCTGCGCCGCTGCACGGATTACATACTCTGCCTTCGAATTTCCGTGCCTTACTGCTCTGCAGAAGCGCCTGATTTCAGCTCCCCGTGATTTTTCAGGTTTTTCATCAGACCGAAGATAAAGTAGATTGCCGCGCCGATAGTCATAAAGTAGACGGTAGCGCTGGAACTCGTCTTTAAAGTGTTCAGCATCGCTTCATAGAAGAAGATCGCGCCGAACATTCCCACATAATAACCGATATTTGCCGTCGCAATGGTCTTCGCCTCTGTATTCGGTGCGCAGACGATTGCCGCTTTTGCGTACAGCCAAGGGAAAAGCAGACCGTTGGCAAAACCGAAGAAAATTCCGCCGATATATGCGATGACAACAGATTTTATGATGACAGCCGCAGCCATAAAGATTACGCCGCCCAGACACATGGAAAGCCATCCGATAGGTTCGATATATCCCCTACATTTGGCATAAATAATCGCCATCAGCATGCTTCCGAAGAAACTTCCGATCTGGATAAAGGAATTTGCCATACCGGCTACTGCCGCTCCGCCGAGTCCCGTTTCCGCTACCACGTAAGATGCGTATCCGAACATACCGGAGGATAAAACGCCAAAGAGAATCGCCATGATAAAGATTCCCCAGGAAGCGGAATTGAGCTTCACTTTCTCGCCGGAAGGAGCCGGAGCGTCCTTTGGTGTCTTTGGAACGCCTACTGCGATGAGCAGCAGGATGATGATGGAGAAGAAATAGATAAAGTAGGAATACTGCCAGGAAAACTTTTCCGCAATGATTCCCGAAAGTGATGCGGACAGTGCGCCGCAGACACAGCCTACTGCCGCCTGTACGCCGATGAGCGTATTCCTCTCTTTTTCATCCTGGAATAATTCATTGATCAGTGTCGGAATTAAAGTGATACAGATACCTGCACCAAAACCTTCAATGGCACGGAAAACCAGCATCAGCGGAAGTCCCGGAACGAGTCCGCCGAAACCGCCGAAAATCAGTACGAGAAATCCGCCCAGCATCATCATGGATTTCTTCGTCATTTTCGTACTCATAAAAGAGACGAACAGGGAACCGATAATGACTGTGCCCTGGGACAGACAGTAGCAAAGATTGACAGCGATGCCCGGAGCGTCCGGATAAACGCCGGCAATCGTCTCCAGAAGAGGCGTTACGACAAACATATCCGCCATCGTCCAGAATGCCGCGATGAGCAATGCGATCTTTGTGATAAATGTTACGTTATATTTGCTTTGTCCGTTCATACTCATAATTTTCTCCTTATATAAACGCAGGCGATCCCTTTCTGAATGCAGGGATCGCCTGTAAACTGCCGGTTAAACGTCCATGCCTGCAGGTCGATAGATTTTTTCCGTGATAACCTGACCTCTCTTAGCCAGACCCTGATTGAAGAAATCCGTCGTACTCATACCGTTGATTTCTCCCAACTGGTCGATGAGAACGACACCTCTCTTGGCAATCTGGCCTCTTCCCATAGCGAGAACGAGTTCGATCGGAGTTCCGCCGATAGTTGCATATACCGGAGGAGATCCCCAGACCGGAAGATATTTCTGAGCCGTCTTAAGATCCGCATTGTAGTAAAGAATATGAGATACAAAGCTGCCGTCTTTCCAGCCGTTGACTTCAACCGTATAGCAGGCATAATGTTCTCTGAGCTTTCCCTCCGCAACGAGACGACCGTATTCTGTAGGAAGCAGGAAGTTCTTGCTCATTTCTTCCATAATATTTACATTTGTCACTTCGGTACCCTGTTCCGAAGTCGCCATCTGAAGTGTCTTAATCCAAATATCCTCTACGGAAAGATCCCCTAAGAACCAGCCGAACTTTTCTTCGCATACGTGGACATCTTTGCCGCAGTACTGCGGGATCATGACGATATCAGGATGTTCGGTCACCGTATAGATTCTTCTCTTACCGATAGGCTCAGGGAATTCAAAGACTTCTCTGGAGCTGACCAGATCTACCGGTTCCACTTCACCGTGTACGACGCGCATCGGAGAAGGCGGTCCGAAAAATTCCAATGCGAGAATGCTCGCATTGATCGGAGGAATCAGTTCTTCCGTGTCGAGACAGTCAGCGAAACGGATGATGACATCATTGACTTTATCCAGTTTGTCGATTACGCTCTGTGCCGCAAGACTCGTCCATCCCGGAGAAATACCGACACTCGGAACGGCAAGAAGATCATTCTTCTTAAATTCTTCATCTAAAGCCAGCTGTGCGCCGATGGTCTCATCCCTGGAAACGCCGGAGCCCTCCGCCGGAGATCCGAACAGATCGCTGTAATGACACTTCTCTCTTAAGCATGCCTTCATTACCGGCATGTTATATTCCGCGTAAATCGCTTCGAAAGCGATATCACAGCCGCGGATGACTTCACATACCGCGTCGATATCTGCGGCATCTACGATTTTGTACTCGATATCCTTACATTTTATCAAATCGCCCAATACGTCAAGATTTTCCTTTGCAATATCCAGAGCGCCCTGCGAAATGTCAGAAAGCACCAGCTTTTCCACGTCGTCTTCCATTGCGAGAAGAGCTGCCAGACCGCACCCCTGTGCGCCGGTACCTACGATAGCTACCTTCATATTTGTCTCCTTTCTGTGTGAGATTTTACAATTTATATTTTATTTATTCACATACGCTGCAAACGGTTCCGCGTGATAAATCGGTTTCACCATATCGGCTACCGTCAGCAGGCCTGAACGTGCGTTGAGAACGTCAGGAATCCGGTTAATGGCTACGATACTCGTAGTGCATTCGCCGTGCATGTCGGAAGTCGTCAGATCGAGATCCGGTTCTCCCTTTACCTGCCAGCGGTTATACGCTTCATCGCCGTCTTCCTTCGCCTTGAGAATCCAGTTTCCGGAAAGCTTGATTCCTTCCTCGGTATAGAGTTCCACCCAGTCGTTCATGCCGATCATACCGCCCACATCAACAGTCTGATCTACACTTGGCAGATAAACCTTCTGACGTGCATACTGCGGGGTGCGTCCTGCCTTTTCCTCCTTCACGTGAAGATGAAGCTCATGAGCGATACAGTAAAGAACTTCTGTATATGCCATAGCGCGGAAATCGGTTTCCTCCGCCATCATCTTGTCGAATTCTTCTTGCGTCCAGCCATAGCAGCCTTCCTTTGCAACCTCTGCGCCCAGTTCATCGAGAAACGCGAAATTCTGTCCGTTGATTTCCGTCAGGTTATGGCAGCTGCTCGCCAGAACGACGGCGAGGTTTGACCAGTGAACATCCTGAATACCGGTTGCGAGAACGGATACGCCGTATTCCTTTGCGATGGCATCCATCTCGTCTGCAATTTCAGGTTCTGTTCTCCAAGGCCAGTACCAGTCTTCGGAAATCGTGATGACATCCATCCCCTTCATAGCACACGCCTTGAGGTAAGGGAACACATCCACAACCGGCGTCTGTGTCATGACGATGGCGATATCCGCTTTCACCCCGCGGTCCAGCATTGCCTGAAGATCTCCTTCAACCGCTACACCCATCTCCGGAATTCCGGCAACCGTACCTGCGTCCTTGCCGATCAGCTCAGGAGACGAATCTACGGCGCCGGTAATTTCAACACCGTGATCTGTCATATAGCGGATCGCCAGTTGTCCCATGGCACCCACACCGATTTGAATCGCTTTAATTGTTTTCATCGATATACTCCTTTCATAAAATACACTTTATGATTCCGCACAAATTGTGCCTGTACCTGTTGATTATGCAATTCCGATGCCAAACGCCGTTATGAGATCCAAAAATATTCTGAAATGCGGGAGGATCTGCTTCAAAATTCATAAAACTACCATAAACGCCGAAGATATTTAAAATGAGTTATCATTGAACTATCTTTCGCTTTAAGGAACCGACTCTGCCGCTTGAAAAGTCAGCGCTTAATTTTTATGCTGATAATATGTATGGCAATTAATCAGTTGTTTTGTTCTTACCGTTCCGAACACCCTTTTCTTACAGAAAAAGCCTGCTTATGTCATATGGGCGATGCGCTTCGTTTTCACGCGATCCCCTTCTTTGAGCCGGACGTCTTTACAGCTGTCGACGGAAATGATTTCACCGTTTACTCTGATCTGGATGATGGAATTCAGGCGCCGCTGCCCGATCACCTGTTCCAATGTGCATCCTTCAGGGAATACATGCTTCACATTGTTGATCATAACTTCCATATTGTATCGTGCCTCCTTCCATGTCATCACGCATATGCTCTGCGGTCATACCAGGACAAAATTCCCAGTTCCGCGCGGTATTTTGCCACGGTACGCCTGGAAATGCTCAGACCCCGCATGTCAAGTAAATTTGCCAATTCGCTGTCCTTATACGGTTTTTCCGGATTTTCGGATCGGACTAACTCATTCAGAACCTCTTTTATCTGGAATCCGCTGATGTCCAGACGACTGTCCGCGCAGGACGGGAACAGATTTTTCATGGAGCTGATGCCTCCCGGCCACTGAATCCACTTATTCTGAATCGTCCGGGTGATAGTGGACGGATGAACGCCTAAAATTTCAGCGGCATTCGCCATCGTAAACGGACGAAGCG
>CAZGBL010000118.1:5136-6466 GCA_964523955.1 uncultured Oscillospiraceae bacterium | reverse complement strand
TATTTACAAAATTTTCATTGACATATATAAACAACGTGAGTATACTGGATAAGTAGCATAAAGAAGAAGTTGTCCGCTTCTCACCCTGTGACGCTGAAGTTGCACGGGTTAATAACGATCGAATTTTATTCGAGTTTTTTGGAGCGGATATTTTTATATCCGTTTTTTTGTGCTAATAAATAATTTAGGAGGTGCTTGAACATTAGCAGTAAAGAGAATCAGATCAATGAAGAAATCCGTGAAAAAGAAGTCAGAGTTATCGACACTGACGGATCACAGATCGGCATTATGCCGACTTCTCAGGCTCTGAATATCGCAGCGGAGAAAAAGCTTGATCTGGTCAACATCGCTCCGTCTGCAAAGCCGCCGGTTTGCAAGATACTCGACTACGGTAAGTACAGATACGAGCTTCAGAAAAAAGAGAAAGAAGCCAGAAAAAAGCAGAAGGTCACTCAGATCAAAGAAATTCGTGTCAGCACGTTTATCGAAGGTCACGATCTTCAGGTGAAGGCCAAAAATGCCGCCAAGTTCCTGAAGGACGGCGATAAGGTCAAGGTCAGTCTGCGCTTTAAGGGCAGAGAAAAGGGCTACGCAAGCACCGGCCAGCAGGTCATGGAAAAGTTTGCGGAAGAAATTTCTGAAGTCGGCGTAGTGGAAAAAAAGCCGTTGCTGGAAGGCAGAAATATGACGATGGTTTTAGCACCTAAAAATAATTAATATCAGTCACATTCATTATCAGGAGGACAGATCAATGGCTAAGATGAAATCCCATAGAGGGGCTATGAAAAGATTTAAAGTAACCGGTTCCGGTAAGGTTACAAGACATAAGGCTTATAAGAGCCACATCCTCACAAAAAAGAGCCAGAAGAGAAAGAGAAATCTCAGAAAAGGCACAACTCTGACGAGCGCAGACGAAAAGAGAATCAAGTCTGTACTGAACGTGTAAATCTGGTGAGGAGGTAATTTAGAATGGCAAGAGTTAAGAAGGCAGTAAACGCAAAGAAGAAGCATAAGAAGATTTTAAAGTTATCCAAGGGATTCTACGGACAGAAGAGCAAGGTTTTCAGAGCTGCTAACCCTGCTGTTATGAGATCCCTCAGATCCGCATACATCGGAAGAAAGAATAAGAAGAGAGATTTCAGAAGACTCTGGATTGCAAGAATCAACGCAGCGGCAAGAATGAACGGCATCTCTTACAGCCAGTTCATGAATGGCCTCAAAAAATCCGGCATCGAAATCAACAGAAAGATGCTCTCCGAGATGGCGATTCACGACGCTGCAGGCTTTACCGCACTGGTAGAGACGGCAAAGGCTGCACTGGCTTAAGGCG
>CAZGBL010000118.1:2434-5036 GCA_964523955.1 uncultured Oscillospiraceae bacterium | reverse complement strand
GGACTGTTTTTTATTTTTGATGAAATTCTTCCTTTCGACAGGCGAATCCGACAATGTTCGACCATGTGCAGATTTATACTGAGAACATGGAAAGGGGGCATGCTGTTGACGATTTATGCAGAATATCTGTTTCTGGAAAATTTCATCGCTGGATTGGGCATACTGAAACTGACGGCTCTCATGTGCGGCAGACGGCTTGGAAAGCTGCGGCTTTTTGCAGGGGCGTGTATGTGCGGGATATTTTCGTTTATAATTTTATTAAATCTCTCCGGCTTTATGACTTTTTTCTATGAGATCCTCTTTGTATTTGCGGTGATGGCGGCGTCCTTTGCTCCGATCCGTATGAAGGTGCTGATAAGGATCGGAGCCGTATTTTACTGTATCAGCTTTTTGCTCGGCGGATCTGCCGTCGCGGTCATCTGGCTGTCAGGTGCAGGCGGCGCGGTAAATAACGGTTTTTTTTACATAGGTGCGGGCGGATATCTGCTCGTTTTTGCAGGCGGCGTTGTGGGGGTAATAATGTTGATGTCTGTAATGAAATTCGTGAAGCAGCGGAGCGAGCAAGCTCCGAAGACGGTGAGTCTTTCCATCGATCTGATGGGCAAGACACTGAAGTGTACGGGAAAAATCGATTCAGCCAATTTTTTAAAGGATCCGCTCTCGGGAAAACCGGTATCCCTCATCTCTGCAAAAGAAGCGAAGGAATGCTGGGGCGATATCCTCGAAAATGACATGTGGAAAAACAGAGTAAGAGCCGTGCCGTACAAGAGTGTGGGCTGTGAAAGCGGAATGATCATGGCGGTACGATGTGACGGCATGACGATCGATCGAGGAGATATTTTCGGCCGGCACAAAATCTATATGAGAAATGTTTTTATGGGTCTTTACGATGGAGAGTTTTCGGCGGGAGAAGCAGAAGAACCTTTTTCCGTTCTGCTCCAGCCGGAGGTTATGCATGAAGGGAGCGCATTGAGATGATAAGGAATTATTTGGAAAAGATAAGTGATGCGTTCCGGTTGAAAATAGAAGAGATGATGTTTCGCATTGCGAAGCTGACGGATCGATTGACTGGAAGAGCCGGCCGTGAGAACGATTTTGGCCGGGGAATTTTTTATATAGGCGGCAGCGATGTTTTGCCTCCGCCTCTTTCTCCGGAAGAAGAGCGGACGCTGACGCGCAGATTGGCCGAAAATGATTCAGAAGCGCGCAGTGCGCTGATTGAACATAATCTGAGACTGGTCGTTTATATCGCCAAGCGATTTGATAATGGCGGAACGAACGTTGAAGATTTAGTATCTATCGGAACTATCGGACTGATCAAGGCGGTCAATACTTTTGATCTTTCCAAAAATATCAAATTGGCGACTTATGCGTCGCGCTGCATCGAAAATGAAATCCTGATGTATCTTCGACGGACGGGAAAGACAAAATCGGAAGTGTCCTTTGATGAGCCGCTCAATGTGGACTGGGATGGAAATGAGCTTCTGCTGTCGGATATTCTGGGCACAGACGAGGATATTATATTCGATCATATCGAGGAGGAAGTGAACCGCACACTGCTGAATCATGCGCTCCGAAAGCTGGATCAGAGAGAAAAGCGTATCGTAGAGATGCGGTTTGGGCTGATCAACGGTTATGAGATGACACAGAAAGAAGTAGCGGATTACATGGGAATTTCTCAGTCTTATATTTCGCGTCTGGAAAAAAAGATTATCAACCGTTTGAAACGTGAGATTAAAAAAATGGGGTAGTATAGATCGTTGGGATAGATGACAAGAAACAAGTATACGGAATACGAATAAAATAAGGATTGAAACCTTTGAGTGGAATGTGATACAATTCGAGAAATTAATTTAATATGAAAACATAGGACGCTGCATAGGGATAAGCAAAGGGAGATAATATGAACAGAACAAGAAAATGGGTGAAAGTCATCGTAGGAATCGTCGTAATTCTCGTCGTCATAGGGGCAGCGACAGCGGTATATGCGGTATCTCAGAAGCCGAAAGCTGAAGCGGCGGCTTTAAAGCACGCGGGATTGAGTGAATCGGAGGTGGGCGGACTCTATTCAAAATTGGAGATGGAAGGTCTATCGCTTTTATGCGATGTGTCTTTCTGGACGTCTGACGCTAAATACGAATACGAAGTAACGGCGTTCGGTCATGAAGTGATTCATTTCGACAAAGACAATTTCAGTGGAAGTGATCCTTCTTCCGGGAAGGAAAATTCCCCGGCAGAAACTGAGAATGGCCAGGACAGCGGCGCTGGCGGCTCTGCTCAGGACGGGAACAACCGTACGTCTGACGGCCAGCAGCAGACGGAGGCCGTCAGCGCGCTCGATGCCAAGGCTATCGTGGTAAAACACGCTGGAGTTGAAGAGGATTCCGTGTTACTTTATCAGTCAGAGATTGACATGGACGATGGAAGAAAGGTCTATGAAATCAAATTTTATTCTGGTGAATATGAGTATGAATATAAAGTTGACTGCACCAGTGGTGAAATTCTGAAATATGAGCGCGACAAGGATCGCCCTTAATGCAGCCGGAATCGGTTTTCTGCTTCTAAATCCGGCAAAGAAAATGAGAATATGGCAGGCGTCGGA
>CAZGBL010000118.1:0-2334 GCA_964523955.1 uncultured Oscillospiraceae bacterium | reverse complement strand
GGTTTTCAGGATTTGCATCTGTGAAATACAAGAGGATCAGGAAGCAGTATTCCAGAGGCTTCATAAATTTAAAGGGGAGCAGAGTTTATGACAAGCTCCCTTGTCAAGGATGACGGGAAGGCTTTTGAATTATTGAACGTTTAGAATTTACTATATCGTCATACGCCCATACAGGAGATAGGTTGCTGGAGCCGAATGAGATGATATATCGTTCTGACCTTTTAATTTTTTTATAATCTGGTTATTTGAATAGGATCAGTATAGAACTAAGATAATACAGTTAATAAAAAACGTCGGATGGTTATCCTCACTTCGCATATTTACGCAGCTTTCGCTGCAGTGTAAAATAGGGCGGCGGAGCTTGCGAATGAAACGAAAGAAGTGAAAGAAGTGAAGAAAATGAAGGATGAAGGGAATGAAGGAAGGCGGCTTTGCCGTCTGCTGCAAACGGAAGGTTCCGTCTTTGTCTGAAAATATTTGAATTATTTAAGGAAGCGAGTAATTTATGTCACATAACAGACAGAAAAAGATTGCCGTTATCAATGATCTTTCCGGCTTCGGGCGCTGCTCTATCGCGGTTTGCCTTCCTATTATTTCGGCTATGAAAATACAGTGCTGTCCGCTGCCGACAGCTATTTTCTCGAATCATACGGGTTTCGAGAGCTTCTTTCTCAAGGACTGCACGGAGTATATGGAAGACTATGCAAAGGAATGGAAAAAACTGGATTTGAAATTCGAAGGCATTATGACAGGATTTTTAGATTCCCATGAACAGATCCAAATCGTAAAGCGGTTTTTAGATCATTTTCACAGACCGGAATGTACGGCGCTTATAGATCCGGTAATGGGGGATTATGGAAGGCTGTATCCTACCTACAGTGAGACTCTCGCCGCGAATATGTATGAATTGGTGAGATATGCGGATATTCTGACGCCCAATCTGACGGAGGCATGTATTTTGACAGGGACAGAATACCGTGAAGATATGACGATTTCACAATTAGAGGATATGGCGGGCCGGCTTTCCGATATGGGACCGGAAAAAATCGTGATTTCAGGCTTGTCAGAGGGATGCGATCTTCTCAATTTCGTCTATCAAAGGGGCTGTGAACCTATGATGATTCGGGAGCATAAAGTAGGCGATTTTCGATCCGGAACGGGGGACGTCTTTTCATCGATTATCGCTGCAGATGCGGTTAACGGACGAGATTTTGCAGAATCGGTTCGGCGGGCGTCGTCATTTATCGCAAAAACGCTGAGAAGAACAATAGAGTTGGGGATACCCAAGACAGATGGAATCTGTTTTGAGGAATTTCTTTGTGAATTAGATGGATAATTCCTTACTGGCTGTAAGGTTATTAACCATAAATTTATTGTAGTAGGGGAGAAAATATGAAAAGCAATCAGATAAAATACTTGACATTAACTGCAATATTCGAAGCGGTCATCTATATTTTTACAGCGTATCTGCACATTCCGCATTGGACGGGCTATGTTCATATCGGAGACGGTGTGCTTTATATAGGAAACAGCTTTGATAGGATGCATGTGAAAACGAAGCTGATGAAATAACACATGACGAAAGCATCCGTGAAGGATCGGCAGAATGGAATAGAGCGGAATGCTCCTAATTCAGAAGAAAAGGAAGGAACGTGCGGCGATAGATAGTCCGCCTTCGGTAATAGTTATGACGATTACATATCAAGTAAAAAACGGAATTTATGTAAATATGACAAATCGGTGTCCCTGCGCTTGTACTTTTTGTCTGAGGGCAAATGGTGAAGGCGTTTACGGCTCGGACAGCCTGTGGTTGGAACGAGAGCCTTCTGTAGAAGAAGTCTGTCAAAGTCTCGACGGGTGGGATCTGTCGCAGTACGAAGAGGTCGTCTTCTGCGGCTATGGCGAACCTGCGGAGCGTTTGCCGGAGCTTCTGCAGGTAGCAGAATATATCAAGAAAAATTACAATATTAAGACGCGCATCAACACGAATGGATTAGCCGATCTGATCTGGGGAGAACCCATGGCACCGCGTCTTTCAGGGCTTATCGACGCTGTTTCCATCAGCTTAAATACGGACGATCCTCAGGAATATTTGAAAGTGGTGCGTCCGAAATTCGGCGAAGAATCGTATGAAGCCATGAAGCGGTTTACCGCAGACTGTGCGAAATATGTTCCGGAGGTCATGATGACCGTAGTGGATAAAGTGACTACCCCGGAACAACAGGAGAAGTGCAGAAATATCGCGGAGGAGCTGGGCGCCGTGCTGCGAGTGCGAGCGTACGAGGAATAGGGGATATCTAAGGAGTGTCTCGCAGTCCGGCCGGCGTTCTGACG
>CAZGBL010000117.1:3284-6474 GCA_964523955.1 uncultured Oscillospiraceae bacterium | reverse complement strand
TACTCCTTTCCGCCGGGATTCTCTCCGGCTTAAAAACTTTAGCTTTCGCTTCTGGAGATGGAAGAAATCAGATACGCTGCGGATGCGGCGTATCCGACGGCCTTTGTTTAAGCAGAGCCGTATGTACAGGCTTCTCTTCTCTCCATCTTCCATCTTCAGAAGCTGCATCGGAACGCCATCTTTGTTTAAACAGTTCAAGACGAGTTCCAATGCTGTGTGATTTTTTTCGTTGCTCATCTGATCATTTCAGCTGAGCAGAGAACCTTTCCTGCCGTCGGTTCGGTAAACCAGGAAAAGCTTTTTCAAGATCTTCAAGCCTGAAGCACGATGCCTGACGTCTCACAAAATCCATGAGCCAAAAGGAATCATCGAAACCGGCACGTCCTGAAATAAGCTTTCTTCCGGTTTCTGAATCAACCGGCTGAAAGGTCTTAGCAGGAAATTTCTGCAGCGTCGGCTTCAGAAATTTCTCTGCTGATTTATCTGAACATCTCGCCATCACACACCGGCGACGTCTACTGCATATCTGATGAGATGTAAAGATCTGTGTCGCGAAATGATGCAGCCGGCAAACGTCGCCGCCGGACCGCGAATGATTCCACGAGGAGGAGTAAGGGGCTGCGGTCAGACAGCCCCTTGTGCGTTACTGGACCTCGCTGAAAGGTTTGAGACAGAAATTCAAATCACGCCTGATTCTTACTTTGCTTTTTACCATTTTTGCTGTTAAAGCGGATAAAGCCCCGCCGCTTTTGTAAAGTGTGGAACGCCGCATTTGTTATCAAGGTTAGCTTTTGCTAACTTATGTTTTAAAAAAATAGGCAAGATCGAATTCCGCCTTCTATCTGTGACTTATTTTCAGCTTGCAGTTGTTTCTGCATCTCTAAAGTAACGCTTTTTTTATTACATGTCAATATATTTTATTAATTTTTCTGATATTTTTTAATCGATATTTATTATCAATAATTTCGATTATATGTCGACACTTTATTCCTTAATTTATCATTTTATCAAGAAAATAGAAAATAAAAATGGATCGCCCGCGTATTCCGATAGAAAACCGCGCCGTATCGCTTTTGTTAGCCTGAGCTAACCCAAATTTCTAAAAACAGGCAGAACGATTCGCCCTGCCCTATTTACTACTTGTCGTTATATTCGGCTACAAAATAATTATATTTCTATTTATCTTACGGTGTCAATATATTTTCGCTATTTGTTTTGTTCTGTTCTTCGGCTGATTTCGGCATCTGTCAGCGCTGAAATATGACAAGCGCCGGACATCCCCGCCGCCGCTGACAGAAACGGGAGACGTCCGGCGCTTGTTATATGACATTTATCACGCCTGTATCACGCCTGCGATTTTTCACTTTAACACTTTTTTAAACTGCCGATATTTTGAGCCATTTTATCTGTAACTCTCTGGAATATAGCGAGATCCTGCTCACTGATATCAGCCGTCATCTTTTCAAGAAAAGAACCCTTTATTGTACTAAGCGTCTGCTCCAGCTCACTGTCTTCAATGATGAGAGTAAGATGATTTACTCTCCGATCCTTTTTATCTTTTATCGATGTAATGAAACCTTTTTGCGTCAGCGAATCTACAGAACGGCAGACCAAAGACTGAGAAATTCCAAGATTGGCCGCAATTGACTTCGCAGTGTCTACTTCCGGATGCTCCAGCATGAAGATCATCATAGCTGTTTCATTCGGTGTAAATCTGTAATCTCCTAAATTTTCCTTGCAGTATTCCTGATATTTACGCATCATGTCATAAAATATACTGGGATCTTTCATATTACTCTCACCTCTTATTTTTTCTTTATTTTACCATACAATCATTAAGTTTGAACAGTCATATTTGAATTGACACTCCCCATGCCTAAAGGCAGGAGATTCCCGGTTCAGCGATTATCGCCCTGCAAGCAAGGTCTTGCGCAATCTCCACGAGCGTATCGGTTCGGGCGCGTCCCGCCCTGCCATATTTATGGTCACGCCAGCAGGCGGCAAAGTTTCTAACTCCACATTGGGCACCAAACCACATGATATTTGCAAGAGCAGACGATATTGTTATTGTTTCTATATTCCATTATAGATATTATACAGCATCAAGAAAACTGATTCAACTAGAATCCCCGGCGGTTTTAAAGCGGGGAGACATCTGGCGCTTGTTATAAAAAACAGAGATGACTGCCGAACTCAATCGTTCTCTGCAGTATCTCCGATTTTTTCAAAAACCTTCTTCAGACTCAGCGCCCGTTCAGACAGTTCGAGAAGATTTTCCATTCCTCCCACCTCTTCTGCAAACCGCAGCAATTTTCTGATTTTCACCTGACCTCCTAGGCTGTCGATCTGCCTGGCGGCCTGCCGCAAAGTCTCCACGCCGCCTTCCTCGGAAATAAGCCGAACCGCATCCGACAATCTGCTTTCGCTTCGCTTCTGAGCGATCTGCGATCTCGCCTCTCGGACTTCTTCTATGCCCCCTACGATTTCGATAAAAGACGTCATCTCCTGCAGAGCTTCGATTCCTCCCTGAGCCTTACAGAAATCCAACGTTCTCCGAATCTGTTCCATACCGCCGAATTTTTCCAGCAAGCTGACGATCTCGTCATCCTGCACCAGATTCATCCGCTGCGGCACAGCTTTACTGCTTATCGCTTCCAGTCTGCCGCTTCGCATCCCTTCCGCCATACGCCGCATTTTTTCCGGATAAGCCGAATCACTTCCCAGAAGGGACATCGCCAGATCCACGTGCTTGCGAATAGCGGATAAAACGCTGTCTGAGATGACATGTTCCATCTGGCAGGCCTGCTGTTCCGCTTCTTCCGGACTGATTCCCAGCTTTATCATCCAATCCTGAATCATATTATGACGCGCCAGCACTTTTTCTGCCAGTTCTCTGCCTTCCTGCGTCAGCTCCACATTTCCGCCCCTGCCTTCATTTTCTTTTACATATCCCCGCTCCGTCAGCTTGCTCACCGCTGCTCTTACGCTGGAATCGCTTCGCCCGATAGCTTCGGACAGATCTCTGATTCTGACGATCCCTTTCTGCAGCCGTATCTGAAAAATATGTTTCACATAATCTTCATCGGCATGCTTCGACATCTCAATCTGTCTTTTCAGCTGTTCTTTGTAATCATTCATACCCCTGTGTTCCTTCCCCTCCTTTGCGAACTGTCTCCTTCTTTTCTTCTTC
>CAZGBL010000117.1:1265-3184 GCA_964523955.1 uncultured Oscillospiraceae bacterium | reverse complement strand
TCTTCCGCCGGCCGTCAGCGTTACAGCGCAGGCTGATGGCGCAGCGATAAGCGTAGCAGGCTCCGCTTCGACGCCTTCAGCGCTTTCAAGGCCAAGGCCTCAGCGTTACAGCGCAGGCTGATGGCGCAGCACTACGAGACTCTGGCGGATTTCTTCTATTTTATCCTTGTCGATGTCGGCAGTAATGATCATTTCCTCTTCGCCGGCGCGGGCGACGACATCTCCCCACGGATCGACGATACAAGAACGCCCGTAATTCACATATGGTGCATCTGCACAAAAAGCGATGTCCGCACCGGCTACATAGATCTGCGCATCTACGGCGCGGGCGCGGTTGAGGAGTTCCCAATGATCCGGACCGGTCTTTGATGAAAATGCCGCAGGCACTACGACGAGTTCCGCGCCCTTTTTCGCCATATCGATAAAAATCTGCGGAAAACGAATATCGAAACAGACTGCCACGCCGAATTTCAAAAATCCGGTATCGATGATCAGAGGCTCTTTTCCCGGCGTAAACACCGTGGATTCGCAGGAGCTGACCTTTCCCGGAATGTCTGCGTCAAAAAGATACCTCTTTCGATATATGCCGGCCAGCGTTCCGTCCGGCTCAAATACCGGACATGTATTAAACAGAGTATCTTTCCCGTTTTCATTTTTCATCTTTTCCGGGAAGGAGCCACCCACAAGCCAGACTTTATTATCCGCCGCTATTCGCGAAAGCGACCTGACGATATTTCCGTCCATCGTCTCAGCGCACTCTCTCATGTATTGCGGTACGAAATGGCAGACGAACATCTCAGGCAGCACGACCAGTTCCGCGCCCCGTTCCGCCGCGTCCTTTACCGACGCCGCGGCGGTCTGCAGATTCTTTTGTGCGCTCGCGCGCACTCGATGCTGGCATAATGCGATCTTATATGTTCCCATATCGATATCTCCTCTTTCCGCTGTTCTCGTTTTACGTTTATTATTTCTATTATATATCAATTCACGCAATTTCGCCAATCCTAATTATCCGCTTCACGGACGTAAGGGTTATGCATTATGCACAATCTGAGCTTGCTGCGAAAAATAATCAAGAGCAGAACAAGGTCGAAACAAGATCAAAAGATGCATGAAAATCCGGCAGGATCTACACTGCAGATGAGATCGATGCCGAACTTCCGCGCTCATGGTTCCGGAGACTGCAATGCGCCCGCCGGGCGCACATAAAAAAATGTGCGGAAACGCAGACTGTTTCCGCACATTTTTCTTTCGTTCAGCCTGCCGCCGGTTACCCCTTAACCGCAGCGGCCTTTATTGATTCGCATTATTTTTGCAGTCGAAAGCTTCATCGTCTTCGTCGGCCAAGCCGACAAAATCGACAGAAAGCATTTTTGCAGCGACCGTTTTCGTATTTCAAACGACCGTCGTATTTTTCACCCTATATCGCACGACATGCGTCCCCATATTGAATATCCGGTGTTTGCCTGACAAACGTTCTGAGATCTTATCAGCCTTTGAACATCTGCACCCAATAAGCTCTTCCGCTGGAATCCACAGCATATCCTACGCCGATGGAAGAATAGGAGGAACTGAGGATGTTTGCCCTATGACCGGAAGAATTCATCCAGGAATCCATGACTGCAGACGGCGTTTTCTGTCCGCGGGCGATATTTTCTCCTGCGCTGCTATAAGAGACTCCATATGTCTTCATCATGTCAAAAGCAGAACCGTAGGTAGGCGACTGATGGGAGAAATAATTATTCTTCGCCATATCCTCTGCTTTCAGCTGTGCAAGACGAGCCAGCGAACTGTCATAGGAAAGGGCCGAAAGACCGCTGGCGGCACGTTCCTGATTTACAATATCCGCAACCTGGGATGCATAAGAAGAAGCCGTGCTGTCCTGGCTGCCTGAATTCGATCCGCTGTTCGCGCTGCCG
>CAZGBL010000117.1:0-1165 GCA_964523955.1 uncultured Oscillospiraceae bacterium | reverse complement strand
GCTGCCGGAGCCGCCGCTTATATTGCTGTCTGTGCCGCTGTCGCCTGCGCTGATTCCGGCATTGCTATCCGGCTTTTCGCTGCCGTTTTCACTGATATTGCCGTCTGTACCGTTAGTATTATCGTCAGCGCTGCTTCCGCTCCCGGTATTTGCCGCATCATCGTTTCCGCCGTTTTCACAGCCGTTTAAACAGCCGTCGCTGCTTCCGCAATCGCCTGCGGCGTTACTTTCACAGCTGCCGTTCGTCGTTCCGCTGCATCCCGTCTGTAAATCGCTGTCTGTACAGCCTGCCGATCCGCAGCTGCTGTCGCCAGTGCCGTCTGTCGATTCGCTGCCGTTCTGACCTGCATTTCCTGTGCTGTTCTGATCATCCGGACTGCAGCTATTGCCGCAATTCAAATTTCCGCTGTTATACTGCCAATTCGGATAACGCGTTCCGCACGATCCATACCATCCGCTCCATCCGCTCCATCCGTTCCGACAGAAGTTTGCAACATTCCTGCAAACAGAATACTGTACGCATTTTGTCGCTGCCGTCTTCGCTGCCGTTCCTGCCGGTGACGTCCAATTTCCTGCTGCCGATGTACAGTCAGCAAATGCAAACTGAGGAACCGTCGCCATGGCGGCGACACCTGCAATTAGGATGATCTTTTTGCACTTTTTCTTAATACTCATTTTGTCTCCTTCGTTTCGAGTTTCAACGAATCGGGCCTGGCCAGACCTGAAAAATATGCCTCAGCATGTATTTATTTTACACTGAGGCAGCAGCTGGTGTCATCAATCAAAATATGGAACGGGAAGGAGAACCGAACCTTAATAGGTTATGCCTTCCAATACCGGAGAAAACTTCTGCGGTCCTATAACAAATACTTCCAGACAAACCAGACGACTATGAGGTTTGCCAGCAGCGCCAAAGGCAGACCTATTGTAAATTTCATTTTTCGCGTTTTGTGGTGAAACAGTTTTGAACCTATGAAGCTGCCCGCAGCTCCCATCAAAAAAGCGGACGCCAGCAGCGTGCTCTCAGGTATGCGCCACATATTGCATTTTGCTTTCACTTTATCGATCCCCATGAGGGCGAAGGTGATCAGATTCCACACCGCCCAGACGATCAGAAGATATTTTGTTGTCGTTTCCATTGCTTTCTCTCGTACGCGAAGGTGTC
>CAZGBL010000116.1:0-6495 GCA_964523955.1 uncultured Oscillospiraceae bacterium | reverse complement strand
GCGATACAGAACGGAGAGCAGAACTGGTCTTATATCACGCAGTCCCGCCTCACTTCAACCGCCTGGCTGACAGGCGTAGGATTATTGCATTCTTTTTCGTGGCACGGCATTAAAGTATCTTATAAAAATCTGACGGTTGAAGATAAATGGGACGAGCTGATTCGCCTTCTCGACGTCCACCCGGAAGGAATTATCGTCTATCTGCGGTCGATTCCTCACGCGGTTCTTCTGACGCGGTACAGCCAGTCGGAGGAGAAGTTTTACTGCGCGGATCCGGCGATTTCTACATCCGAACTATCCATAGAAAGCTCCTGGCTGCGTACGCTGAAATCCGGAGCGACACAGGAAGAAATCGTGAATGCGGTGGATTGTTACTGGTATGTCTCCTCTTGCAGCTATACGCCTATTACGGCGGCAGAACTGGGCGGATCTGACGATTCTGCGAATAACGGCAGCGAGGACGTCATCGTATCGCCGTCAGAGACAAAAATGCAGATAGAAGTGGTAAAGCTCAGTCAGGTGAACAGTTATCAGTCCGGCCTTTTTAAGGATATAGACAGCAGCGACTGGTATTACAGTTATGCAAAATCAGCTTATGAACTTGGACTTATGAACGGAAGCGATGGAAAATTCGATGCTGACGGTAATATTACTATCGCTCAGACGATAACGATCGCATCGCGAATGCACAGTCTTTATTATAAAAACGGATATGATTTTTCCGTTTCGGCAGGGGAGGAGTGGTATCAGCCCTATGTCGACTATGCATCTGACAACGGGATAATCAGTGATAAATATAAAAATGCAAATATGAACGCCAACGCAGCTCGTCTGGAATTTGCGGAGATTCTCAGCAAATCTCTGCCGGATAAGGCTCTGGCTGAGATCAATGAGGCGCCTTCCGGCACATTTCCGGATGTATCGTCAGTGAGCGATGCGGGGAAAGCGGTGTACCAGCTGTACAAAGCGGGAATATTGACGGGGAGTACGGATGGAAAATTCCATCCTGTGGATTCTATCAGCAGAGCGGAGGCGGCCGCTGTAATTACGAGAATGGCGGACAGTTCCCAGCGTGTGAAAATATAGAGGTATTGTAAATGTTTCGATATGACGATCTTTGTTGCGCAAATTTACCGTTGACATCACATATGATCGGTGCTACTATAATTCTGGAAATAAAAAGCTAAATAACACGATCTTCAGGGCAGGGTGCAAGTCCCTACCGGCGGTAAAGCCCGCGAGCCGAAAGGTTGATCCGATGGAATTTCGGAGCCGACAGTGAAAGTCTGGATGGGAGAAGGTGATCTGATATATGGGAAAGACATGATATATTAGGATTTTTTGTATGCTCTGAATTGCTTGATGATTCAGAGCATTTTCTAATTTTACGGTGATTTTTATGAATGATCAGGAAAAAAAGGATATAAAATGGATGCGGTTGGCTCTCGATCTGGCAGGTCGGGGAGAGGGACATGTGAGTCCTAATCCTATGGTGGGAGCGGTAGTCGTCAGAGACGATGAAATTCTGGGACAAGGCTGGCATCAGTATTGCGGAGGACTTCATGCGGAGAGAAATGCTCTGAAGGACTGCATCGAGAAGGGAAACGACCCGGAAGGGGCGACGATTTATGTGACGCTGGAGCCGTGCTGTCATTACGGCAAAACGCCGCCTTGTACAGAGGCGATTATAGAAAACAGGCTGTCGCGCGTAGTGTTTGGCGCTTGGGATCCAAATCCGCTGGTAGCGGGCAAAGGAATTCAGATATTGAAGGACGCGGGGATTGAAACGGAAGGACCGGTTCTCGAAGCGGAATGCCTGAGAAAAAATCGAATTTTCTTCCATTATATTACGACCGGTATGCCTTATGTTATCATGAAGTATGCTATGACAGCAGACGGCAAGATTGCCTGTGTTACCGGCGATTCCAAATGGGTGACTGGCGAAGCGGCGAGAAAGCACGTACACGAGACGCGCAGAGCTGTTTCGGGAATCATGGCAGGCATCCATACGGTGCTTCAGGATGATCCGATGTTGGACTGCAGGCTGGAGGATGATCCTGTAAATCCGGTGAGAATTATCTGCGACAGTAAACTGCGGATTCCTCAGAACAGCAGGATAGTCAGATCGGCAGGAGAGATACGCACGATTGTAGCTTATGTGGGAAAAACAAAAGCAGATATCGGCGCATCCTCAGAGGGGAATGCCGGCAGGACAGAGACGCCTCGCTTTGACACCTCTGCGGACAACGGCGGAGCCTTCTCGGCGGAGCTTGCCGTCAGAGCGGAGGAGCTTCGAGCGAAAGGCGTAGAGTTAATCGCTGTGGGAGCAGATGAGGAAGGACATGTGGATCTGAATCAGCTGATGAAAATTCTCGGAGAGATGAAGATCGACAGCATTCTGCTGGAAGGCGGCGGCGAATTGAATTTTTCGGCTATGAGGGCGGGTGTCGTATCTCTTGTCCAGGCTTATGTGGCACCGAAAATTGTCGGAGGAGCTGCTGCAAAATCACCGGTAGGCGGTTCGGGGATCCGGAAGATGTCAGACGCTGTCCGGCTTTCACAGCCGGAAATGACAGCGTTCGATCGGGATATTCTCTTAGAGTATCGTGTGCTCAGGTGAGCATGAGACGGCGGTAAGATCTGATCTGCCGACAATATGCGAGGATACAGGAGTCAGCGGATCGTATTTAAGAAAAAATCAGCGGCTGCGGCCGCAAAAATAAAGGATGGGAGTGAATAACAGGTGTTTACCGGTATTGTAGAAGAAGTCGGGGAGATCGCTGCGGTAAAACGCGGAAAGGTGTCTTCGAGGCTTTCCGTCAGAGGTAAAAATATTTTCAGCGATCTGAAGCTGGGGGACAGTGTTGCGGTCAACGGTGTGTGCCTGACTGCTACGACGATCTCAGGCAATATATTTGAAGCTGACGTCATGGCTGAAACACTTCGGAGAACGAATCTGGGAACGTTTTCTAAAGGCACCCGTGTCAATCTGGAACGGGCGATGGCAGCAGGAGGACGTTTCGGCGGTCACATCGTGTCGGGGCATATCGATGGCACTGGCAGGGTTTCTTCTCTCGTCCGGGAGGAGAACGCCGTGTGGGTTCGGATCGATACGGAGGATAAGATATTGCGTTATGTCATCGAAAAAGGTTCTATCGCCATCGACGGCATCAGCCTGACGGTAGCTGAGGTGGGCGCTGGCTATTTCAAGGTTTCTGTTATTCCGCATACCGGTGAAGAGACGACGTTGCTGAGCAGGCGGCCCGGCGATGTGGTAAATTTGGAAAATGATGTGATCGGAAAGTATGTAGAGCATCTGATGAATTTCGGTACTGCAGATGCAAACGGAAGCGACGGAACCGCTTCTTCCGGAGGAACGGGAGGTATCGATCTGGCGATGCTCTCGGAAAACGGTTTCCTGTGACAGAAGCGAGACTAATGAAAGCTCGGAAATGTGGGCGATAGAGGTCCTGTGTAAAGCCGGGTTCTATTTCCGACTTTCGGCGATCAGGTAATAATCCCCTGCCGAAATCCGGCCGGGCGAAAGCTCCTGTCGCTTGCTGCAGGCGTTCGCGCCGTCCCTGACAAGCGAGCTTGTCAGAGCTTGTCAGGAGGTCTGCTCCGCTTTTAAGGATATATGAGGACAGGAGCCGGAGGCCAGAATCGAAATATGTGATAATAGGAGGACGAACATGTTTGAATTTAATACGATAGAAGAAGTGGTACAGGATCTTCGCGACGGAAAGATGATCATCATGACCGATGACCCTGACAGAGAAAATGAAGGAGATCTGATCTGCGCGGCAGAATTTGCTACACGCTATAATGTAAACTTTATGGCCACTTATGCGAAAGGCTTGATATGTATGCCGATGAGTACGGCGATGTGTCAAAAGCTCGGCCTTCCGCAGATGGTGGAAAACAATACGGATAATCATGCCACTGCGTTTACGGTATCGATCGATCATGTGGATACCACTACAGGAATCTCTGCGGTAGAGCGTTCTTATACAGCGATTAAGTGTGTCGATGAGGATGCGAAGCCGGAGGATTTCAGAAGACCGGGGCACATGTTCCCGCTGGAGGCAAAGGCGGGCGGCGTATTTGAAAGAGGCGGCCATACGGAAGGTACCGTAGATTTGCTGAGAATTGCAGGGCTGAAGGAAGCGGGCCTGTGCTGTGAAATCATGCGCGAAGACGGTGAGATGATGCGTACGAAGGATCTGATCGAATTTGCGCAGCTTCACAATTTGAAATTCTCTACGATCAAGGCGCTCAGGGAGTACAGAAGAGAACACGATTTATAAGGAGGTCCAGGCATGACAAATGATTTATGCAAGGCCGGAATCATGATGGAGGAAATGGCGAAGAAGACGTCGGAAAACGCCAATCGCAGGAGTGCCGATGACGGAAAGCCGATTATGGAACATGTGGTAGCTGCGAACCTTCCGACGAAGTATGGCGATTTTAAAATACACGGTTATGTGAACAGGCTGAACGGAGAACACCACGTAGCTCTGACGATGGGCGACGTCAGCAGCGGCGAGCCGGTGTTGGTGCGCGTTCATTCCGAATGTCTGACCGGAGACGTTTTCGGATCTGCCAAATGTGACTGCGGAGATCAGTTTGACGCGGCTATGAGAGCGATCGCTAAAGAAGGGCGAGGAATTATGATCTACCTGAGGCAGGAAGGGCGCGGAATCGGTCTCATCAATAAGCTGAAGGCGTATCACCTGCAGGACGGCGGAATGGATACGGTGGAAGCGAATGTGGCTTTGGGGTTTCCTCCTGACATGAGAGATTACACCGTCGGAGCGGAAATGCTCATCGATCTCGGTGCGAAGCGTCTGAGACTTCTTACGAACAATCCGGAGAAAATATCCGGTTTGGAGACATTCGGCATCGAAATCACGGAGCGCGTTCCGATTGAAACGACCCATAAGAGCGCCAGCGACGCCTATATGAAGACGAAGAAGGCGAAGATGGGTCATATTTTAAAGACGTATTGATGAATTTTAAGTCTGGGGGCGTGTCGCTGGCTGAATCAAGCTGTAATGACGGAAACGCTCAAAGAGGGAAAAGGAGAAAAATGATGAATCCAAATATCAATGTAATCGAAGGTAAGTTAGTAGCAGACGGTATTAAAGTGGGAATCGTAGCATCGCGGTTTAATGAATTTATCGTATCGAAGCTGATCGGCGGCGCGCTGGACGGTCTGCTGCGCCATGACGTAAAGGAAGAAGACATTACGCTGGCCTGGGTTCCGGGCGCTTTTGAACTTCCTTTGGCAGCCCAGAAAATGGCGAAATCAGGAAAATACGACGCCGTTATCTGTCTGGGAGCAGTTATCAGAGGCGCTACTTCACATTATGATCTCGTGTGCAATGAAGCTGCGAAAGGTATCGCGCAGGTGGGTCTTCAGACGGGGGTTCCAATCATGTTCGGCGTGGTAACGACAGAAAATATCGAGCAGGCCATCGAGCGCGCCGGCACAAAGGCTGGAAATAAGGGGTACGACTGTGCCCTTTCCGTATTGGAGACGGTAAATCTGCTGAAGTCCCTGTAAAATATATCGGAATAAAATTTTTTACCGCTGCATGGGTCTGTGCAGCAGTAAAAATATTTTGTGGCTGTGCGCGAAAAAACGCCAGTTCAATGGATAGTTAACATTGGGAAAAATAAAAATTAGAAGTATTTTCAGCATTTTCGCTGAGTTATCACTGTGCGGCGTTGGATGCAGGTGCAGAAAACACCTGAAGTGTGTAATATATATTTGATCGTATCATTTACAGAGGAGTATGATTTTATGGACGTTAATAAGAAGAAAATGTACGATAAATCCGGGTCTGTCGTTGCAGAAAATCTGAAGAAACGCCGCTTCGACGCCTATTACTGTTCCAGCCGCGAAGAGGCTGCGGCGAAAGCGATGGAGCTGATACCGGCGGCGGATGTGGTTTCCTGGGGCGGTTCTATGACTTTGGAAGACCTGGGGATCCGAGAGGCGCTGGTTCGGCGCGGAAATCCGGTTATTGACCGGGATACGGCGTCTTCGCCGGATGAGCGGGAGGAGCTGATGCGAAAGGCTCTGCTGTGTGATACCTTTTTGATGAGTACAAACGCGCTGAGTATGGATGGACAATTGGTAAATATCGATGGGAATGGAAATCGCGTCGCTGCTATGGTCTACGGGCCTAAGAGCGTTATCGTTATCGCAGGGATGAATAAAGTCGCAAAGACAGTTGAAGATGCGTGGCGACGTGCAAGGAACGTCGCTGCACCGATGAATTCTCAGAGATTCGCCATCGAAACACCCTGTACGAAAACGGGACAGTGTCTTGACTGCAAAAGTCCGGACAGCATTTGTGCGTACATGCTGGTGACGCGTATCAGCAGGCCGGCCAGGAAGATCAAGGTGATTCTCGTGGGTGAGGATCTGGGAATGTAACCGCTGCGGCGGGAATGCGGAATGCAGTAAATACAACAAGCGTCAGATGT
>CAZGBL010000115.1:2823-6495 GCA_964523955.1 uncultured Oscillospiraceae bacterium | reverse complement strand
TCAGGATATGAAATTTATATCGATATAAAGAAAAATATTCCGGTCGCCGCAGGGCTGGCAGGAGGAAGCTCAAATGCGGCGGGCGTTATCCTCGCATTGAATAAAATTTTAGAGATGAATCTTACGATGGACAGGCTCTGCGCAGCAGGAGAAAGAGTGGGAGCAGACGTACCGTTCTGCGTTCTATCGACAGCCGCGTGTCAGCAGGAGCTTTTCGGCATGAAAGGCGGAGCGACTTGCGTACTGGCGGAAGGAATCGGAGAGATCATGACGCCGCTGCGGTCTGTCATTTTTTGGGTTGTTTTGGCGAAACCTCCGGTTTCGATTTCTACCGCCGCTGTCTATCATGCTCTGGATCAAGCAGTCATCCCGAAGCATCCCGAAACGACTGGATTGATCGAAGGTATATCGGCAGGCAATATGCAGAAAATAAAGGCGTCGATGTGCAACGTGCTGGAAAATGTGACATTTGAAATATGCCCGCAAAGCCGGCAGTTAAAAGAACGAATGAGCGGAAAAGGAAGCATCGCCGCTATGATGAGCGGAAGCGGTCCTACGGTATTCTCTTTATTCAGTACAAGACATAGGGCGCAGGCGATGGTGGATTCGCTGAGGGATATGGAAAAAGATGGATTCCGCATATTTTTGACGAAAACCCTGTAGTAAGCATCTTGTATACACAGTACAATTCGTTTATAATATATATGGAAGCGTCAGTTAATCGCTGTATTTTGCAGTGATATTATTCATGATGCAGCAGATAATTTCTGCATCCATGAAGAGTGATATATGATAAACCATATACTGTAATTGTGTAGAAAAAGAGGAAGAAATAAGGAGATGCACAGGTGTTTAATATCAACATGCAGGAACACAAGCCGCTCAGGGAGCTTGTTTATGAAGAATTGAGATTGCTGATAATGACCGGACAGATCAAGCCGGGAACCAGAATGATGGAGATCGAACTGGCGGAGAGTATGGGCGTGAGCAGAACTCCGGTGAGGGAAGCCATCAGACAGCTGGAAAAGGATAATCTCGTCACGATCGAGCCCAGAAAAGGCGCTTATGTCTCCGATATTTCAGCAGAGGATTTTGACAGTATGATGATTGTCAGAGAGCCGCTAGAGGGATTAGCGACATATCTTGCTACGATCAATATGACGGATGAAGAGCTTGCGGCGGTGCGTCAGGCTGCTTTAGACTGTGAAAAAGCGATTGCTTTAGGCGATCAGGAGGAGCTTACAAGGACGGATACGCATTTTCATCATCTCATTACGCAGGGAAGCGGAAATACTTATCTGATCCATCTCTGTCAGGATCTGCAGGAACAGGTGACGCGGTTCCGGTATGTCTACTTTAAATCCAGCAAGCGAGCGGGGGAGATCATAAATGAGCATAAACTGATTATCGATGCGATGGAAAAAAGGGATGCAGAGGAAGCGCGAAAATATTCGATTGCCCATATTAACAGCCTCAGAAAATCCATCGACAGGGAAGATGATTTCCGGCCTGCAACAAAGTCATAAAAAGTCGGTTAAGATATGATCTGAGCCGACTGCGAGTCAGGGATCCGCAATACAGAGGAGTGTGAGACTATGTCAGACAGATCATTTGAAATCGGCCCAATTCGTCCGCCGAGCGAAGCATCCAGCCTGCTGCTCCAGATAACACAGGGCTGTACGTGGAACAAATGCCGTTTCTGTACGGTATATCACGGTTCGGGGTTTCGCGTTATCCAACCGGAGGAAATCAGGAAAAATATCGACAATATGGCGTACTTCCGAGATCTTCTCGTATCGTGTACGAAGGATGACGGCGCCATGGATAAAAAGAAGCTTTACAGTTATTTAGAGGAATTTAACAATGACGAGCTTCAGTGTTTTTACATGGTATATAATTGGCTGATGCATGGGGGAAAATCCGTGTTTCTTCAAGATGGAAATTCTATCGCCCTAAAGCCGGAAAAGCTGGCGGATGTGCTCGTATACCTGCGTGAAAAATTCCCTCATATCGAACGTGTAACCACATATGGCAGGGCAGAGACACTTTCTCACTGGTCGGAAGAGCAGTGGAAGCTGCTTCGGCAGAGTGGCCTGGATCGCATTCATTCGGGATTTGAAAGCGGATCGGATCATGTTCTTCGTCTCATCAATAAAGGATTGACGCAAGAGCAGCAAATCGATGGAGGAAGAAAAGTAAAATCTGCCGGAATAGAATTGTCTGTCTATTTCATGCCGGGAATCGGCGGTGCGGAATATGAACAGGAGAACGCTGCGGAGACGGCTTTCGTCGTCAATCAGATCAATCCTGATTTTGTGCGGCTGAGAACGTTCGTGCTGAAGCTGGAATCTGAGATGTATGCTATGAAGCAGGCAGGAGATTTCAGTGAGCTGACAGATATAGAAAAGCTGAGAGAAATCCGTATGCTCATCGAAAAGATCGAGCTTCCTGACGTTAGAGTGGTCAGCGATCACATCGTCAATCTGGTAGGATCGCTCAATCATCCTATCAGCAGGAAGAGCGAGATGCTCGCTAAAATCGATGAAGTACTTCATCTTTCTGAGCAGGAACAACGCGTGTATCAGTTGGCCAGACGCCATGGCATTGTCGAAGAATATTCCCATATGGCCGGACTTCCGCAGAAACGTCTGGAACATTTTGGCTATGTGGCTTCGCAGTACAGTGATTCTGAAGCATGGGAAGCACATTTGAACGGTATTCTGCGTCAGTATGTATAACGAGCGCCGGATGCCTCGCTTTTGTAAGAGGCAGTTTCAGCCTGCCCGACAGGAGCGCCGCTCCGCTTTAAACAGAGAGAGTCGGATTCCACGCTCAGACAGGCGGCGGTTTCAGCCTGTCTGACAAAGAGCGCTGTTTCGCTTTAAAAATAAAATAGAGAGTTTGAGGGTGTCCCAAAAGCCCATGGAGAAGCCGGATCTGTATGAGATGTCAGGCAGAACAGATGCAGGATGTTAGCGCATCTGGCATGTCGTCTGATCCGATGGCAGCTTTTGAGGGACACTCTCTTTTTTTTGTCTAATTTTTGAAAAAGGAACATAAATAATATATTTTACGCATAGCATGAATAGAAATGATAGGTTTTATCTCGCAGCAGATCAGCGAAAATCAAAGCTGATCGTGGATGAATGAAATAGAAGGGTAATTTTCTTTAGAAACGAGCATAGAATCGTGATTGGGATGGAGTCCGGCTGAATACAGGACGCTTTTTATGGAGGAATATCATGAGTGAAGATTACAGGAGAGTGGAGCTCTTTCGGCAGACGGATGTGAAAAGGGATGAAGTGCAGACGGAACCACAGATTCAGACGACCTTGAAGCAGGAAGCCGATGTGGGAATCGCGGAAAAGAAGGAAGAGACGGATGAAAGAATGGCAAGCACAGCAGATACGGGGAGCACAGGGGCGGAGAATGGCTTTGAGAGTCGGAAAAATGTTCATAATAAAAAGGAGACGGAAGATGCGGCTGAAGTTAGAGCAGAGGATGAGGATGAGGATGATTTCGTAAATACTTCGGACGATGCGCAAGAGGAGCAGGCGGCAGGAAATGATATCGGGCCGGAGCGCGGCGCTAAAGCC
Organism: uncultured Oscillospiraceae bacterium; assembly: GCA_964523955.1. Classification (GTDB taxonomy): domain Bacteria; phylum Bacillota; class Clostridia; order Peptostreptococcales; family Anaerovoracaceae; genus Alangreenwoodia. The sequence continues at coordinate 2,899 of CAZGBL010000115.1, read as the reverse complement.
AGGTTCCACGCCGGCGCTGTTCTGGCGGCGGCTCCTGCAGAATCTGCGGAATCTGCGGAATCTGCGGAATCTGCGG
>CAZGBL010000115.1:0-2723 GCA_964523955.1 uncultured Oscillospiraceae bacterium | reverse complement strand
GAATCTGCGGAATCTGCGGAATCTGCGGAATCTGCGGCATCGGAAGAGGATGAGAGTGAAGTGTATCGCGGAAGCGGCGGAGCAGAGGAAATTTCTGTTCGCGATAATCCGCCGGATTTCGCTCTGATGCCGGCAGCGAAGCGGAATGCGGCGAAGCTGATACCGGCAGACGGTGATCTGAGAAGCAGCCGGTTGAGGATTACGGGGGTATATCGTCAGCAGCTGCCTGTAATGACCATCGAAGAGGATGTTTTAGTGCCGGACGTAGAGCCCGATTTGGAGCAAATATTAAATATCGATGCAAAGCCTGAAATTACATCTCATGATGTGTATCAAGGGCAGAATGGAAATGAGATGTACAGGATCAGCGGAATGATTTCCGTTAATACACTTTATGTGCCTGTGTCGGACAGCTGTGAGCTGATTTCTATGAACTCCCGGATGAATTTCCGCCGCGAATGCGACGCCGATTTTGTCTCTGAGGGGCGGCCTGGCGATTCTTCTGCGCCGGAGATTTCCGCAGAGCTTCTTTCCGTGAAAGCAAAGGTGATCAATGAGCGTAAAATTCGCATTCGGGCAGAGATACGGTGTACTGTCAAAAAATATATGGAGGAGGAGACGGAATTTTTAGAGGGCGTGAGAGATGGAGAACTCTGTCTCCGAAAAGAAACCATCCGTTTCACCGATATTGCACAGCGCAGGACGGATACGACAGACGTCAGCGGCGAGGTCGCCTTTAAGGAAAATATGCCTGAGCTGGAGCGTGTCCTCAATTACGACGTCAATGTGGTGGAAAGCCGTAGGCAGATCGGAAAGGGGAAGGCGGTTATCGACGCGTGCGCTTATTACAGCATTTTATATATCCCAAAGGCCGGAAGCGTATCTGCAGAGGGAGAGTCGGAGGGCTGCTCTGACGACGTGCCGGTTCCTGTGTTTTATCGGGGAAAACTGGAATTTACTCAATTTATTAAGCTGCCGGATGTGACCGGGGTCAACGCATCAGACAGCAGGGTGACTTTTGACGTCATATCCTCAAAGCTCGGTTATGAGACGCCGGAGGATGGGGATGGAAAACAGCGCCTGATGCTTTCTCTGACCGTAGCGGCGGGGATCGATATTTTCCGGGGAATGGAACGCGAGATCGTGACAGATATGTATCACAGAGTGAGAGATGTGGATTTTTCCACCACGCCAAGGCGCGTATCAGAGCTTTGCGGAAGCGGAGCCGCAGAAATTTCCATTCGGGAAATTATCACTCTGCCGGAGTCGGAAAAGGGCTTCGGCCGGATTCCATATATTTCAGCATCTGTAGAAGGCGCAGAGGCGGCGGCAGAGAACGGGAAGTGCAGAATTGAAGGACTCGTCGAGACGAATACGGTATATGAAGCGGAGGAAGGAGACGCCGGATTTTCCTCTTTCGCAGAAAGGCTGCCGTTCCGTACGCTCATAGATATTCCGGGGATTCGCGAAGGAATGTCCATAGATTATAGCTGCGGGATGAAAGATATCTGGTTTGACCGTATGAATCCGCGTCAGGTGGAGTTCAACTGTACGATATCCGTATCTGTTTACGCCTGGAAAGTTGAAGAATATGATTTTATCGACAAGGTCTGCTATATCGAACGGGATGAAGAAATGGAAGACGGTGCGGGAATGGTGGTATATGTTACCCGTCCAGGGGATACGCAGTGGAGTATTGCAAAAGAATTTCGCACTACGATACAGGAGCTGCAGCTGATCAATGGTCTTGGAGAAGGGGATTATGTGGAATCGGGAAAAAAACTGCTGATTCTTTGATATTGTCAGAAGCTCTGCTCCGCTTTAAATGCAAAAAACAGGGGAAGAGAAAAAGTTTCTTGTATAAAAAATCCGCATTCAGATCATATTTATTGCGGAGGTTAAATTACTTATGGAGAAAATCAAGCATGTGATGCCCGCGACCGCTGCAATACTGGCAATTTTGGCGACTTTTGTGTTCTGCGCAGGAATGACATACCGATATAATAACACTTTTTCAAATGAAGATTTTATTCGTTTTCATGTGATCGCCAATAGCGATTCTGACGAAGACCAGGCGCTGAAGCTAAAAGTGCGCGATAAATTAGTAGATTTTGTAAATGAAGATCTCAAACGAGAGGCGGTTCGCCTGACGGACGGGAGTGAAGAGACGGCAGAGCTTAGTATTGAAGAGACAAGAACATATATTTCTGCTCATATGGATGAAATCAGAACACAAGCGGCAGAAATCATAGAAGAAGAGGGTTATGATTATTCTGTTCAGGCGGAGCTGGGCGTTCGATTTATACCGGAAAAGTCTTACGGGTCTCTGACGTTTCCTGCCGGAAATTATGAAGCGCTCAATATCACTATAGGTGAAGGGAAAGGACAGAACTGGTGGTGCGTCTTGTACCCACCGCTCTGTCTGATCGACGCGGCTCAGAATCAGTCGGAAGCAGATGAGGTTCTGCGGGACGCTGTTATGCAGGGAAAATATTCAGAGCTTTACGATGCAGCTCACGGAGAAAAAGCAGCATCGCTTCATCTTCGGTTTAAAACGCTGGAATTTTTAGGGAAATAAGAGAATTGACCGTAGATTGTCGTCGAGAATCAGAAGGCGGAGTTTTTCTTTTATTTTATCGGGAAGACGTTTAAAGATTCTCATTTAGGGGAAGATTATGATATAATATTTGTAACAAACGCCAGATGTTCCCCGCCTCTGTAAG
>CAZGBL010000114.1:0-6565 GCA_964523955.1 uncultured Oscillospiraceae bacterium | reverse complement strand
TAAATACTATATTTGGTGTCACATATCGCTTTGCATTGAGTTTTCGGACACCCTGACGCCGGTCTGAACCGACGGGCTGTCATCTTTTTAACTATGTGTACGCAGCCCCATCGGATGCGGGCCGCAGTTCCGCTACTTTACACAGTATTTCTCGAAATAACGTTCCATGGCGTCTCGTATCTCATCGTCGATGACGACTTTGCCTCCGACTTCGACGTTATGCAGAGTATCGATGACTTCGCGGACTGTCACGATGGGATAAGTCCGGATTCCAAATTCTTCGTAAAGCTCAGCGATCGCTGTCTTTTCGCCCCTGCCCCGTTCCATTCGATCTACCGATACGATCAGTCCTTCTACCTTAACGCCCTGTGTCTCCGTGAGGAGAGGCAGCGTTTCTCTGACTGCGGTTCCGGCTGTGACGACGTCTTCTGTGATCAGTACGCAGTCTCCCGCTGACAGCTTGTGGCCTACCATATGACCGCCTTCACCGTGATCTTTTTTTTCTTTACGGTTAAAGCAATAACTGATTTCTCTTCCGTGTTCTGCGCTAAGAGCGATAGATGTGGAAACGGCCAGCGGAATACCTTTATATGCAGGACCGAAGAGCACATTTACGTCTTCACATATATTCCCGTTTTTTATGTTTTCCATGATGCAGGACGCATAGAACTGCCCCAGTCTGTGAGCCTGCATGCCTGTCCGGTAGTTGCCGGTATTGACGAAATACGGCGTATTTCTGCCGCTTTTCGTGATGAAGTCGCCAAAGGTCAGAACGCCGGATTCTACCATAAATTTTATAAACTCTTCTTTGTAACCCATTTTTTCTCCTATTTGCACTCCCCACGACGAATGATCGGGTTGGGGAAACGATGTCTGTCGACTTCCATTGTACCAAGATTCCCGATATTTGTCATTCCTCTTTATTCTAAAGACGGTGTCAAGTTGTTGTGGAGTTTTTGGCTGACAGCTTCGTGTCACCGTCTCTTGCAAGGCTGTAAAATTTTTGGCTCATGGCTGTTTCCTCCGTTAAAAAACGCCTGCGGTATGCAAGGTGCTGTGTATGTGGAATTAAGCGATATTTTTAAGTACAACAGGCGGAATGTCTCGCGTCCCTTCGGCGTGATCAGCGTCTGTGTACTTGCGAAGCCTGTTTTTTCATTGATAAATTCTTTTCAATTTTTGCGCCTTGAAAGAAGTTGAAGTGAACTCCAAAAGTTAGACAAAATTACGAATCCAGCGACCTGAAGGACCTGGCATCTGGCCTTATCATTCTGACCTTGTCATTTTTTATATTTTTGGATATTTCAACATGATCACGTTTTGTTAAAATAAGAGATAAATATGATGACAATATTTCCTATTTCATAAAAAACGAAAGGCAGATAAAAAATGGAAAAAAGCAGATATGATTTAAACAAAGAGCTGGCTCAGATGCTCAAAGGCGGCGTTATTATGGACGTCACCACTCCGGAACAGGCTAAAATTGCAGAAGCGGCAGGAGCGTGCGCTGTCATGGCGCTGGAACGAATTCCCGCAGATATCCGTGCTGCAGGCGGAGTATCCAGAATGAGCGATCCTAAAATGATCCGGGGTATCCAGGAAGCGGTATCGATTCCCGTTATGGCAAAATGCCGTATCGGTCACTTTGTAGAAGCACAGATCCTGGAAGCCATCGAAATCGACTATATCGATGAAAGCGAAGTACTTTCCCCTGCAGACGACATCTACCACATCGATAAGACGAAATTCCGCGTTCCTTTCGTCTGCGGCGCCCGTGATCTGGGAGAAGCGCTGCGCCGAATTTCGGAGGGCGCCGCTATGATCCGTACGAAAGGAGAGCCTGGAACCGGCGATGTCGTTCAGGCGGTGCGTCACATGAGGTCAATGAACGCAGAAATCCGTCGAGTTCAAAATCTTCGCGAAGATGAATTGTTTGAAGCGGCAAAACAGCTTCAGGTTTCTGTAGAGCTGCTTCGTTATGTCCACGAAAATGGACGTCTGCCTGTAGTCAACTTTGCTGCAGGAGGCGTAGCGACACCTGCCGATGCCGCTCTGATGATGCAGCTGGGCGCCGAAGGCGTATTCGTCGGCTCCGGCATTTTCAAATCCGGCGATCCTGCAAAACGCGCAGCTGCTATCGTTCAGGCAGTTACAAACTATACAGACGCAAAACTCATCGCAGAACTCTCCACTGATCTGGGAGAAGCGATGGTCGGCATCAACGAACAGGAAATCGAATTGTTGATGGCGGAACGCGGAAAATAAAACCGTACGGGGAGAGAAAGATAATTATGGCCATTGGAATTTTAGCCTTACAGGGCGCATTTGAAGAACATGCAGCGATGCTGGAACAGCTGGGCGCCGATCATTTTGAAATCCGACAGCGAAAAGATCTCGACCGCTCTTTAGACGGATTGATCCTTCCCGGAGGCGAAAGCACCGTTATGCGAAAGCTTCTGAATGAACTGGATCTATTCGCGCCGCTCAGAGAAAAAATTCTCTCCGGTATGCCAGTCTTCGGCACATGCGCCGGCTTGATCCTGCTTTCAGAGACGGTAGAAGGCGGCGCGCCCTGTTTCGGTACGATGAATATTCGCGCAAAGCGAAACGCATACGGACGACAATTAGGCAGTTTTTATACCGAGGAAGATTTCACCGGCATCGGCCGCGTCCCTATGACCTTTATTCGCGCTCCATATATCGAGGCCGTAGGACCAAATGCCGAAATTCTTGCGGAAACAGGCGGACATATCGTCGCTGCAAGGCAGGACGTTCAATTAGTAACAGCTTTTCACCCGGAACTCAGCGACAATACCTCCATACATCGCTATTTCCTCGATATGATTTCATGAGAAAAGCTTCCCGATAATACACATTTAAAACCGAAGTTTTTCATTTCTATTTCATCAAAAATCCGAGATAAAATTCTCGGATTTTTTCTTTAGAATTCTTTAGGTTCACTCCTGACTCCTTTCGAGTTATGATGTAAGCAGAAAGGGGAAAAGAGGATAACCGCGCGCTTCGCCGCACTCACTCACAAATAAAAATGAAAACAAAAAAAGCAAAAAAACGCACTCTATTTGCATCATTCATCGTACTATTTTCCATCGGAACACTGCTGGGCAGCATTCTGATTCTGCCAGAAGGCAACGTCTTTCGAGATAAAGCAGGCCGCACCATGCTCGAAAATAACTCAGAGAATTCAGAAAACGGTATTTCAGCCTCAGAAGAAACGTCTGTTTCAGATAACTCCGAGCTGTCCGACATTGTTCAAGAGCCGTCTGAGCACACAGACGCCAGCAGTCAGGACGAAGCTTCATCGCCTCCAGATTCCCCGACAACAGGAGACTCGGCGCCGGCAAATCCATCGCCTGTGTCGCAGAACCCTGACGGCCGCGAGGATCCCGATGATCAAAGCCGCTACGCCTATCTGACATTTGACGACGGTCCCAGCCGAAATACCGAAGCCATTCTTCAGATACTGGAAGAAAACGACATCAAAGCCACCTTCTTTGTCACCGGCCATACAGATGAAAACAGCATGCAGCGCTACCGCATGATCGCAGACGCAGGACATACGCTGGCTATGCACAGCTATACGCATAACTATGCGGAAATCTACGCATCCGCAGAGGCATTTCTCGCCGATTATGAGCGGATCAGTACACTTCTGGAAGAAATCACCGGAGTCCGGCCGACGATGTACCGTTTTCCCGGCGGCAGCAGCAATACTCTGAAAAGCCGCCATGTCACCATGACAGAGCTCATCGGGCTGCTCCAGGAACGAGGTGTCGAGTATTACGATTGGAATGTTAATTCCACAGACGCTTCCGGCAGGAATCCGGATCCGAACGTATTGACTCAAAGCGTCGCTTCAGGCTTGAAATATAAACATAATATTATCTTAATGCACGATGCGGCCGGACATGAAACCACTGTACAAGCGCTTCCCGGTATTATTCAGGAATGCCGTGACAGAGGTCTCATATTCAGTGTAATCACACAGGATACTCCGCCCGCTCATCACAATCGAATCGATTGACGACAAAGGCGGAGGAGCGATCACCTACGTGATCACTCCTCCGCCTGCTACGATATCGCCATCATACAATACAGCAGCCTGCCCCTTTGTAACGGCACGCTGCGGCTCCTCAAATCTGATTTTAAGAGTATCGCTTTCCGTCTGTTCCACATACGCCCATTGCTCCGGCTGCCGATAACGAATTTTCACCTTCATCTTCATCGGTTTTTCTATTTTTTCCATCGAAATCAGATTGATGTCCTTCACTGTCACTTCACTGGTATACAGCTGCTGTCGAGTTCCGACGATAACAGCATTCTTCTCGGGATCTATTTCACATACGTATCCGGGTTCCTTAAGCGCCAATCCGAGACCTTTCCGCTGACCCACGGTATATCGGATAATGCCTTTGTGACGACCGAGAAGATTTCCGCAGGTATCGAGAAAATCTCCCTCCGGATAGATCTTTTTCGTATGCCTCTCGATGAAATCAGCATATCTTCCATCCGGCACAAAACACAAGTCCTGGCTGTCATGCTTATGCGCGTTTGAAAACCCGCAGTTTTCTGCAATTTTACGAACATGCGGCTTCGTCAGCTTACCCAGCGGAAACAAAGTATGAGCCAGCTGTTCCTGTGTCATACTGTAAAGCACATAACTCTGATCTTTTTCCCAATCCCGGCCTTTCCTTAACAGCCATCGTCCCCGCTCCTCACTGTATTCCACCACGGCGTAATGACCGGTAGCCACATAATCAAAGCCTAATTGCTTTGCACGCTCATGCAGAAGACCGAATTTCATATAGTGATTGCAGTCGATACAGGGATTTGGCGTTCTCCCTTTCTCATAAGCCTCGATAAAACGATCGATTACGTCCTCCTGAAAGCGATCAGAAAAATTAAAAACATAATGCGGAATACCGAGAGCGTATGCCACACCTTTGGCATCCTCCACGTCCTCTAAAGAACAACAGGTATGTTCCTTAGAAACACCGATGTTTTCATTGTAAAATAATTTCATCGTAATTCCCACACATTCATATCCCTGTGCTTTGAGAAGATAGACCGCCGTGCTGGAATCTACGCCTCCGCTCATGGCCGCCATGACTCGCATCCTCTTTTCATCAGCTGTCGTCTCCAACGTCTTTACAGCCATATTTTCTCCTACTTTCTCAATCCTTGCTCTGATACGGCGTGCGAACATTTCCTATATCTGTCACAATTCGATAGCCCGCTCCAAAAACGCGATTTTCGAGACACCCTCGGCATTGAGCCGCCTCTTCTCCCGTACAGATCTTATTATCGTACAGTTCGTAGAGACTGCGGACGTCTGCCGGAGACAGATTCGGCATGACGACATTCGCGCCTGCCTTCAGCCCCAATTCCCTGCCCTGCGGATGAATCGTTCCCAGGGCTGTCGTCGAAGGAATCAGCGCATAAGGAAACATCAAACGAAGAATAGAGATCAATCGCAGGGTTAGCGTAAGACGTCTTTCAGCGGAAAGAGCAAAAAGACTGTCTTCCTTTGCAGATGAGACCTTCTGGGCATTTTCTTGAAGAACATCGCCGCCACAGCTGCCCGCAAGCTCCTGAGCATACCGTCTGCCCAAAGGCGTGCCGAGATGTTCGATATACGGGCCGATTCCGATCATATCAGGCTGCAAATCCTGTAAAAATTTCAAATCTTCCAGCAAATTTTCTACAGTTTGATAGGGAGAACCTATCATAAATCCCGATCCCACCTGATATCCGATTTCCTTCAGATCGTAAAGACACCGTTTCCGATTCGCAAGACTCATACTCTCGGGATGCAGCTTCCTGTAATGTCCCGGTTCAGCAGTTTCGTGACGCAGTAAGTAGCGGTCTGCCCCCGCATCAAAATACGATTGATAACTCTTTCTCGTCTTTTCTCCGATGGAAAGTGTGACCGCGCAATCCGGAAAACGAGTCTTTATAGACGCAACAATACTGCAGATACGTTCGTCACTGAAGTAAGGATCCTCTCCGCCCTGCAGGACAAACGTCCGAAAGCCCAGATCATAGCCCTCCTCACAGCATCTCAGGATCTCTGACGCATCCAGACGATATCGGATCACGTCTCCGTTGCTCCTTCGGATACCGCAGTAAAAACAATCGTTTTTACAATAATTCGTAAATTCTATCAATCCCCGAATATATACGTCCTCCCCATAAATACTGCGTCTAAGCGCATCGGCCTCAGCGAAAAGCAGAGGATCCTCCGAATGATCACAGATTAAAACCCGCATCATCTCAGAAGAAATATCTTCTCCGGAAACCAACATCTTTATGGCATTTTTTACATCAACAGACGTCATCATATCTGCCCTCACAACTCCTCATAATCAGGATCTTTTCCCTCAAAAAATTGCCGCCTATTACCTCTGTATTTCGTGTACAGCGCCTTTATTTTTCAGAGAAAACCCAGAATTAAAATATGTTATTATATTAGCCGACTTCCTTTTAACCGTCAAGTGTTGTGGTCAAGCATTTTTGTAACACTTGTGGCTAAAAAAATATCATGCTC
>CAZGBL010000113.1:2322-6605 GCA_964523955.1 uncultured Oscillospiraceae bacterium | reverse complement strand
ATAATAGCCGCCGATAAAAAACAAAAAACTTACACACTTTACTTGACAAACCCTATCACAGCGCAAAATACAGGAAATGAAATCCGCAAGGATTGTTTCCGAAAAATCATGACATTTTCATTTCCTCAGATGGATCGCTTTGGAACAGGTTCACTGATCACCAGAGTCACAAACGATATTACACAAGTACAAAATTTTGTCGCTCAGTTTGTCCGCGGCATGATCCGTACTTCCATGCTGACCTTTGGCAGCATTTTCTTTCTGTTTCGATTGAATCCTTCCTTTGGATTTATCGTTCTGTGTGCCTTTCCTCTGATTTTAGGCTGCATGATTTTCTGCCTTTACAGGGCAAACCCTCTGTTGACAAGACTGCAGACGGAGCTGGATCGCATCAACGGAATCCTTCAGGAGGACATCTCCGGTATCCGCATCATCAAAGCCTGTGTCCGTGAGATCTATGAAAAAACTCGATTCGGAAAGGCGAATGACGACTTGATCCGCACGCAGCTCCGCGTACTCGTCATCTTCGCTTTTATGAACCCCGTCATGAACGCGCTGATGTATACGGCGATTATCCTCATTTTGTTCGCCGGCTCGTATCAGGCAGAGCTCGGTCTCACGACGCCGGGTACGATTATGGCCGCCATCACTTACGCAACGCAGCTTCTAAACGGAATACTGATGCTCATCCTGCTGTTTCAAAGCATTTCAAAAGGCATCGCATCCTGGAAGCGAATCAAGCAGATCCTGCACAGCGAACCCGACTTAAAAGACGGCGCTTTCAGCGGTGAAACGTCCATCCGCGGAAAAGTCGAATTCCGCGATGTATCGTTCGCCTTTCCCGGAACAGAACATACGGTTTTAAATCACATAAACCTGACGATTCATCCGGGCGAAACGATTGCTGTCATGGGCGCTACCGGATGCGGAAAAACCGCGCTGATCCATCTGATTCTCCGCTTTTACGACGCCACATCCGGTTCCGTTCTCGTAGACGACATAGACACTCGAGATTACCAGCAAAAAGCTCTGCGGAATAAAATATCGGCAGCGCTTCAAAAAAGCGAGCTGTTTAACATATCGGTGGGAGAAAACATCGCATGGGGATCTCCCGATGCGAAGAGCGAGGAAATTTTCACTTCAGCGCATATCGCTCAGGCCGATGATTTTATCAAAACAATGCCGCACGGTTACAATACGCCGGTAGCAGAGCGGGGCATGAGTCTGTCCGGCGGGCAGAAACAGCGAATCGCTATCGCGAGAGCTATTTTAAAGCCTTCCGAAATTCTGATTTTCGACGATTCCACCAGCGCACTGGATTTAAAGACAGAGGCCGCACTGTATGAAGCGCTCCGAAGAACTCATGCGCAAAGCACGAAAATCATAGTGGCTCAGCGCATCGCCTCCGCCCGTCACGCAGACAGAATCGTAGTATTAAACAATGGAAGTATCGAGGGATGCGGCACCCATACAGAACTGATGGCGTCCTGTAAAACATACCAGGACATCTTTTACTCGCAGATCGGAAAGAAGGACGAAGAATCATGAAAGATTCACAGAAAACAGAGCACAATCTGAAACGCAGTACGGAACGCAATATTCCGGGAATGAACAAATATACTCGATTTGAAGAAACAGAACACGCGCAGAATGCCGCCGACACGCTTCGTCGAATATCGCTCTATTTCGCCAGAGAAAAAACGATCGTCATCGGTATGCTTCTGGTGGTCGTCTTCGGTACCCTTTGCGGCGTCTACGCTCCGAGCCTTCAGAGCAAAGCGATCGATATCATCGCAAAAACGGCCGCGGGAAGATTGACCCCCACGCTGCTGCTCATGCTGACGGCATATCTGCTGTACAGCGGAAGTCAGCTGCTGCAGGGGCTTTTGAGCGCTCGCCTCAGTCAGCGCATCGTAAAAAAACTGCGTGAAGAGCTGTTCGGAAAAATTACAGATCTGCCGGTTTTCTACGTGGATACTCATTCTCATGGAGATATTATGAGCCGCATGACAAATGACATCGAAAACATCTCCACCACCGTTTCACAGTCCTTGCCCTCTCTTTTTTCCGGCATTCTGACCATATTCGGAACGGTGGCTGTCATGCTGTGGTATTGCTGGCAGCTGGCTCTGCTGAGCTTTGTGACGGTGATTCTGACGGTACTGGCCACTAAAATCATATCCGGAAAAGTTCGTAAATTTTCCCGCCGCCGTCAGCTGCTGCTGGGATCGTTGAACGGCACTGCCGAAGAAATGATTTCCGGGTATCGCACGGTGGTGGCTTACAATCATCAGGATATTACCGCAGATGAATTCTGCGAGGTTTCCGATTCTCTGACAAAAGCAGGCATCCGAACTGATATTTTCAGCGGCATTATGGGTCCTGTCATGAACTGCATCAGCAATATCGGCTTTGTCATCATCGCCGCCTTCGGCGGATTTTTCGCCGTCCACGGTCTCATCTCCGTGGGCGTCATTTCCGCATTCATCGTCTATGCTAAACAATTCAGCAGACCCATCAATGAAATCGCGCAGATTTACGGTCAGCTTCAGACTGCAGCCGCAGGCGCGGAACGGGTGTTTACCCTTCTCGACGAAGAAAATGAGGAAAGGTCAGGTCAGCCTCTCAGAGAGGAATCCGCCGCCGATATTCATTTCAAAAATGTCACATTTTCCTATCAACCAGGATATCCGGTACTGCGAAATTTCAATCTGACAGTTCCCTCAGGGAAAAAGGTGGCGCTGGTGGGCGCCACCGGCAGCGGAAAGACGACAGTTGTCAACCTGCTGATGCGCTTTTACGATCCCGACAGCGGAGATATTTTGATCAACCGTCAGAATATTCGGGAAGTATCCAGGAACAGCCTGAGATCTAATATCGCCATCGTACTTCAGGATACCGTTCTGTTTTCCGATACGATCCGAAACAATTTGAAATATGGCAACGAAGCCGCCTCTGATCAGCAGCTGACAGAAGCTGCTGAAATGAGCCGCTGCAGAGATATGATCGAGATGCTGCCTCAGGGATACGACACCGTTTTGAGCGATTCCGGCGAAAATATCAGCCAGGGACAAAGACAGCTTTTAGCCATCGCCCGGGCTTTCGCCGCAGATCCTAAAATATTGATTTTAGACGAGGCCACGTCGAATGTCGATACCCGCACGGAAAAGGCGATACAGGATGCGCTGCATTCGGTGATGAAAAACCGCACCAGCATCGTCATTGCGCATCGGTTATCTACCATCCGGGATGCCGACATTATCGTAGTCATGGATCAGGGACAGATCTCGGAAATCGGCAGCCATGACAGTCTTCTGGCAAGAAAAGGCAAGTATTACGAATTGTATATGACGCAGTATGCCGGTTTTGCGATATAACAAGCGCCAGATGTCCCCCGCTTCTGTAAGCGGCGGGTTCCATATCCGGGGCGGCGCATCCTCATGCGCCGCCCCGGATATGACACTATGCGCTGCGTTCTCTATGCGCTGCGTTTTTTAAATTCGGCAGCTGGGCAGCGTTCTCATACGCCGGCGAATATCACCGCAATTCCGAAATTCACATTCCCGGCAGAGGAGCGACATAGCATCCCAATTTATGGAAGCTATACCAGTCCTCGATTATCTTCTCCGGCGCAACGTTCAGAGCCAGCATCACCTCTTTCGCAAATTCCAAAGCTGCTGTTCCATTTGCCGTAACGATTCCGCCGTCCCTTACCGCATGTCTCACGAGATACCGTTCTTCACCGGTGTAAGCGCTGCCTGCCCAAGTCTTGAGATCATTCCGATCATTGCCGGTATGCAGGACAGAATTGAGAGCTCCTATGGTTCCCAGAAAACCCGCGGCGTCGCAGATTGCGCCCAGAAGCTTTCCCCTGGCCATACAACTTTCCACCAACGGCTTTACCTTCTGTGCCGTTCCGCCTCTCCATGACATGCCGCCGACTAAAATCACCGCCTCATAATCATCGGGAATAGAATCGAGATCATAATCCGCCTGCACTCGAAAGCCGCCTATGGATTCCACGCAGCTCCCTTCGACGGAAACGATTTTATTCTCATATTCTCCCGGGTTTAACACCTGTATTCCAGTCGATAGATAAGCCGACTCCCAATCTGACCACTGATCCAAAAGTACGAAAAGTATCGTTTTCATAACACGCCTCCATTTCAATGCGCCTGTTCACGCTTCCATTTCGATGCCTGTTCACGCCGCATTTCAACGCCTGTTTACGCCGCATTTCAACGCCTGTTTACGCCGCATTTCAACGCCTGTTTACGCCGCAT
>CAZGBL010000113.1:0-2222 GCA_964523955.1 uncultured Oscillospiraceae bacterium | reverse complement strand
TTCAACGCCTGTTTACGCCGCTTCTTCCTAAGCGGTCATCCTCTTTACCGTCCCTGCACTCGGACTCCTGCTTACCGGATTCCGCTCTTTGCTTTTTTTCTCACCGGAATCCGTATCACCGTTTTTCGTTTATCCGGCGCCGTCCTTCGCGGATCGCTGAGATAGATCTCATGATGAGCGCGAAGCGACGAAAAATCCGGCTCGTACTCGTTCTCTTCCGTGAAATCACTCATTTTCCCCACCGTCTCCGGTTCGTCATCATAAGATCCCACGTGCATACACTGTACACACAATCCTTCATCATAAGTGAAAAATTTCACATCTGAAAAATCCGACTTCTTTTTCTCTGACGCTTCCTTTACCGCCCAGCCAAAGACTTCCTCTGTCACAAATTCCGGCAAGCGGATCATGGAAATCCACTGAAAGTCCTGTTTGCGCGAAAAGTCGATTCCGCCGTTTCGCCGCAAAACATCCGCAGATCCGTTGTCCTGCCGCCACAGACCTTCCAGCGGAGGTACCACGTAGGGAAAATAGCCGTCGATTTTATACGTTCCTTTATAGCTCATCTTTATGGTGAACGCGATTCCGTAAAGCAAGCCAATGGCACGCTGATACGCTCCGCCCTCTTCGTTGGGATCGCCTTCGCCTTTTACCGCGATGAAATTCATCGGCGGAATTTCCACAAGCTGCGGTTTTTTCGGCGGCATGTAAAATTCTCTGTACTCCTTTTTATAGTCGAAGGCCTTCTCCTTTTTTCTCTCACGAGACGCCTCTCCCGCTTTTTTCTCCGCTTTTTTTGCTTTTTCTGTTTAGGCTCCGGAAGGGTTCGGCAAGTCTTCGTGACAAAATCCGTTAAAAAATCTCTATCATCCACATCTTCGATCAAAAAATACGGTTTCGCACCTTCATAGGGCGAGGCTTCCGGCAGGTGCCGCACGGTGGCCATATGCCGTCCGGCTTCGGTAATCTTGACAAAAAACTGATCATCGCAGACTAATGCGAATATCTTTCCGTCGCAATATACACCATATTCTCCAAACATTTTACGATAAGTAATTTCACCTGCGTCCCGCAGCTGCTCCGCTACGTATTGTACAAATTCCAAACTCGACGCCATAAATTCTGCTCCTTCCCTCTTCTGATACTACCGCCCTCAAAAATGCGGGAATGCTGATAATAATTACATACCCTCATATTTTCGTACAATCGCTCCCGCAATTTCTCCCAACCGCCGCCGAAATGCTTCCGGCTCCAGAAGCTCTGCCTTTTCTCCAAAAGTCAGAATCCAGCTCAGAAGATTTTCGCCGTCAGAAAACCCGAAAGAGAACAGCAGCATTCCATCAGACCGCTCTACAAAGCTATCCAGACCAAACTCCTCGATTAAACGCCATTTACACTCCGGCGTAAACAGAATCTTTACATGAAATTGATGGGGAAAAATTTTGTCTGCCGACAGATCCGGCTGAGGTGCCGGCCTCTTTTCAAATATTTCTCCCGTGCAGCGCAGACCGGACAGCCTGTTCAATTTAAACATCCTCCAATCCTGCCGGAGTCTGCACCAACCCCATACATACCAGTTAGACCAGCGAAAGATCAGATAGTACGGTTCCATCTGCCGCAGTTCTTCTCTTTTGGGAGAATAATACATAAATTCAATTATTTTATAATTACGGACGGCGTCGTGAATGAGTTCGATCTTCGGTGTCAAAGAATCTCGATACCAGGAAGAAAGGTCGATGAGCATGTGCTGATCGCCTGTCAATACATCAGACGTCTCGGAAGTTTTGGCGGGCAGCCCACCTGATATTCCGTCGGACGTTTTTTCGGACAATCCATCCGACGCGCCGGCTGACAGCTTGTCCATCAGCTGGCGGTATCTGTTCGTGCCGCTGATACTGTCCAGACCTCGGAGTCCTGCAAGAATCGCCTGCATGTCGGAAGACGACAGAATGGTACGGTCCACAGCGTAACCTTCCATGATGGAAATACCGCCTCCTGCTCCCTGAGATGTAGCGATGGGAATGCCTGCTCTGCACAGATCTTCAATATCGCGGTTAATCGTTCGACGAGACACTTCAAATTTTTCCGCCAGCCAGGGAGCAGTCACTTTTTCCTGCTGCAGCAGAATAGATAAAATACCGATCAGCCGGTCGATTTTCATGTCAGCCTCCTTGTATAATGTATTTAGGTTGTTCAAGGGATACCTATAAACCCTTAGACCT
>CAZGBL010000112.1:0-6725 GCA_964523955.1 uncultured Oscillospiraceae bacterium | reverse complement strand
TGGTGTCGCATATCGCTTTGCATTGAGTTTTCGGACACCCTGGCGGGGGGACATCCGGTGCTTGTTGTAAAAATAAAATAATATCGGAAGAGATAGCTATATTTTTTGCTGTTCCTCCCGGCAGTCGATGATACCTTTTTCTGTCACGATCAGGTGCATAGGGATATCGGCGGGTTCTGCCGGAATCGGATCTTCCATCACTTGAAAACTGTATGCGGCGCCGATCAGCAGCGCCGGGCGCTGTCTGTCAGCCAGAAATCTGTCATAACATCCTCGTCCAAAGCCGATTCTGCTGCCTCGACGGTCGAAGGCAATACCGGGGACAATGATGAGATCCGGTTCCTCGCAGGATAAAGCAGGGCATTTGTTCGGATCCGGCTCAGCGATTCCCAGAGAGGATGTATTTAAATCCGCCAGGTCGTTTACGGCAAATGCGCGGATATGGAACTTTTCGTCTGTCAGAGGAAGCAGCAAGCGGATTCCGCACGACAGAAGGCAGTCGTTAAAATGATGCGTAGGGAATTCGTTCCGAAAGGACATATACGACATGACGGTCAGATCACCCTTCCTTCTATTCTGTTCACAGTTGAGCAGAGTGTACAAAAAAGTTTGAAGCGCCGATGCTGCTTCCTCAATGGTGGAGGGGTTGAGTTTTGAACGCTTAAGAAGCATTGCTTTTCGTATATTTTCCTTGGAGGAGAGAGATGTATCAGACATTTTTTCGACCTCTTCACAAAATCAACAAACAAATATAATAAAATAAAAACGTGCTTTTGACAAAATACTGAAATGAAAATATTTTCATTCTTAATGCCGATATATTATAATAATAATGTATGAAATCTGGCAAGAGTATTCTGTTTTTTATTAATTTTGTATTTTAGGAAGGACAACCGATGATAGAATTTAAAAATGTCACAAAATCTTATGGTGACAATATCGGTCTTTCAGATGTAAATATCAGAATCGACGATGGTGAGTTTGTCTTTCTCGTAGGACCCAGCGGTGCCGGAAAATCGACCTTTATCAAACTGATACTCAAAGAGATCGATCCGGATAAGGGACAGATCTTTTTCGATAACAGGGAGATTACAAAGCTGCCAAAACGTCTGATACCAGCGCTTCGGCGAGACTTGGGCATCGTGTTTCAGGATTTTAGATTGCTGCCTAAAAAGACGGTTTACGAAAATGTGGCTTTTGCCATGGAGGCTGTTCATCAACGAAGACGCCTGATTCGGAGACAGGTTACTCATATTTTGAAATTGGTGGGCATCAGCGAACAAGCGAACCGATATCCCAACGAATTATCCGGCGGCGAAGCGCAGAGAGTTGCTATCGCCAGAGCCATCGTGAATAATCCCAAGGTGTTGATCGCCGATGAGCCCACTGGAAATCTCGATCCGGAAAAATCCTGGGAGATCATGAATTTACTGGAGCAGATCAACCTTCGGGGTACGACGGTCGTGATGGTGACGCATGCAAAAGATATCGTAGACCGAATGGCAAAGCGCGTCGTTCAGATCGACGAAGGGACGGTGGTCAGAGATGATGCCGCGGGCTTTTATATCCAGACAGCTTTGCCGGATCACCCTGTGCAGGACGTGCTGTCGAATATGATGGCGGAGGATACAGGCGATATTTTACAGGCGGGAATGCTGAACGAAGGACTGGTATCAAATCTGAGCGAAGAAGATCTGAGCGTTTTCGGCGAGATCGGAGAGCTCAGTCAAATTATCGATGATGAACCGTCTGCTTCTGAGGAAGCTTCTGCGGAAACAGAGGCCGTTCAGGAGGAAAAGACGGAGAAATGCGGCGGCAGACCATCGGAATCTGATTCTGACGCAAGCGACCGCACGCCGCAGAAAAAGAGGAGATCCAAGAAAAAAGCGCAGCAAAAAAAATCGTCCGGTAAGGATGAAAAGGAACTGGCAGATAGAGAAACTGCTGAGAGAGAAGGAGGTGAAAAGCGATGATGAAATCCTTCTTTTATACACTCAAACAGGCTTTTCTGCAGGTTGTAAGAAATAAAACCATGGCGCTGACGTCTCTTTTCTCCATTACGGCGATGCTGTTGATTTTAGGAATGTTTTTTATTCTGGCTGTCAATATCAACCTTATGACGGAAAGCATGAAGCAGCAGTTCGATATGATTGAGATCTATCTTCTGGATGAAACGCCGGAGGAAGATATTCAGGGGATGATGCAGGAACTGAACGGGTTAGATACCGTCGCAGAAGTACAATTTTTAAGTGAAGACGACGCGATGGAGGAGATGCAGAATCGTTGGGGAGAAAACGCATACCTTCTCGATGGTCTGCCGAGTAATCCGCTTCCGCGCTCTATTCGCGTTACCATGAGAGATGTGGCGGATGTAGAAAGCGTCGTGCAATATGCGGAAAAATTTTCAGGAGTGGAAGATATTAAGGACAGTCAAACAGAAGTAAATAAAATCCTTAAAATCACAGATGG
Source organism: uncultured Oscillospiraceae bacterium (assembly GCA_964523955.1). Taxonomy (GTDB): domain Bacteria; phylum Bacillota; class Clostridia; order Peptostreptococcales; family Anaerovoracaceae; genus Alangreenwoodia. Next base: position 4,256 of record CAZGBL010000112.1, on the reverse strand, counting down.
AATACAAGTAGGGGCGCTCGTTATCATCGTTTTTCTCATCATCGTATCGATCATCGTTGTCGCCAATACGGTAAAACTGACAGTTCTCGCCAGAGGGCGGGAGATCAGCATCATGAAGTATGTAGGTGCGACAAACTGGTTTATACGAGGGCCTTTCCTCGCGGAAGGGATTATTATCGGAATTATCGCGGCAGCGATTTCATCTGGGCTGATTTCTCTGCTGTATCGTTGGCTGACGTACAGTTTCAGCCAGCAGATCTTAGTTCTTTTTTCGACAGGCCTCGTACCGATGAAATTTATGAGTATGAATCTGATCGTTATCTTCATGTCGCTCGGCATAGGCATCGGAGCAGTGGGAAGCATCATATCGATGCGCAAATTCCTGGATGCATAGACAGAGAAAAGGATCAAAACAGCATACGGCTGTTCGTTTTTATATAGCAATTGTCAGAGCTTAGGAAAGGGGAAACAGAAATGAATAAAAAACGAATGATAGCGTTCGTCACAGCGGCGATCGTTCTCATGACATCGGCATCGGCAGGGACAGCCTTTGCCGCAAGCACTTCATCAAAGCTCGATACGGTGAAGGATAAGATCAGTTCGTCAAAAGAAAAGCTTGCGGAAGGAGAAAAGAAAGAAAATGAGTTAATATCTCAGATTAATTCTCTGAACGAGCAGATCGATGATCTGGAGGAGAAAATAGCAGCCCTCGATGAGGATATTAACGATACGAAAGAAAAGATCGCCGAAACTGAGGCTCGTCTCGCTGATAAACAAGAGGAATTGAGCAGTCAGAATGATTCTCTCAATCAGCGACTCAGAGTGATGTATAAAAATGGCGAAACCAGTATATTGGAAATCCTTTTAGGATCATCCAGCATTTCTGACTTTCTGACGAATATCGATATGATCCAGAAGATATATGACAATGATATGGACGTTTTAAAACAGCTTCAGGAACAGTATGAGCAGATAGAAGCGGAAAAAGAAGAACTGGAATCGCTGAGAGCAAAGTTGAGTGAGCAGCAGGAGTCTCAGGAATCTCAAAAGAGCGAACTGGCTTCCCAGAAGGAAAGCGCAGAAGCATTAAAAGCAGACGTTGCCAGTGATAACGAAGCTCTGGAGGCACAGATTGATGAACTAAATGAAGAAGCCAACGAACTGACAGCCCTGATTCAAAAACAGCAGGCAGCGGCTTCAGTGAGTTCCAGCACCACATCGCAATATACGGGAGGCGTGATGGCATGGCCGGTTCCGGGGAATTACAGAATATCTTCCTCCTATGGCTATCGTTATCATCCGATTTTACATACCCAGAAATTCCACTCAGGAATCGATATTCCTGCGACGACAGGAACCCCAATTATTGCAGCTTCTGACGGAAAGGTCATCATGTCACAGACTTATGGCGGATACGGAAAATGTGTCATGATCGATCACGGCGGCGGTATTGTGACACTTTACGGACATTGTAGTGCGCTCAATGTGAGTGTAGGGCAGACGGTGACGAAGGGACAGACGATCGCAAAGGTCGGTTCTACAGGTCAGTCTACAGGCCCGCACTGTCATTTTGAAGTGCGCGTTAACGGTTCGACGACATCGCCTCTCGCTTATGTAAGCGGTTGATTTACATCATAGACATATGTACAGCGGGAGACATCCGGTGCTTGTTTTATAGAAAGGAAAGGCTGCTTCTGTGAGAGGCAGCTTTTTTCTGGCCGAAAATACAGCTGTGGGACACTCTTTATCTTCTGTTTAAAACGATCTTTGCTATGTTTAGAAGAAAAGAGAGGTGTTCGATGGTATGAAAGAAGCTGTAGGCGTATTTTATTGAAAAAAGAGGATTATGGAAATTACAAAAATTCATCCGGTTATAGCGGATCTTTTAAAGGCACGCGGCTGTGTTACGCAAGCCGATATCGAAGAATTTCTTTCTCCGCTTCCCAAACGTACCTATGACCCTTTTTGCATGAAAGGGATGCGGGAGGCTGTGGATCTTGTAATAAGGCATATCGAAGAGGGCCGCAGGATTTGTATCTATGGCGATTACGATGCAGATGGTGTGACTTCTGTGTCATTGTTGTATGAGTTTCTGTTGGGTTTAACTCATAATGTGACATATTATATACCTTCTCGCTTTTCAGAAGGATATGGCCTCAATATGAAAGCCATCGACCGCATTTCACAGGATGGTGTCGAACTGATCATAACAGTGGATTGCGGCAGTGTTTCTTATGAAGAAGTGGAACATATCAAAGAACTGCAGATGCAAGTAATCGTTACGGATCATCATAATGTAGATGGCAGAAAACCGAATTGTATCATGTTGAATCCAAAGCAAGAGGATGATGAATATCCTTTTTCATTTTTATGCGGCTGCGGCGTGGCGTTTAAGATGGCTCAGGCGCTGCAGCGCTCTTTGGGACTGCCGAAGGGAGAGCTTCATCGCTTGCTGGATATGGTTTGCATAGCTACGATCGGGGACATCGTGCCGTTATTGGACGAAAACAGAACACTGGTAAAATATGGATTTGACCGTATTGCCCGAGGCGAACGTGAGGGACTGCGCAGTCTGATCGACGGCATCGGCATGCAGCCAAAACATTTAACCTCCACGAATGTAGCTTTTGGCATCGTGCCTCATATTAATGCGGCAGGAAGGATGAAGGACGCGGCTTTAGGCGTGCGTCTTTTGACAAAAGACGGTGCGGGAGAGGTTCCCACTCTTGTGGAGAGTCTGAAATCCCTCAACAGCCAGCGAAAAGCGATTCAGGACAAAATCTTTGAAGCCGCCTGTGCTGAGCTGGAATCGAGCTCTGAACATGATCTTTTCCTCATTTACGACGCAGGTAACGGGCATGAGGGGGTCATGGGAATTGTAGCGGGGAAACTTAAAGAGAAGTTCAACCGGCCTGTGATCATCGTCACGGATACAGAGGAATGCGGCTATGTCAAAGGGACGGGGAGATGCATAGAAGGTATCGATCTTCACGGAATTATGTCACAGTGTACGCATTTATTTGTGAAATTCGGAGGGCATGCGGGAGCATGCGGTTTTACTATGAGACGTGAGGATATAGACGAATTACATACATCTCTCAACGATAGCGTGCGAAAGTGTTTGAATGAAAATCCGTCTCTTTTTGATAATACGATTTATTGTGATGCGGAGATTTCTTCTTCTGATGTGACGTTGGATTTTGTCTCGCAGATTACGCTTATGGAGCCTTTTGGAGAAGGAAATTCACGGCCTGTTTTTGGAATTGCAGACGTATTCGTTCAAAGCATCGTGAGGATGGGAAATCAGGGACAGTATCTAAAATTTCGATGTGAGGGAAAGAATGGAACAATATTCGACGCTGTGTGGTTCGATGTTGACGAAGATAAGGCGAGTAAAATAGCACCCGGCTGTACCGTTGAGCTTGTCGGTTCTTTAGATGTGAATCGCTGGGGCGGACGCAATTCTGTTCAATGTATATTGAAAGATATTCGGATAATTTAGAATAATGAGTTTTAAAGCGGCGCGGAGCTCATGGCAAGCTTTCTTTTCAAAGACGATACTAACCTTGTTACATTCTCAGCCATTGCTTGTTTTTTCAGTAATCGCTGAGGAGCTGGCAGTATCAAGAAGAAAGCCTGAAGGAAATGGGTAAATTCCACTCGATATGGATTCTGGAACTTACTTTGGGAATTTAAGCATGAAGGAAATGTGCTGTAAAAGATGGATTTGATATTGTGACGAATTCACACTTGTAGTATAATACTGTAGTGTACGAAAGCGCTGGCCACTATCTGCTTCGCTGCTATTATGCCGGACGTGTGCGGTATATATGTGCGGACAGTTTAAAATTAGGAGGAGTGAGATGGGGTATGAATCCAAGATAAAAAACAAAGCGACAGACGATTTGTTTGACGCGGTGATGTCGATTAGAGATCGCGAAGAATGCTATAAGTTCTTTGAAGATCTGTGTACGGTTAAAGAGATAAAAGCGATGGCTCAGCGTTATGGCGTGGCAAAGCTGCTTCTCGATAAGAAAACATATAGCGAGATAGAAGAGGCAACAGGTGCGAGTACAGCTACGATCAGCAGGATTAACAGAACCCTCCAATATGGTGCAGATGGATATATGGATGTGATCAGCAGGATGAATGAGAAATAGGAAAATGCATTCTATAACAAGCGCCAGATGTCTCTCCCGCTTCTGTAAGCTGCGGGTTCCATTTCCGACTTTCGGCGGTTGGGTAAGCATCCCCCC
>CAZGBL010000111.1:0-6742 GCA_964523955.1 uncultured Oscillospiraceae bacterium | reverse complement strand
TTGTTTTTCAGGCATTTTATCAGAAACGCCATGAAATCTTCGATTTATCCGCAGGGATCTGCGGCAGAAAATAATATGAAAACCGCCCGTTGAAATATAAAATACGAAGCTATACAATATTGGTGTTAACTGTTGCGGTAGGAGGAAATCGATAATGAAGTTGATTACGATATCGGGTCCGCCGTCGTCGGGAAAGACGTCTGTCATTCTGCGGCTGGTGGAGTCTTTAAAAGAAAGCGGTATGGAGAAGATCGGCGTCGTGAAATTCGACTGTTTGACTTCGTTTGATCAGATGAAATACAGGGAGGCCGGCATTCCGGTGGAAATCGGCTTTTCCGGAAAGGTTTGTCCGGATCATTTTTTTATAAGCAATATCGAAGACGCGGTGAAATGGGGTGTGAAAAGCGGCTTCGACATGCTCGTCACAGAGAGCGCAGGCCTCTGCAATCGGTGTTCGCCGCATATCAGCGAGATTCCGGCGGTCTGCGTCATCGACAATCTGTCTGGAATCAACACGCCGCGTAAAATCGGGCCGATGCTGAAATTTGCCGACTATGTGGTGATTACCAAGGGGGATATCGTCTCTCAGGCCGAGCGAGAAGTATTTAAATTTAACGTCCGGCAGGTGAATACGGGCGCGAGAATTCTTTTCGTCAACGGCATTACAGGTCAGGGGTCTTTTATGTTGGCAAAGCATCTGAAAAGCGCCGTGGATATTACGACTCTCAGCGACATGCATCTGCGCTTTACCACGCCGGCCTCTGTGTGTTCCTATTGTACCGGTGAGACGCGCATCGGCGAGGAATTTCAGAACGGCATGATGAAAAAGATGACTTTTTCGCCGTGGGATGGATATGCGGACTCGTCTGACAGGATGAATCCGTTTTCTGAAGCCGAGCACCTGGACGAATCGGAAAAAGCGGCTGAGCCGGGGGACGCGTCAGCAACGGAGGTGATATAGATGATCGATTTTTACGATCTCGCCGAAAAAAAGAGCATTCCTGAAATTCGAGAACTGTATCCGATTTCTGCAGATTTTTTTGACAATATGAATCTGGTGGATCTGGATGAGACGATTCCCATGGCGGATGCACTGGATAAGAGCGATCCGGAATGGATGGCAGAGCTTGGTACGGATGTGGATGGGATTTTAGAGCAGTTCTGTGAGTTTTTAGAGGCTTTGACGTCTCCTGAGGATGATGTGATGCAGATCCGTGAAATCACCATCACAGGGGGACACGACAAGAACGGTATGCCTGAGAATGTGCGGCTTTCCGTGCATCCCGGAGAAGTGATCAGTATCGTAGGACCTACGGGTTCCGGCAAGAGCCGTTTGCTCGGAGATATCGAATGTATGGCTCAGGGGGATACTCCCACGGGACGCAGGATTATGATCAACGGAGAATATCCCGGCGAAGAGCTGCGCTTTGAGCTGGAGGGCCGCTTGGTAGCACAGCTGTCGCAGAATATGAATTTCGTCATGGATCTGAATGTGCGCGAATTTTTGGAGATGCATGCGAAGAGTCGTTTCTGCGAAGATCCGGAACAGGTGGTGTCACAGTGTTTTGCCTGTGCAAATGAGCTGGCGGGAGAAAAATTCGAGATTACGACGAAGGTAACGCAGCTTTCAGGGGGTCAGTCGCGGGCGCTCATGATCGCCGACACCGCATATATGAGTTCTTCCCCGGTGATTCTCATCGATGAGATCGAAAATGCCGGAATCGACCGTAAGCAGGCCATCGCCATATTGACGAAAAACGACAAGATCGTCTTCATGTCTACCCACGATCCTCTGCTGGCGCTCAGCGCGTCGAAGCGCATCGTGATCCGCAACGGCGGAATCTCGCAGATCATAGAGACCACAGACGAGGAACGGGCGAGCCAATCGAAGATAGAGGAGCTTGACAGTACGATCATGCGCATCAGAGAAATGCTGCGCTGCGGCGAACGAATTACGCCGGATCGTTTGGAACGGTAAGAGAGCCGAGGACATAGATCCCGAAGGAATGGAGATGAAAAATGAAGAAAGATTACAACAAGCTCTACGATGATCTCATACAGGGAATTCCGGAGGACGCGCCGGTAGACGAACTTCTCTGCACACATTTTTCCGCTGTGGTGGTGAGCGGAGACGGAATGGGCCTGGGAGAATTTATGGACGAATTTGACACACGGCCGATGATGGAGCCGGGAAATAAAAAAAATCTTACACTGCGTCAATTGGCGGAAGGAATAAAATCGTGGAATATGACCGAGGCGGCTATCGGGCAAGCCGCCATCAATGCGTATTATAATTCGTGCGAAATGGCTGTCAAAAATGGACTTCCTCTGACGGACAGCCTCTATTCAGAAGACCGGACGGCAGATCCGTTTATTACGTATCAAAAAGCGGTCAGAGGCAAGAAGGTGACTGTCATCGGCCATTTCCCTTATCTCAGCGAACTGTTCGGACCGGTCTGCGATCTTTCCATTATCGAATCTTTGCCTGAAATCGGAGACTATCCGGAACAGGCGGCGGAATATTTGATTCCCGGCAGTGACTATGTATTTTTGGGACCGCTGACACTGATCGATAAGTCGCTGCCCCGGCTGTTGGAACTGGCGGAAGGCGCGTTTATCGGAATGGTAGGTCCGGCGAGTACGCTGGCGCCGGTTCTGTTTGAATACGGTATCGATGAAATGGATGGATTCGTAGTGAAGGATAATGATATCGCACGAAGAGTGGCGACGGAACAGGAGAGCCTGAAGATATATTCCTCCGGCCAGAAGGTGAGCCTTAGAAAGGCGGAATATGAAAGCAATCGGTAAATCGGAGCTGCAGCAGCTTACAATCGCCGAATGATTTACATAGGAGCCGAAGCTTTATATAGGAAAGGAAGAGGAGGGGAATACAATATAATGAAGGCACTCGTTTTATTCAGCGGCGGTGTGGACAGCGCGACCTGTTTAGGTCTTGCCATTTCAAGGTACGGAAAAGAAAATGTTACGGCGTTATCCATCGCTTACGGACAGAAGCATGAAAAAGAGATACAGGCGGCGGAAAAGATCGCCGAGTATTACGGCGTTGAGCTGATTCATCTGGATTTGGCGCCGATTTTCGGTTATAGCGATTGTTCTCTGTTAAAACAGTCGGAGAAAGAGATTCCAAAGGAATCCTATGCAGACCAGATCTCTCATACAGAGGGCAGCCCGGTTTCCACCTATGTGCCGTTTCGTAACGGTTTATTTCTATCGTCTGCAGCCAGCATAGCTCTTTCAAAAGGCTGTGATCTCATTTTGTACGGCGCCCACAGCGACGACGCTGCGGGAAATGCGTATCCCGACTGCAGCGCTGCTTTTAATGAGGCAATGAATCAGGCCGTTTACGAAGGAAGCGGAAAAAAGCTCAGGATCGAAGCGCCTTTTGTGGGACTGACGAAGGCGGATGTTGTAAAAAAAGGCCTGGAGCTTGGCGTACCATACAAATACACATGGAGTTGTTATGAGGGCGGCGAACGTCCGTGCGGCGTCTGCGGAACATGCATCGACAGAGCGAAAGCCTTTGAGAAGAATGGCGTCAGAGATCCGGCGCTGTAATAAAAAATTCCTATTTTAGTAAAAATAAGTAAAAAAATCTTTACGTGTCATATGTTCGGGATGTATAATTTTTACAGAAATGGTTGTCGCCCGGAAGGAGAAATGATACGTGCTGAACTTACTGGTGGTAAAACAGAAAAGTGACAGAAAGCGATTTGACAGCAGTCTGAGACAGATCGTATCTGAGAAGGAGGCTTTTGCATATTATGCGGACAGCGCAGAAGAGGCGGGAAGACTCTTTTGTGAGAATCCCTGCAGATATGACGCCGTTTTTCTCCCTGTCTCAGTCGATACGGAAAAATTTAGAGCCGTATTTTCTGTCGAGGAACAGATCCGACAGGCAAGTCCTTATGTGCAGATTGTCTTTATGTCGTCTTTCAATTATATACCGTTTTTCGCAGTAGAATCAGGAAATTTTTGGTTTTTAAAAATTCCTGTCGATATCAGTAAGTTGAAAAAGGTGTTAAAAGGCTTAAAATTATCCGTGGAAAATAACAGCGCCTTGGGAAACCGGATGCTGATGCTGAAATGCGGGAGAAAACGATGCTTCGTTCCATCGAGTTCGATCCTTTACGCGAGAAAATGCCGCAATGGAAGTATTGTGATTACCGAGCAGGGGGAACTGGTTCACAGCGGCAGACTGGATGAGTTTGAAAAGGAACTGACGTGGACTTTTTGCAGATGTCACAGCAGCTATATTGTGAATTTTCGTCACGTCGTCTGGCTCGCTTCCGATAACATTATGATGGACGACGGCGAAATGGTTTCCGTCAGCCGGGCGTATCGAAAGAATGTAGCGCGGTTTATCGCGGATCTGGACAAGGCGGGAGAGGTTACGTGAGTTTTGGTCGTAAGAATAATAAGGCGAAGGGAGGCGGTTTTTCCGCCTGCTGTGGGCGTCTAAAGAAAGGAGCCGCGCCGCTGCTGCGATCGGATAGCCGGACTGCAGATCTGCTCACCTTTGCGGATGGATAATTGACGAAAAAAGTATTGAAAATATGGGAATAATCCTGTATTATATATAGTGCGTGCAATTTCGCATGCGGAAATTCACACGCTTTCGGACTCGCTGCCGGTGCTGGAATTTGAACGATTATTGACGTTTTTCAGCAGCATTCGGGGATGAGGGAAGCGGAGGTATTAAAACCAGGAGGAAAAAATATGTCAGTTATTTCAATGAAACAGTTACTCGAAGCCGGCGTACACTTCGGTCATCAGACGAGAAGATGGAACCCTAAGATGGCTCCTTATATCTTCACGGAAAGAAACGGTATCTATATCATCGACCTTCAGAAGACAGTAAAGAAGATCGACGAAGCTTATGCATTCATGATGCAGGCTGCGGCTACAGGCAAGCCGATCCTCTTCGTAGGTACGAAGAAGCAGGCTCACGCCGCAATCCAGGAAGAAGCTACGAGATGCGGAATGTACTATGTAAATGAGAGATGGCTGGGCGGTATGCTCACAAATTATAAGACAATCGCTACGAGAATCAAGAAGCTCAGCGATATCAAGGCTATGGAAGCGGACGGCACTTTCGAGGCTCTCACAAAGAAGGAAGTCATTAAGCTGAAGGCAGAAGAAGCTAAGCTGGAAAAGTTCCTCGGCGGCATCAAGGAAATGAAGGGAATGCCTGCGGCTATGTTCGTAGTAGACCCTAAGAAAGAAAAGATCGCTGTCAAAGAAGCAAAGATTCTCGGTATTCCTGTTATCGGCATCGTAGATACAAATTGCGATCCTGATGATGTAGATTATGTAATTCCTGCAAACGACGACGCTATCAGAGCGGTGAGACTCATCACATCTAAGATGGCAGACGCTGTTATCGAAGGCAAGCAGGGAGAATCCATGGATGATTCCGAACCTTCTGAAGAAGCAGAAGCAGAAGAAGAGGCTCAGGAGGAAGAACAGGCAGAGGCTTAGTTCGGAGCAAGGTCTGTGAATGAAAGTTCCATCGAATGCAGCCTGAAGACGTATGCAGGATGATTTTACTGAATCGCTGTAAAAAATACAGCGTGTTCAGACTTGAAACGGAATACAAACCGAACGCGACCGGCAGAGTCAGTCTCTTGCGGCGGCGGAGATGCCGGTATCTGTTTAAAGCACAGACAAGCAGGAAATTTTATATATAGGAGGAATACAAAATGGCAGTAACAGCAGCTATGGTAAAAGAGCTCCGTGAAATGACAGGAGCAGGGATGATGGACTGCAAAAAAGCGCTGGTAGAAGCGGACGGCGATATGGAAAAGGCAGTAGAAGTCCTCAGAGAAAAGGGACTTTCTAAGGCTGCAAAGAAGGCCGGCAGAATCGCTGCTCAGGGTCTCGTAGGCATTGCGTTCAGCGAGGATGCAGCAAAGGCTTCCATCATCGAAGTAAATTCGGAAACTGACTTCGTTGCAAAGAACGAAGAATTTATTACATTTGTAGACAATCTGGCAAAGCTCGTCTTAGAGAGCGATGCAGCTGATATGGACGCTTTCATGGCGCTGTCCTACGGCGATGAAGGTACGGTTCAGGACGCTTTGAACAGTAAAATTGCTACGATCGGCGAAAATATGAACATCAGAAGATTCCAGAAGATCGCTGAGCCTGGCACGGTAAATATCGGTTATGTTCACGGCGGCGGCAAGATCTGTGTTATCATCACTTTAAAGACAGAAGCTTCTGCAGATGAAGTCGCTGTTCTCGGAAAGGATGTGGCAATGCAGGTTGCTTCCATGAATCCGAGATACGTAGGTGAAGACGACGTCGATCCTGAATTCATCGAAAGTGAAAAGAAAATCCTCGTTCAGCAGGCGCTCAATGAAGGCAAGCCGGCTGATATCGTAGAAAAGATGGTAGTAGGCAGACTCAAGAAGGAGCTCAAGGAAACTTGCCTCCTCGAACAGAAGTTTGTCAAGGACAACGATGTTACGGTTAAGCAGTACGTTCAGAACTGCGCTAAGGCAATCGGCAAGGATATCGAAGTCGCAGGCATGGTTCGTTACGAAGTAGGCGAAGGCATCGAAAAGAAGGAAGAAAACTTTGCTGAGGAAGTAGCAAAGCAGATGGGAATGTAAGTCGAATTTTGTCGATATTCTTATGAATAACGGAACCCTTGCAAATAGCGTGAGTACGCAGTTTGCAAGGGTTTTTGCGTTACAAAATTTGTCATGAATATTACGAG
>CAZGBL010000110.1:0-6778 GCA_964523955.1 uncultured Oscillospiraceae bacterium | reverse complement strand
TATCGTCAGCTTTACAGGCGGCCGATGACGCGTTAATCTGTATTTGGATTGGCTGACGATGCTGCCGGCTGCATGAGATGGCTGGAGATTGTGTTTTAAGTTAGTGCTGCAGTATGATGAAGTGAGTGAAAAAACCCGGAAAGGGGTGAATCGGAAAGAGGCGGAATCAATGGTATATACGATAGAAGACTTTTTTGCTGCGCTGGATGAGCGGCACACACCAGAGGTGCGGAAAAAGCTTTGGAATGCTCGCGTGGGAATCGGCGGAATCGGCGGACTGGGGTCGAATACTGCTGTGGCTCTCGCTCGCGCAGGTGTGGGCCATTTGCATATTGTAGACGATGATGAAGTAGATTTACCGAATATCAATCGTCAGGCGTATTTTTACCGCCATGTGGGCAGGAAAAAGACAGAGGCGCTGACGGAAATTATACATGATATCAATCCATATATCGAAGTAACAGCCGACTGTATTCGTGTGACGGAGGAAAAAATCGCTGAAATTTTTGCAGAGGATAGAATTATTTGCGAAGCGTTCGATCGTGCCGAAAACAAAGCCGCATTTGTAAACGGCGTGCTTGCGTCACTGCCGGAAGCCGTGGTTATCAGCGGTATCGGTATGGCAGGGTATTGCGACGCAAATCTGATACAAACCCGAAAGATTACGAATCGTTTTTACGTGTGCGGCGATGAGAAAAATGGCCTGGAGTCCGGTCAGCAGCTTATGGCGCCGAGGGTTAACGCCTGTTCTTCTCATCAGGCGAATATGGCGATACGTTTGATTTTGGAAAACGACATGTAATAAAAGGAGAAAAACGACATGGATAATAAAAAAAAGGAAGATAAATGGATCATCGGAGGACATGAATTTACGTCCCGTTTTATTCTCGGATCGGGAAAATATAATCTCGATCTTATCCATGCGGCCGTGGAGTGTGCAGGCGCGCAGATGATCACATTGGCTCTTAGAAGAGTTAATACGAATGACAGCGGCAATATTCTCGATTATATTCCGGAAGGAGTCACTCTGCTGCCGAACACATCAGGCGCAAGGAATGCAGAAGAAGCCGTGCGGATCGCTCACCTGGCCAGAGAAGCGGGCTGCGGTGATTTCGTGAAAGTCGAAGTCATTCGTGATTCCAAATATCTGCTTCCCGACAATCATGAAACGGTAAAAGCGACAGAGATTCTCGCGAAAGAAGGATTTATCGTCATGCCGTACATGTATCCTGACCTCAATACAGCCAGAGATCTTCAGAATGCCGGCGCAGCCGCTGTCATGCCCCTCGGCTCGCCTATAGGATCGAATAAAGGACTGAGTACAAAAGAGTTTATTCAGATTTTGATCGATGAAATTGAGCTTCCGATTATCGTGGACGCAGGGATCGGCAGACCGTCTCAAGCGTGTGAAGCTATGGAAATGGGTGCCGCTGCCATCATGGCCAATACTGCGATTGCGACAGCAGGTGATATTCCGGCTATGGCAGAGGCTTTTAAAAAGGCCATTGAAGCGGGAAGAGAAGCGTATTTGGCGGGTTTGGGACGTATCCTTACAAAGGGAGCGTCGGCGTCTTCGCCCTTGACTGGATTTCTCGCAGACTAGCAGAAGAAGCGAATATCATACAGGAATGTCTGACGGTTTTATCGTCCTGAAATTTTACCGTCGGCAGGGACGGCCGGGAAACGCTTGTCATATGAAAAAATGAGTGAATCACATATTTGAAAAGACATGAAATGCATATTTAGAAAAGAAAGGATAAAATGGAAAATAAAGATAAACATAAGAATATTATAAAACGGCCGGAGAATCATATGGAGTATCTGCCGGATATGGAAGTGCTGGAGGATTCCGATCTGATGACGAGAGTAATCGGCGCTATGAATGAATATCATCCGGAAGAATATACTGAATATGACGTACGCGCGGCGCTTGCGAGGGACGTTTTATCGCCGCGGGATTTTGGCGCGCTGCTTTCACCGGCTGCTCAGCCTTTGCTCGAAGAAATGGCGCAGCGGGCGCAGTCGGAGACGCGAAAGCACTTTGGAAATTCTGTCTATATGTTTACGCCGCTTTACATAGCCAACTACTGTGAGAATTACTGTATTTACTGCGGTTTTAACTGTCATAATAACATTCGCAGAGCGAAATTGAATTATGAAGAGATCGAAAAAGAGATGAGAGCGATCGCGGAAACCGGACTCGAAGAAATTTTGATTTTGACTGGCGAGAGCCGGAAACTTTCTGACGTAAAGTATATAGGAGAGGCGTGTAAAATTGCCAGAAAATATTTCAAGCTGATCGGCCTTGAGGTCTATCCCATGAATTCGGATGAATACGCATATCTCCACGAATGCGGCGCTGATTTTGTTACGGTATTCCAAGAAACTTACGACTCAGACAAATATGAGACGCTCCATTTGGGCGGGCATAAGAGAGTGTTCCCTTATCGTTTTTCTGCGCAGGAAAGAGCGATCCGAGGAGGTATGAGAGGCGTCGGATTTGCAGCTCTGTTGGGTCTTTCTGATTTCAGAAAAGACGCATTTGCGACAGGTATGCATGCGTATCTGCTGCAGAAAAAATATCCTCATGCGGAAATCGCCTTTTCCTGTCCGCGGCTCCGTCCTACTATCAATCACGATGAAATCAATCCGAAGGACGTTCATGAAACGCAGCTTTTCCAGGTGATCACAGCCTACCGGATTTTTATGCCTTTCGCCAGCATCACGATTTCTACGCGAGAGGGACAGAGGTTCCGCGACAACGTCATCGGACTGGCTGCTACCAAAATATCTGCGGGCGTGAGCACCGGCATCGGGAGCCACGTGGAGGAAATCGAAGAAAAGGGCGACGAGCAGTTTATTATTTCAGATGACCGCACCGTAGAGGAGGTTTATCGCGCCATTAAAGAGCGCGGCCTTCAGCCGGTGATGAACGATTATGTTTATGTATAGCGGCGAATTTTTTTATCCCGGCGTCGGCGGTATTTCAGAAGATGCCGGGTACAGAGCGGCACGTGCGGGTAATATTGCGGAAATCGCAGAACAGGCAAGGCGTTGTGCAGTTACCGGCAGTATAGCGCGCGGTTTCCGGGATGACGCCGACCACGCCGACCACGCCGGTGACGCCGATGACAGCGATGCAGTGAGCGGCAGTCGGGCACGTGATTTTGGCGAATTTAAGATCATTGCCGTTACAAATCGTCATCTTTCGCCAGGTGACTATTTCCGACGTCTGGAAAAAATAGCGGCTTCCGATGCGGATGCGATCATCGTCAGAGAAAAAGATCTGACGGAAGCAGAGTATGAGGTTTTCGCCCGAAGGGCTATGGAGATCTGTGAAGAAGCGGGGAAGGAATGTATTCTCCATACTTTTTATGAGGCGGCTGCCAGACTGGGGTGCAGCGGTATTCATCTGCCGCTGCACGCGTTCAGAGAGTCGGCGGATGCTGCGGACGAAGCCTGCTTTCGCAGCAGGCTTCGTCCGCAGTTTTCCAGAATCGGCGTCTCTGTCCATTCTCCGCAGGAGGCGATGGAAGCGGAAAGGCTGGGAGCTGATTATGTGACAGCGGGCCATATTTTTGTTACAGATTGTAAAAAAGGACTTGCTCCGAAGGGCATTAAATTTCTGGAGGAAACGGTAAAATCTGTAACAATACCGGTCTATGCGATCGGAGGCATTCACAGGGAAAATATTCCGGATGTAAAGGCCGTAGGAGCTGCCGGCGCGTGTATCATGTCGCAGATGATGAACGGAAATTGGTACGAGAACGGCAAATAGAAGCAGTTGTCCGGCATTTGAGCTTTGAAGCCGCGCCGACGGCAGACATAGGCTGTGCCGTAAGGCTCTGGAGATGCGATAGAAAACAGGAGATGAACAACGCTGGGACCAGCTGCAGAATGGAGTATTTTATGAAAGGAAAAACATCTTGTGATTCATGCACATATTATATTTATGATGCAGAGTACGATACCTATTTTTGTGATGTCTGTCTCGATGAAGATGAGATGGAGAAGTTTTTAACAGACACTTTTCGGGATTGCCCCTATTATCTGATGTACGATGAATATAAGATCGTACAGAAACAGAATTGATATCGGTGATTCGATGTAAGCGCAGGATGATTCGTTCGGATGCGGCGCTTTTTTCTGAAGGGAGAATGGTGAAGAATCGCATGGCTGTAACATTCATTAAGATTTTCTTATTTCTTAAAAAATGTGATTGACTTTCTGTGTACACAGGACTAAAATACGTCTGAATTAAGGTGTTTTACCAATATTTTTCAGATGCTTTGGATTCTGAACTTCTTTTTTTGACAAAATGTTCATGAGGAAAATGATTTTTGATGGAGTCTTACAGATCAGGCGGGGAAAAGCTTATCTTTTCCGCGTTTCGGCTTTTTCACCGACACTTTAGAGTGAAGATCTTGTAAGTGAGGATCGTTCATTTAGCTCGGAATACAGGGGATAACCGGGGGGATCAAAATGGGAAAATCAATGTTTAAAACATCGTGGCAAAAAATCAGAAAGATCGTCGGAAAGCCGGCAGGCTCGATTCACCGAAAGCTGCACCGTCCGCTGTCCTTTCTGAAAAGAGTGACAGAAAGACCTTTGGCGCGCATCAGAAAGTGGGAGGAACGTCCGGTTTTCTTTTCGATCGGTCTGGGACTCTTATTGTATCTGATCGTCGAGATGCTGAGCCGTCGTTCGGCGATCGCCGGGACGGCATATCTCATACAGCATCCGCTGTTGTTTCTGTACAATTCGCTGATCATCATCGTAACGCTGTCTGTCGCTATGCTCTTCCGAAAAAAAGAGTTCGTTTTTTCACTGGTTTCCATGATTTGGTTGGGGCTGGGCATAACGAACTGCGTGCTTCTGGGTTCCCGGACGACACCGTTAAACGCCATGGACTTCAGAACGTTTAAAGATGTTATGGGAATCATGACAGTGTATTTTACAAAAGGACAGATCGCATTAATGGTATGCTTTGCGATGCTGCTCGCAGCGTTGATCGCATTTATTTTTATCAAGGCGCCGAAGAAAAAGATCCGTCCTGTCAAAGCGGCGTCTTCGATTGCGGTGCTGGGCATCGTGCTTTCTGCGGCGACTACGCTTTCCGTGGCTTCAGGCTCTATCGCTACGACATTCCATAATATTCAGGATGCATACAAAGATTATGGTTTTGCTTACTGTTTTGCCTGCAGCGTGGTGGACAGAGGTATTTCAGAGCCGGAAGATTACAGTCAGGACAGCATCGATGAGATCGCAGCTGAAATGAAAGCCGAAGGCGGAAATGCAGAGGTGGTAAGATCAGAGAAGGCGACTGAAGAAACGCCGAATATTATTTTCCTTCAGATGGAATCGTTTTTTGACGTCAATCACTTGAAAGATGTGACGTTTTCTGAAAATCCGCTGCCGAATTTTACAGCGATGAAAAAAAATTATACCTCAGGGTATCTGACGACGCCGTCTTTCGGCGCAGGTACGGCAAATACGGAGTTTGAAGTTCTGTCAGGAATGAGTCTTGAGTACTTCGGACCGGGAGAATATCCGTTTACTACGATCATGAGAGAGACTACTTCGGAATCAGTAGCGTACGATCTTAAGGATTACGGCTATTCCACTCACGCGATACATAATCATACGGGTAAATTTTATGGACGTTATCTGGTGTATCCAAATCTGGGATTTGATTCCTATACGTCTGTGGAATACATGCAAAATGTTGAGAGAAACCCTCTTAAGTGGGCAAAGGACAGCTGTCTGACGGAAGAGATTACGAAGGCGATGAATTCTACGGAAGAACAGGACTTCGTCTTCGCCGTATCGGTTCAGGGGCATGGAAAATATCCGGAGGAACAGATCGACCCGACGCAGACGATTACCGCAGAAGGATTTCATGAAGAAGACGCGGTGGGCTTTGATTATTATATCAATCAGATCCATGAGATGGATACCTTCCTCGGCGAACTGACAGACGCTCTTTCCGCGTCAGGCGAACCGTGTGTTCTCGTCGTTTACGGAGATCACCTGCCGAAATTTACGATTGAGCCGGAGGATCTGGAAAACGGAAATATATATCAAACGGAATATGTGATCTGGGATAACTTTGGCCTTACGAAAAACGATAAGGATTTGAAGACGTATCAGCTCTATTCCTATGCCCTCGACCAGCTCGATATGCATAGAGGCGTTATCACATCGCTGCATCAGAAATTGTCAGACAGCAGCAATTACTACAGCTCTCTTCACCAGCTGCAGTACGATATTCTCTACGGAAATTCTTATTGCTATGGCGGACAGAAACCGTTTGTAAAGACGGATATGCAGATGGGGATCGATCCGATTACGGTAAAGGATATCGTAGCTGTGGGAGATTATCTGTATATCACAGGAGAGAATTTTACATCGGCCAGCAAGATTTTTATCAATGGAAGTCAGAAGGATACCGTTTTCCTGAATTCGGGACGTATTCGGACGGGAGACGGCCTTTCGATCGAAGACGGCGATGAGATCGAGGTTATTCAGATGAGCAGTCAGAAGACGCATTTGAGCACTACAGGAACGTGGATCTGGCATGTGGACGGAGCTGAGGAACAGCTGGACGAAGATTTTATAGTAAACCGCGCTCTTGAATCTGAGCTGAGCGATGAAGATCTGGCTGCAGATATAAAGAAGGATGCGGATGAAGAAAGGTAAGTACGAAGATTCTTTCGTCATGTTCAATGGCGGCGGAAAAACATCCGGCCTGGCGCTTGTTATAGATCTAAAAGAAAAT
>CAZGBL010000109.1:0-6782 GCA_964523955.1 uncultured Oscillospiraceae bacterium | reverse complement strand
GCAACGATATCCACAAGATGAAAACAGCCCGTAGAGCCTCCGATCAACGATCCTGTTTCGCGCTTCGATAACTCGTCGATATCTCTTCCGATAAAAAGTCCCGCGCACATGTGATCCATTTCAAAGCACGCCGCAAAAGGCCATCTTCTCAGCGTCATATCAAAGTCGGTGATTCTCCTGCTGATCTGCGAATAAGTCAGCTGTGCGTACATTTCATGAAAGCTGTCCTGGTAGGTGCCGCTGATAACAGCTTCATCCCCGCCGTCGCTGAGTATGGTATATTGTTTATATTTATTATAAAGGTTCCGATTTTTGTAATGCTTCAGATAGTCAGAATGCATCGGCCATTCGTAAATATCCGGCATTCTGCCGGTATAAGGCCTGCAGTAGTTTTCCTTTTTATCCCTCCAATATTCCTCATAGGAGATAGGATCCGGAATTCCGATTTCCTCAAGCATATACATTTCAGCCTGATTGATGCCTCTCAGATTTTCGAGCAGAAGCTCTTTGATGAATCCATTTCCGTCATAATCCGGCAGAGGTTTTATCGCCTTGCTCCCGTCAAATGTACAGGGCGCGCCTGCCAATTCCGGAATCTCGCTCTCTATAAGACCTTCGTTCCCCGGCGTACGGTGAATCGCATAGATCACCTTTTCCATCTTCATCTGTCGCGCATCGGCGAAAATGACCGCGTCGCATTCATACCGTGTACCGAGATATGTCGTTTTAGCCGTAAATTTGCCATCGCCCGTCTTATTGATCTGATTCATATACGCGCCCTGCTCGATTACCTTTAACATTTTATTTCTCCTTGATTTTCAAGAGACAGGATTCCAGCTTTTCTCTGGAAATCCCATAATTATTGAGCCTCTTTAAAAAGGATTTCGCATTGCCGTAACCGATACCGAGCATTCTGCCTAATCTGTCCCTCAGCTCCCTGGAATTGGCTTGTCCCGCCAAACCGTAATACGACATATCCGCTTCGTCGAACTCCATTTTTTGCTCTGTCAGCGTTCTCCCAGCCGTTTCTATCGCTTTTCTTATAACCTCGGGACCAGCGTTTTCTATCCCGATATCATCTCTGTACGTAGCTTCACTTCTCGAAACATAGGCCTGCCTCGCTTCGGGAAATAGATCGGTCAGACGTTTTCTGATTCTGTTTCCGGCGTGATCCGGATCAGTCAGTATGATAATGCCCCGGGTTTTATAAGCGTGCCGGATACGTTCTAATGTGGCCGCACTGATGCCATAGCCATGGGTCGCGATGATATCGGCATTAACGGCCTTCTGAACCGCATCGATATCATCACGCCCTTCTACCACGATAACTTCTTTTATTAACTCTGCCATGTGTCACTGTCTCCGAATCGCATTTCTACTTCTATACATCGTTATCCGAATCGCTGTCTCCAAAAACATAGATAATTTCTCCAGATTTTGCCATCTTCAGCCATCTTCTTGCCTGCTCCTCGATGTACTCCTCTGTGCCGATTTTGCCGACTTCCTGTTCTAACTCTTGTTTTTGGGCTTCCAGCTCCTCTATACGGTCTTTGCTTTCACGTTCTTTCACTTTCAAAGTTATGATGTTCCATGCAGAACAGAAGACACAGATGACGATAAAAAGGACTGCTGCCAATAGAATAATCCTGCCCGGCGTCAGCCTCTTTTTACGCGTTTTTTTCTCCTGTACAGGCTTTTTCAGACTGTCTGGCTGTTCGGGGGATATCTCCGCCCCATCTAATTTATATCCATAATAATCGTATCCTGACGCTTCTTCCCGGACGCCGCGCCGCCTGCGCGATTCTGCCGCAGCTTCTCTCAACTGCTGCCTTCTCGCCTCACGCTGAGCGTCGAGATCTATAACTGTATCGGTTTCAATCCTTTCATGCGTTTTCTTCTTTTTGCCGCTCCTTTTGCCCATAAAATACCCCATATCTGCTGTATCTCAGACGATCACAATATATGCTGTTATTAGCATTATAACATAAACAGCCGCCAGCGTACGAACGGGTTTGGAATTTTTAAAGGCAAAGACGAGTCTTCCCAGGAGTATTCCTGCGAGCATGGCGGCAGCCTCATGGAAGCTGATTCTGCCGCAGCTGCTGACATACCAGAAACGGGCTGCCACCAAAGCTGACATAACGCAGAATAATAGATCCAAGACCACGCCAATTGCACCACGTTTCCCGGTATCTGACAATATGCTTTCATAGACTTCAAACAGGAAAGCGATGCATGCGCCGCAGACAACCATGATAAACATCTCTCTGAGCTGCGAAACGATGTATGCGTAGCCGGTCACGGGCCCTACAGAAGCATTGCCCAGAATATGGCCAATTCCAGAATCCAGAAAATCATGAACCATTTCAAGCAGCCAACTGATTTTTTCAGAACTCATATCATCATCTCATTAATTTTTTCAGAAAGCTGCCTCCATTTTCTGCAGCTCCCTTCATATAAGTTAAACTTATAATTTCTCCGCTCAGAGCCGCTCTGCCTGTATCGAGGTCAAGCTGCGTAATTCTGAGCGAATGCCCCTTCACCGATAAAGCTCCCTCTTCCAGTAAAATGAGTACCGAATTTTCATCAAAGCTGGTCACATCAGACACAGCTGTAACCTCTAGAGATTCACGATTTTCTGAAATCAAAGTGTGTTCTAACATATCAGATTCCCCCTGTAAAAGAATATGAACCGACAGCGTCTCGTATACGCGCGAATTTGAAGTTTCATCTTATCGATCAGCCATTTTTGACAAAAAATACGAAGAGCTCCGAAACAGTCCGATAGTTTCATATAAAATGAAATAAGACCAAAGGTCTGTTCGGCTGTCAGCGCATGCTCAGGCGGCTCAGCCCTATCAGATAATTTCAGAACGCTCTCCTGTAATTTTTTACTGATACAATTTTCACTATATGGCAAGCTGCTGTCTTTCGGATGAAAGAGGGCAGCCGCTTGATTTTTAAAGCTAAGATAGAACCCGCCGCTTACAGACGCGGGGCATCCGGCGCTTGTTCTATCCGGAATTTCTCCTTTTCAACAGCGCCGTACTTCATCGATGCATAACCTTTCTGACGCTTATACTATGTCCGGAATCTCTCCGGTACAAAGCAGTTTTCACTGATGATATAACCGTATTCTGTTTCATATTCCGCAGGATCTGCCATAAAAAACTGATCTGCAATCCACGTATCCTGATCTCCGCTGGTAACGTCCACACAGTAAACGAATCCATCTACACGTATAAGATTCCATGCGTGATCTTCGCTTTCGGCAATCCAGCAATCTAATCCCAATCTGTCGCAGATCGCCTTATATGCAGCTGCATAACCGGAGCATACGGTCCTTCCTGCTGCAAGAGCCCCATAAGAGCCTCTGTTCTTCCTTATAGCATTCGTCCAATCGCCATTGACGATCGCCTCACTTAACGTATAATCATACTCTACATGATCACATAGATAGTTGAAAATCAAACGATGCATTTGGATTTCATCGCTTCCCGCCTCAGCAATAATTTCCGCGGAAATACGATCCAATTCCGCGCTGACTTTCGCCTGTGCCGCAGCGATTTCTTCCTCCGAATAAGCGATTCCTTCTCTTTCCTCTGCATTTGCATTGCCCAGGGTCTTATTCAAACTGTCCGTCAGTTCTGATTTACCGTTGTGTCTGCTCTTAGTATCGTCAAAATAGAGCCGAAACTGCCATAGATCAACCACATTAAACAGACCTGCCGTATAACTCGCCGGCATCACGCACAGATCTTCTGCATCATTAGAAATCTCAGCTGAAATATAAGAAGCTATTTTTTCCCGATCGATTTTAAAGCCTTTTGTCCTTATAATTACCGATTCATATCCCGTATCGAAATTATCAATCAGCGCATTTACCAGTTCCTCTTCATCCGACACGGTGACAAACTTCATTTCTGAGGCGTCAAAATCGAAAAAAACGAAAAATCCCGCAAGTAAGACGGCGATAATAAGCGCGCCTGTGAATTTAATGATTTTTTTCAAAACACGATTTCCCTTCACAAAGAACGATATACAAAAGCCAGCTGCATTTATAGTTTATCTCGTTGAAAGTTTTCTGTTAAGCCCCATAGAAAGCGCAGAAAGGGGAGATGTCTGGCGCTTGTTTTATTCAATATTTCTTCTTCCTCTGCTCCACGTCATCGGCAGCATGATCGTCATCGTCGTACCTTCTCCTTCCCGGCTTTGAGCGGTAATCGTCCCATTATGCACTTCGACGATCTGCTTGGCGATAGAAAGACCTAACCCTGTTCCGCCCATAGAGCGTGAACGCGCTTTATCTACGCGATAAAAGCGCTCAAAAATACGGGAAAGCTCTGCATCATTGATGCCTATTCCGTTATCTTCTATCGTAATTTTTACCGCGTCGCCTTCTGTACACGAATCGATTCGGATGCTTCCGCCCTCTTGCGTATACTTTATAGCGTTCGTCAGCACATTGAGGATAACCTGCTGTATTCGATCACGGTCGGCAAAAATATGGAGCTGAATGTCGTTGTCAAACAGACACTCCACACTCTGCTGCTTTGCCTGAGCTGTCAGCATAATCTTTTTTGCGCAGTCGTTCAGCAAAGTATTGATATCGAGCTCTTTCAGGTTCAGCTTTTCTCTGTTATTGTCGAGTCTCGACAACTGAAGAAGTTCCTTGACGAGGCGCGTCATACGTTCCGCCTCATCATCGATAACCGTAAGAAAATTTCTTCTGGTTTCCTCATCCTCGATGTTGCTTTCCAACAGTGTCTCCGTATAACTTTTGATCGTTGTCAGAGGAGTTCGGAGCTCATGGGAAACGTTTGCTACAAAATCTGTCTGCATTTGCTCCAGCTTCTGACTTTCCGTAATATCCTGAATCAGCATGATGACGCCGATATCATTGTTATCCTCCGCCGTAAACCTTGCGTATCTGATGGAAAGAATATTGGAATGATATTGTGCTACCTCGCTCATCACTTCACTGGATGTGATACGTTTCACCCCGTCTGCAATATCTTTCTTGCCTAATTTTTTAAGAATATCAGAAAAATTAAACTGTGAAATATCTTCGTCTGAAAGATCTAAGAGAGCTCTCGCCGCCGCGTTTACATGAATGATCTCTCCGGAAATATCTACGGCGATCAAGCCGTCCGCCATATACTTTAAAATCGTCTCTAATTTATTTTTTTCATTAGAAATCTCACTTATGTTATAGTCCAACTCTCGGCGCAGTATATTAAACATATCTGCCAGGCGTCCGATTTCATCGTTGGATTTTCCTTTTATTATCTGGGAAAAATCGCCGGATGCCATTTTTTCCGCCTTTTCTGTCAGATCGTTTATAGGCGCTGTGATACTGTTCGTAATAAAAAAGGAAAGTATAATAGTAATGATCAGTGCGATAATCATGGCCTGAATAAAAATAACTTTTGACTCATTCGTCGTGTCATATACACTGGTCAAATTCGCACTCAAATATAAAACACCGATGATGGTTTCATCATCTATGCCCTGAATCGGTTTCGCTGCGTTCAGCACGGGGATCGAACCTGATAACGTATCCTGCCCTTGCGCCTGATCGCCCTGCAGCGCTTTTACAATCACATTCTCATTAAGCGTGTCAATTGCCGATTTCCCGACAATAGATGTATTATTGGCAGCGATAATTTTAAAGTTGGTATCGATAACATAAAGATCATAATCTGTTCCTGTCTGCCATTCATCGACGATCGCCTGAATTTCCTCCTGATGGCCATCCATCGCGTTATACGTTTTAAAAGGCATGGAAAGCATAACGATATCCAATGTTTTAAAAGATTTTGTACGAATGGAATCGATCTCGTACGACTCCAACTTATTAGTAACAAAAACCCCGGCAACTGTCATAACTATAAACACAATCACGAAGAAGACCGCAACTATTCTCCATTTTATGCTGTTCATCGTTTTCTTCAACAACTTTTATGGCCTCCTGAAATAATAGCCGATACCTCTTTTCGTCAAAATATAGCGAGGATTGCTTGAATCGTCTTCAAGTTTCTCTCTTAACCTTCTGACAGTAACATCAACCGTTCTGATGTCGCCATAATATTCGTACCCCCAGACTTCCTCCAGAAGCTGTTCTCTTGAAAAGACTTTATTTTCCCTCTCCGCAAGATATCTGAGCAGCTCAAACTCTCTGAGTGTCAATTCCAAAATATTACCGTTCTTTCTGATCTCATAGCGATTCAAATCGATGGTCAGGTTTCCGAACTCTTTCACATTTGCTTCCGCCTTATCGATATCAGAACCCGGCGCCAATGTCGCTCTTCTGATATTCGCTTTGATCCTCGCTAAAAGCTCTCTCATTCCGAAAGGTTTCGTCATATAATCGTCGGCTCCCAGTTCCAGGCCGAGAACCTTATCCACTTCCTCTTCCTTTGCAGTCAGCATGATAATAGGGACTGTACTCTTTTCCCGAACTTTCTTACATACGGTAAATCCATCGATTTTTGGCAGCATCACGTCCAGCAAAATCAAATCAGGATCGTGAGCTATCTGTTTTACCAAAGCGTCCTCTCCATCGTACGATGTATATACGACAAATCCTTCTTTTTCTAAATTGTACTTTATAATATCTGAAATTGATTTTTCATCTTCTACAACCAAAATCTTTTTCTTTGAATCATGCATATCTCAATACCCCATCTACATATCAAATGATTTTTATTACTATGTCTTATGTTTCACGTGAAACTATCACAATACTTGTAACAACGGGCTGTTGCCGCGGTTACTGCTGC
>CAZGBL010000108.1:1939-6798 GCA_964523955.1 uncultured Oscillospiraceae bacterium | reverse complement strand
GACAGCACGGCCGTGCAAAACGGCAGAGAGATTTTTTCCTGAGAGGTGTTAATTTATGGGTGGCGAAAACAGAAAAAATAATTTGATTATGAAGCTGAAAGGCGCGAACTGTAAAAATTGCTATAAATGTGTACGCGCCTGTCCGGTAAAAGCGATCTCCATCTTGTCGGAAAAAGCAAAAATTGATGAGAAACGCTGTATTTACTGCGGTAAATGTTATCTCGTCTGTCCGCAGGATGCCAGAGATCTTTTAAGCGAAATAGATCGAGTGAAATTGATGATTGAGAAAGGGGAAAGGGTGTACTTTTCTATCTCATCGACTTTCAGCGAATATTTCATGCAGGCGAACTTCCGTCAGCTGGCGCTGGCGCTGAAAAAGCTGGGCGTCTTCAGAGTGGAAGAAACTGCGATAGGTACGATGCGTGTCATGGAAGAGTATGAAAAGCTGGCGGAAGCGGATGAGATGACGAACATCTTTACAAGCGCCTGTCCGTCTTCTAATTTTCTCATTCAGAAATACTACCCTGAATTGATGAAATATTTAGCGCCGGTAGATACGCCTATTGAAGCTCACGCCAAGATGATGCGAAAAGCATATGGAGAAGATATCCGCGTCGTAGCGGTAGGTCCCTGCATTGCATGTCAGAAGCTGGCTGATATTTCCTATAACGGAGAGCTGATCGACGCCTACATCAATTTTGAGGAATTGGAAGATTGGATGAAAGGGGCAGATGTTCAGATTACGCAGGAAGAGGATCCTGAAACCGTAATGGTGTCTAATTACCGTGCGAGGTATTTCGACGAGTCCGGCGGCGTCTTCCGGGCTCTCAAAAGCGATATAAAATATAACTATATGCTCTGGACGATAGACGGATCAACTCGTATCAAAGATACCTTTAAGGATATGAATGAATCGCTTAAGGGCTATTTCATGGAGTTGATGGGGTGTCAGAACAGCTGCCTGGGAGGACCCATCATGCGTATGGCGGGAAAAGATACGTTCAGCGGAAAGGATCATTGGCTGTTCACGGTAAAGGACACAAATAAGGAAAGCGATCCGAATCCGTCAGAGTTTGCAGAAGCAGATATCAGCAAACAATATATTAGAATGGATTTTTATGAGCCTATGCCGACAGAGGAGGAAATACGTGACCTGCTGGCTCTGGTAGGGAAGACGAAACGGAGCCATATGCTGGACTGCAGCGGATGCGGTTATCCGACGTGCAGGGACAAGGCGATCGCCGTGTATCGGGGCATGGCGGATCCGTTTATGTGCATTCCGTATGCGCGGGATCGAGCGGAGGCGGAGTCAAATCATCTGTTTGAATTTATGCCGAATGGTATCGTCCTGACGGATAAAAACATGAAGATTGCAGATGTAAATCCAAAGGCGTTAGAAATCCTGGGCGGCACCAAGGAAACGTATCTCGGCGAGGATGTCAGAGAGATCATGCTGACAGAATTTATCGAAGATGCACGGATGAAAGAGGTGGATGTGATCAGCGACAGAGTGGAATGCGATAAGCTCGGAAAAGTTCTGGGCGTGACTTTTTTCCGGATTCCGCGGCATAATCTGTACACTATCGTTATCGATGATATGACAGAGGCAGCGAAAAAGTATGGAAAAGAGCGTCAGATGCGCGCAGAAGCGGTCAATGTGGCGCAGGATGTGGTGCAGAAACAGATGAGAATCGCGCAGGAAATCGCCAGCCTGTTGGGCGAAACTACAGCAGAGACAAAGCTGGCTGTCAATAAACTCAAGTCCATGCTCGTGGCAGATGAAGACGGGTGGTATAATGAAAGCAAATAACTATTATGTGGATACATACAGTGAGAGTCTGCTCAAAAAAGGCGAGGAATTGTGCGGGGATATGGTGAACGTCATCAGAAAGCCTGATGAGACGATTCTGGTGCTGGCTGATGGAATGGGAAGCGGCGTAAAAGCAAATATTTTAGCGACCCTGACCAGCAAAATCATTTCGACCCTCATGAGCGGAGACGCGGATATCGATGAGTGCGTAGAGACCATTTCGGAGACTCTGCCTGTCTGCAGCGTTCGAGGAATCGCTTATTCTACGTTTACCATCGTCAGAGTAAAACATAACGGCGAAGTCTATACAGCGGAATTCGACGGTCCGGAATTCGTCATGGTGAGAGACGGGGTACTGGAAGAACCGGAGAAGACCATGCGGGTCATCAGCGGAAAAGAAGTCTGGGAATCACATTTTATCGCACAGCCGGACGATATGATCATTTCTTTTTCCGACGGTGTAATTCATGCAGGAATCGGCAGGCTGATCAATCTGGGATGGAAACGCGTTAATGTGATGGAATTCATTCAGCGAAATTATCGGTCGAATATGTCGGCCCGCATGATGACGCAGGAGCTTCTGGACATCTGCGATCATCTGTACGAAGGCGAGGCAGGAGACGATACGACTGTGGCAGCAGTTCGTATCATGCCTCGTTCTGTAACCCGCGTGATGGTAGGACCGGCTTCTGATCCGGAAAAGGACGGCGTATTAGTAAGATCCCTCCTGATGACGTCAGGCAGAAAAATCGTGTGCGGAGGGACGACGTCGAAAATTGTGGCCCGGGAGATTGGAAAAAAACTAAGTGTCGAGCTGAAATATTACGATGAGGAAATTCCTCCTATCGCCTATCTGGAAGGCATTGATCTCGTCACAGAAGGCATTCTGACCCTGTCAGCGGCGGAAAAGCTTCTGGGAAAATATCTGGAAGAATATGAAAGCAATGTGAGACCGAGAGATGCGATTGATCTCAGCAGGAAGGACGGAGCTTCTAAACTGGTGAAGATGCTCGTTCAGGACTGCACGGATATCATATTCATGATGGGGCAGGCCAATAATCCTGCGCATCAGAGCATGGACGCTCCGGTCAGCCTGAATATCAAGGTCAGGATCGTACAGAACATGGCCAAGATGCTTGAACGGTTGGGCAAAAATGCGCAAGTGGAGTATTATTAAACCATAGTATTTTCTGTTTCTGATGTGAAAAAAATTAGTGCAATCCGCCGTTTCGCATTGCATTTTTCCTTCCGTATGGTACAATTGATTGAAATTGTGTTGCGCTGAAGGTCATTTTTTTGATTTTAAACGCGGCGCATTACTTAAAATTTGTCCGGAGGGAAAATATTACAAATGGACGTTATCGACGTAAAAATTTTAGAAGTATTGCAGGAAAATTCCAGAGTATCGATTTCAGAATTGAGCAGAAAGGTCAATCTTTCTCTTTCCGCCGTGAGCGAGCGGCTGAAAAAACTTGAAAATTCAAACATTATCAGTAAATACACGGTAATTCTCGATCCAAAACTTCTGGGAAAGGATCTTTCGGTCATGATCAGCATCGGTTTGGAATCGACGTCGCAGACGCAGGCATTTCTCGATTTTGTAGAGACAGAACCGGAGATTCTGGAATGCCATTACATAACGGGCGAGTACGACTATATGCTGAAAGTTACTACGACAAATACACATACACTCGAGATGATCATGAATAGAATTAAGAGCTTTCACGGCATCAAGCGTACCCAGACAAATGTTATCCTGTCTACGACGAAACAGCTGCACAGCGTTTTGCCGGTGCTCCAGTAAGAGAAGCATGGGATGAACAGGGAAAATACGGCTCAGCGTTTTATGGAAGAAGCGCTGAGTCTTGCTCGTGAAGCCGCGGCCGCAGGAGAGGTTCCTGTAGGCGCAGTGATCGTAAAGGATGGAACAGTTATAGCAAAGGCGCGAAATCGGACAGAGGAAAAAAAAGACCCTTTCGCGCATGCTGAAGTGCTGGCGATGAAGCAGGCGCTTCTTGCTGTCGGCGGCTGGCGGCTGACAGACTGTGATATGTATGTGACGCTGGAGCCCTGCGCCATGTGCGCAGGCGCTATCGTTCATGCGAGAATCAGAAATCTTTTTATCGGCACGGAGGATCCGAAAACAGGAGCCTGTGGATCGGTGATGAATATAACAGCAGAGCCTCATCTGAACCATCATCCATATGTTGAGACAGGGATTTTGGGAGAAGAGTGCTCACGGATTTTAAAAGAATTTTTCAGACAGCTTAGGAGGAATAAGAAATGAAGCGATTTGCAGGGATCGTGATGTCAGCGATGCTGCTCACGGCGCTGTTTGCTGTGCCGGCGAATGCGGCGAGCTTCGAGCTCACGGATTCTAATCCGGAAAGCGGATATGAAAAGGTCGAAGTACGAAATGTCATGATAAAACTTTTCTTCAATGAAGCTGTATCCGCAAAGGATACCCAGGCTACAAACAAAGATAAGATCACTCTGAAAGACAGCGATGGTAAAGATGTGGACTTTGAAATTATTTATGACAGCAAGGATTCCCAAAAAATCTGTCTTTTGACGGAAAATGATCTCGTTCAGGAGGAAAAATATACGGTGACGGTAGACGGTTCGCTGGTTTCTGACGAGGGAAATCAGTTGGGTGAGAACGCAGTCGTGGATTTTTCTACGAAAAAGTCGGATACCGGTCTGGGGTATATGGGACTCATGTTCCTGATGATCATCGTCATGATGGTTATGACTTTCCGCGATCAGAAAAAGGCTAAGGAGGATGGTACGGCGCAGAACATTGCGGCATCCATCAATACAAATCCATATAAACTTGCTAAAGAAAAGAATATCAGTGTGGAAGAAGCTGTAAAGCTCATTAACGCGGAAAAAGAAAAAGCGCGGAAAAAAGCGGAAAAGTTGAATAAAAAGGCGGAAAAACAGGAAGAACCAGAAGAGGCAGAAGTGCTGGAAGAAAAGGTTTATAAAGTAAAGACGAGACGTGCGGTAAAACGAAAGTAAGGTAAAACGAAAGTAAGGTAAAACGAAA
>CAZGBL010000108.1:0-1839 GCA_964523955.1 uncultured Oscillospiraceae bacterium | reverse complement strand
GGTAAAACGAAAGTAAGGTAAAACGAAAGTAAGGTAAAACGAAACGCGCGTATTGCAAATAGACGATATGATCGAATTTAGGAGGACGGAAATGGCGGAACCCAAGAAGCCGGAAGAGGAAAAGCCGACGCGTGAAAGCGTCAACTTCATTCACAATATTATTGAAAAAGATCTGGAAGACAATCTTTTCAACAGACCGATAAAGACTCGTTTTCCTCCGGAGCCGAACGGCTATCTTCACATCGGACATGCGAAATCCATCTGTTTGAATTTTTCTACAGCTGCGAAGTATAACGGGCTGTGCAATCTGAGGTTTGACGACACGAATCCGCTGAAAGAAGATACGGAATACGTGGAGTCCATCATGGAGGATGTAAAGTGGCTGGGCTTTGATTGGGATGAAGTACGGTTTGCGTCGGATTATTTTGATACTATGTATGAGTGTGCGGTCAGGCTCATAAAGAAGGGGAAGGCCTTCGTCTGCAGTCTCAATGCTGACGAGATGAAGGAGTACCGGGGTACGCTGACGGAGCCGGGAAAAGAGAGTCCGTACAGGAACAGAAGCGTGGAAGAAAATCTGAAGCTTTTTGAGGATATGAGGGACGGGAAATATGCGGATGGAGAAATGGTTCTTCGAGCGAAGATCGATATGTCGTCTCCAAATATGAACATGCGTGATCCTGTTCTTTATAGAATCGCCCATGCAGAGCATCACAACACGGGCAGCAAATGGTGCGTTTACCCGATGTACGATTTTGCGCATCCCATCGAAGATGCGATCGAAGGTGTAACACATTCGATCTGCACCATGGAATTTGAAGACCATCGTCCTCTGTACGACTGGGTCCTCAGAGAGTCAGAGTGGGAAAATCCGCCGAAGCAGATCGAGTTTGCCCGTCTTAATGTGACAAATACGCTGATGAGCAAACGTCTTCTGAAGAAGCTGGTAGATGAAGGCGCTGTGGAAAGCTGGGACGACCCGCGTATGCCGACGGTTTCCGGTCTCAGAAGACGAGGATATACGCCGGAAGCGATCCGCGATTTCTGTGATCGAATCGGTATAGCGAAGTCAAACAGTACGGTAGATGTAGGTCAGCTGGAGCACTGTATCAGAGAAGATCTTCAGTCGAAGGTGGAGAGCAGAAATGTCATCTTCGATCCGATTAAAGTGATTATCACGAATTATCCGGAAGGCCGGACGGAAGAATGCGAAATCGAAAACAACAAGGATACGGAAACTTTCGGCACGAGAAGAGTGCCATTTTCCCGTGAACTCTATGTGGAGCGGGAAGATTTTATGGAAGTTCCTGTAAAAAAATATTTCCGACTTTTTCCGGGGAACGAGGTCAGATTTAAAGGTGCATATTTTATCACCTGCAACGATTTTGTAAAAGATGAAGAAGGCAATATCACAGAACTTCACTGCACATATGATCCGGAGACGAGAAGCGGCTCAGGATTTGAGGGCCGGAAAGTCAAGGGTACGATTCACTGGGCAGACGCGAAAACGGCAGTGCCGATCACAGTCCGCGACTTCGATTATCTTTTAAAGCCGGACGAGACGGGCACGGAAGTTTCCAATCCGGATACCCTGATCGTTCATAATGCGTTTGCAGAACCGTGCATCGCAGACTCGGAGCCGGGAGACCGGTATCAGTTTTTCCGCCACGGCTATTATATCGAAGATGTAAAACTCAGCAAGCCGGGCAAAAAAGTATTCAACCAGATCGTAGGGCTTAAGAACTCCTGGAAGCCTGAGAAATAAGACATTGCCGCCGGGACTGGCGCTCTGCTGTGGAAAAATGGCCGGATGCCCCTGCGATAACAGTTCTGCCGCCG
>CAZGBL010000107.1:0-6903 GCA_964523955.1 uncultured Oscillospiraceae bacterium | reverse complement strand
ATATGTTTCATTGTCAATATATATTTTGGATTTCTTAAATCTTATTTTAAATCCGCCGAAAGTCGAAAATGGAACCCGCAAGGCTTACAACAGGCAGAAAACTGTCCTCCTCCGCCCGCTTTCCGGGCTGCGCTGCCGTATTTTACATTGCTGCTTACGGTTCCGCATGCAGCTTTGCTGCAGTGCGCGGAACCTATACAGAAATTGCCCGACAGAAATTGTTCGGCCTTCGCTGGACTGCAATCTTTCAGTTAAGCTGCGTAAAATACGCAAGAATGGCGGAGACATCCGGCTCTCGTCTATAAAATCAGCGCCTTAACGAGGAAAAAAATCACCGGAACGAAAAGCGATGGCAGCAGATTCATCGTCTTAAACGGCTTGATATTTAAGATGGAAAGTCCCGAACAAAGAATCAAAAATCCTCCCACCAGTGAAATTTCGGTCATCAAGGCGTCTGACATAAAATTCTGCAGATAAAGCGCAGCCAGGTAAATGCCGCCCTGCCACAAAAACAACACCCCTGCAGAAATCGCTATGCCGATTCCGTAGGTCGACGCCAGAACCATCGAAGTGACAAGATCCAAAGTGCCATTGGTGAATAAAAATGTATGGTTTCCGTTAATAGCGCTTTCTATAGGACCCAAAATAGACAACGTTCCGATACAAAATAAAAGTATCGCCGTAGAAAGCCCTTGACCCAAACTTTCATTCCCTGACTTATTCGTCAGTTTGTTGAACGCTCCATCGACGTCCAGAATCGTACCCAGCAGACCCCCCAGAGCCAGACTGATAATAAAGAGTACGGGATATTCGCTGTTAGGCATATTTTTTGCTATAGCATTGATTCCTACGCCGGCCGCAGCCAGTCCCATGGCATCAAACAAGACAACGCGATGCTTTTCCTTCAGCCCTCTTCGAAAAATACTTCCCGTTACACTCCCTACCAATATCATCGCCGTATTGTAAATCGTACCTATCATGCTGCAAATCATTCCTTTCTTTATTCTTCAGAAAAAACCGCTCCCTGCGTTACTATTCTTAACAGCAAATTCCCATT
Source organism: uncultured Oscillospiraceae bacterium (assembly GCA_964523955.1). GTDB lineage: Bacteria > Bacillota > Clostridia > Peptostreptococcales > Anaerovoracaceae > Alangreenwoodia. The sequence continues at coordinate 5,846 of CAZGBL010000107.1, read as the reverse complement.
CTGCTCGGAAATATCGCCTTCATGCTATATTTGCGATAAAAGAAAACCCTTGAATTTTCAGCATATTCGGCCGACTCCAAGGGTTTCGATTCCTCTGCGCATGAATTAACTACACATTGAACAGGAAGTGAATCACATCGCCATCTTTCACAATATATTCCTTGCCTTCTGAACGGATCAATCCCTTTTCCCGTGCCGCCGTCAGATTGCCTCCGCACGCCACCAGCTGATCATAATCGATGGTTTCTGCGCGGATAAAGCCCTTTTCAAAATCGGAATGAATCCTGCCTGCCGCCTGGGGTGCCTTCGTTCCTCGTGTAATCGTCCAAGCTCTGACTTCAGGTTCTCCGGCGGTCAGATAAGAGATCAGATTCAGCAATGAGTAGGAGGATTTGACCAGCTTGTCCAGTCCGGACTCCTTGATTCCCAGATCTTCCAGAAACTCCGTTTTCTCTTCGCCCTCCAGCTCCGCGATCTCCGCCTCCAGCTGAGCGCACACCACGATCACTTCAGATCCCTCCGTTGCAGCAAACTCACGCACTGCACTCACAAATTCATTATCCTCAGACGCAGCGTCATCCTCAGAAACATTCGCCACGTAGATGATCGGTTTATAAGAAAGCAAATTCAGCGTCTTTACAAACGCCTGTTCCTCTTCATCCAGATCCAGCGTCCTCGCAGACAGCCCCTGAGCCAGCGTATCGTTGATTTTATTGAGAAGATCCAATTCCTTCTGAAGACTTTTATCACCCTTCAGATTTTTCGTCGTTCTCTGAATCGCCTTTTCAATCATTTCCATATCGGCGAGGATCAGTTCCATATTAATCGTTTCTATATCAGACAGGGGATTGATCTTTCCGTCTACATGGACGACATTCGGGTCTTCAAAGCACCTGACCACATGAATAATCGCTGCGACTTCACGGATATGGCCGAGGAATTTATTTCCTAAGCCCTCACCCTTAGAAGCCCCCTTCACCAGACCTGCGATATCATAAAATTCAATGGTAGTATAAATCGTCTTTTTCGCCTTATAAAGATCCGTCAGCACCTGGAGGCGCTCGTCCGGAACGGTTACGACGCCTACATTCGGTTCAATCGTACAGAAGGGATAATTTGCCGCTTCTGCTCCCGCCTTTGTAATCGCATTGAAAAGCGTACTTTTTCCTACATTTGGAAGTCCGACGATACCTAATTTCATTTTTCGTATATCCTCCTTAAATCCTTAATTTTACGGCATTTTCAGTCTTTCTGTTCTTCTGGCAGCTCAGTCTGTTCCGCCGTCGAATTTCGTCTGTTATCTCTTCTATTTAACAAAATCAGCCCCGCAATACAGCCGATAAACGCTAAAAGACTGATAAACTGCGCCGTTTTAAACGGATAGATAAAAAAGTTTCCAATGTGAACGACGCCTTCCACCTGCGCAGGATCATATCCGGCTTCTATAAGAGGAAAGACGAGATTTTTCGGTCCTGTCAACAGACTATCTGTGCGAAGCTGTTCGACGAAAAAACGCTCAAGAGAGTAGAAAATTCCATATAACATCGTTGTCTGACCGCTGAATTTCCGGCGTTTATCCACTGCGGAAAGCCCAAAAAATAAAATCAGACACCAGATGGACTCATAGAGAAAAGTAGGATGCACCTTTTCTCCGTCGATCAGAATTCCCCAGGGCAGATCCGTTGCCGAGCCATGAGCCTCCTGATTGAAAAAATTTCCCCATCGCCCGATCGCCTGAGCCAATGCGATGCAGGGAAATGAGAAATCCAAAACGTCCAAGGGACTGCATTTCTTTTTTCTGCACATGATTATCGCAGCAACCGACCCGAAAATGAGTCCGCCGTGAATGGCCAATCCTCCGGCACGAATATTGATCACATCATAAAAGCTGTGATAATACTCCCAATTAAACAGCACGTACCACACTCTCGCACCTACTACTCCCACAGGAACCGATACGAGAATAATATCCAGCGCATCGTCAGCGATGACTCCATGTGCCGGCGCACGCCGCAGCGCGATAAATCCCGCCAGCAAAATCCCGGTGCAGATCAGCACGGCGTACCATCGTATATCGAGGCCAAAAACGGTAAACGCCACGGGATCAGGCGTAAAATTCATATATATTTCCTCCATTTATCTGTTTGCCGCTTCCCAAGCATGGGTATAAACGGCATATCTGTATGCAAAATCCAGCGGAACGCAAATATATTTCAAATATATTTACCGTCCCCTGTGCAGCGATATTGTACACAGGAATCTTTGATTCTGTCGTGTACACGTTTTTTATTATAACACAAAACGAACACCGCATATATACAAAAAACAGGAGCGTAACTATGATCATAAAATTAATCTCAGGTCCGCTGATCGGCACGATCATCGGCTATTTTACGAATTGGCTGGCAGTCCGAATGCTTTTTCGACCGAGGGAGGCAAAATACATAAACGGCTGCAGAGTTCCTTTTACTCCGGGCGTCATTCCAAGAGGCAAGGAACGGCTTGCAGGAGCCGTAAGCAGCGTAATCAATACGCAGCTGCTGACGGAAGAAGCCGTCAAACAACATCTGGCCTCCGGCGAAATGCAAGGTGCCGTTCAACAAACGGTTCGCCGATTTAAGGAGCAGCTCCGTTCAGATGAAAGAACCATACATGAATATCTCCTCAGCCTGGTGGAAGAATCCCGAATCGAATCATCGGCAGAAAAGCTGCAGGACTTGCTGACAGAAAAGATCACTTCCCGCCTAAAAGACGGAAATATCGCTCAAATTATCGCCAAGGTATTTGAATCAAAGCTCAATGAAATGATGGCGAATTCTTTCCTTGGAAAAATGTTTGGAGACTCTGTGATAACGAGTATCGCTTCCGCTATAGAAAACACCATCGACGATTATATCGTTCAATACGGTGAGCCGGTGATACGATCGATGATAAAGGAAGAAACGGAACGCCTGCTTTCAAAACAGATCTGCGATGCAGCCGCGTCATTTGACGATCTGAATCTCGATCTTGAAGCTTATATTCTTGAAATCTACCGCCATTTCGCTATGGAAAAATCCTACAACATTATCTGCCGATTAAATATTGGAAGCATTGCGGAAAAGGCCATCCGCGAAATGAACAATCAGCAGCTCGAACAGCTCGTCCTGTCTGCCATGAAGACAGAGTTAAACACCGTGGTGCGTCTGGGTGCATTGATCGGATGTATCCTGGGACTCATCAACCTCGTCATCTATCTGATTTGATTTAATAACAAATATGCGCACGACAAGAGGGGGCTGCCGCATTAACGAAAGTAGCACCGTTAATGCGGCAGCCCCCTCTTTCATTTAAATCATCTGTACGGATTGTCTGCCGACGCACTTTCTCAGCTATGCTTTCTTTGATTCATCCGATCCGAGAAAATCGTTCTTCTTCACAACCGAGCGGATGATGAAAAGTACAGCGATCATAATTATTGTCGTAACCGGCAGAGAAATCCAGGCGGATTTTGTGAACCCTGCGATAATATATCCTGCGAAAGAAACCGCCAGGCAAGTCATCGCATAAGGCAGCTGCGTCGATACGTGATTAATGTGGTTCGACTGCGCACCGGTAGACGCCATGATCGTAGTATCGGAGATCGGCGAACAGTGATCGCCGCAGACGCCGCCTGCACAGCATGCAGAAATACCGATCACCAGCATAGGATCGCCTGCCTGGAATAATCCTGTAACAATCGGAATGAGAATACCGAACGTGCCCCACGAAGTACCCGTGGAAAAACCGAGGAAAGCAGCAACGACGAAAATAATGGCAGGAAGCATGATTTTCAGACCTGCAGAAGTGCTTTCCATAGCCTCCGCTACGAACACGTCAGCTCCCAGGAGACCTGTAATGCTGCATAATGTCCACGCGAAAGTCAGAATGAGAATCGCCGGAACCATCGCTTTTACACCTTCCGGAATGCAGGACATCGCCTGTGTAAATGAAATAAGTCTTCTGCAGATGTAGTAGACGAACGTGATAATCATGGCGATCCCAGAGCCTAACGGCAGGCCGTAAGTCGCATCACTGTTTGCAAAAGAATCGATAAAGCTTGCGCCGTCGAAAAATCCGCCCGTATAAATCATGCCAAGCACACAGGCGACGATAAGTACGATAATCGGCAGGACTAAGTCAACTACGCTGCCCTTGCTCTTTTCATCTTCTCCTTCCGCTTCCAAACCTGCATAAGGTCTGTCCGGCGTCGTGTATAAATCATTATGTAAAATCGCATTTCTTTCATGAACACGCATCGGACCATAATCAAACTTCATCACTGTAATTCCGATGATCATGACGATGGTCATCAGAGAGTAAAAGTTGTATGGAATCGCTCTGATAAAGAGCTCAATGCCGTTATAACCCTCTACAAAGCCGGAAACTGCAGCGGCCCAGGAAGAAATCGGCGCGATCATACAGATCGGCGCCGCCGTCGCATCGATAATATACGCCAGCTTCGCACGGGATACATTGTGCGTATCCGTAATCGGCCTCATAACGCTTCCCACAGTAAGGCAGTTAAAATAGTCGTCAATGAAGATCAGAACGCCCAGCGCGAATGTAGCGAAAATAGAACTGTTTCTCGTCTTAATCTTTCTGCGCGCCCATTCTCCATAAGCCTTTGAAGCTCCTGTTGCATTCATCAACGCTACCATGATGCCGAGAATCGCAAGGAAAAGAATAATTCCCACATTGCCTGCATCTGACAGGCTTCCAATAAAGCCGTCCTTAAGAACAACATCGATCGTACTGAGGATGTTAAACTTCGTGTAGAAAAGGGCTCCTACTACGATGCCTGCAAATAATGAACTGTGTACTTCTTTGGTGATAAGAGCCAGAGCGATCGCTACGATCGGCGGTACCAGCGCCCAGAATGTTCCTACCATGCTCGAACCGTAATCCGTTCCCGCATCTGCAGGCGCACAGGCCGTAAGACCGAGTATCACCGCAGATGAGAGTACTAGAACGACGAGCAGGTATTTTAGGTGTTTGAATATGCATTGCATGATTGAAAATTACCTCCTTTTCAACAACTCTCCTGATGGACTTCCGCGCACCCACAGTGCGCAGCGTCCGAAAAAACAAATTTGAACAGATGGAATCACGTAAATGATTCCCGCCGGAATTTATGAATTGACACTCTCATACCTGAATTCAGAGGATCCCGCTTCATCGTCCTCTGCCCTGCCATTTGCAGCGACTTACATAAATCCCGCTGTTTCCGATGATTCAAAACCGAATCGAAAGATCCTGAGATGACATCGATAAAAAACAAAACAGACAATAGGCATACCTATTGTCTGAAAATGCTTCCTCAATCAATAGCTCCACCACTTTGTGAAAGTCCGGTCCGCCTCATTTACAGCGTCCGAAAAGTGAGAGTGCATGTCCTGTTCGAATCATGCCCCAACCTGATGCAGACTGCCCCGCATCCGTTTCGGCAGATCTGCCTTTCTTCCGGCTTCCCCGGCTGGCAGAGCCTCCGCCGGAATACTGATCAAATCCGCTCCTCTATTAATGCGTATATGAACTTTTTAGCTCCTAAACCTTTTACTTTTAAAGGCCGCAGCTTTTTGCCTCCGGCCAACATGGCTCAAGCGGCGAAAACACTGTCTGTCGATGACAAAATCGACCCTTTTCTCACCATGAGAAAAACATCCTTCACGCCTGACCTTTATCGACCTGTTGAATTTATCCACTTAAACTATATTCGCTTCCTTCTATATTGTCAAGAAAAATCGACGATATTCGGCTTTTCGGACGTCTCGGCAGCAAGGGGCTTCGTGTTTTGAAGCACAGCCTGTATAAGCTATATTCTGTAT
>CAZGBL010000106.1:2769-6938 GCA_964523955.1 uncultured Oscillospiraceae bacterium | reverse complement strand
TTAATTACCGTTAATTACTTCATCACCTGTCGTCAACGACTCCGTCTGGATTGCCTGTCGTCTGATTCTCGTCTGGATTGGTGGCCGGCGTCGGATCGACGCTAGATCCGCTCGGATTCTGATTGTTGTTCGGATCCGTCGTATTGTTGGGATCTGCGTTTGGATCGGTTACAGGCGGCGAGTCCGGATCCTCCGTGCCCTCTCCGGAACCTTCGTCGGTATCCGGATCTGCAGATACGTAAATCTTTTCTCCTGTTTCAGGATCCAGAGTGTACGCTCTGCCCTCTTCATCATAAAATATCTCGTCAATGGTATCTTCCTGATAGGAGGAGATCGGTTGACCGGTGCGCGATGTGCCTTTGACGAAATATTCTCCTTCGCTGACATAGACGTTGTCCGGCATAGAACGGAAGCTGGTGGTTGTCGCTTTCGGCGCGATCTGGCGCATTACTTTGCTCCAGAGGGCCGCTGCCGCCGCACTTCCCTGAGAGAGTTCGATATTTACGTCATTTCCGATCCATACCGATGCGGTATACTGAGGTGTGAAGCCTACGAACCAGGCGTCGTAATTATCGTTTGTCGTTCCTGTCTTACCGCCTATCGGAGCGACGCCGATGGAGGCGCGGCCTGCGATACCGTTCGTTACCGTCGTTCGGAGAATATCTGTCATGATAAACGCTACGCCCTCGTCGTAGACACGTGTTTCCACAGGTTCCTTTTCCAGAAGAACGTTGCCCTGCGAGTCGGTTACTTTCGTATATGTCGTGGGTTCGACATGAATGCCGCCGTTCGGGAAGGTTCCGTAAGCGGAGGCCATTTCGATCGGTGAAATTCCCTGTGTCATACCGCCTAAGGCGAGAGCCGCCGCATTCTTGTCGTTCGTATTTCCATCCTCTACTACGGTACTGACGCCATTCTTTTTCAGATATTCAATGGCGTAGCTTTCCCCAATATTCTGAAGAAGGCGAACCGATGGGATGTTGACCGACTGTTCTACGCAGGTACGAAGTGTGATCCAGCCCTTGTACTGACTATACCAGTTTTTTGGCCATAGCTTGCCATCCACATAATTTGGAGAGTCCTCGATGGTGCTTCCCGCAGTCCATCCGGTGCCGAGATCCACGCCCGACTGGATTGCCGGACCATACACGGCGATCGGCTTGATCGAGGAACCCGGCTGCCTAGGATTATCCGCACGGTTGTAGAGGAGTCTGCCTTTCAGGCTGCGGCCTCCCACCATGACCTTGATCTGTCCTGTAGCAAACTCAGTGACGACCATGGAGCCCTGCGGCTGGATCGTCTCCTGGCGGAGCGTGTAATGCTCCGGAGTGACAGAGACGGTGCCGTCGCCTATGATTAATATATTTTTATCGCTATCGAAGTATTCCTTGCTGATGATCAGATTTCCATCGGAATCCTTTGATTTGTACTGTGCGCCGATACCGCCGATGACTCCTCCGTTGATGCTGTAGAGGATGCCGTTTTCTGTATAATAAATCTTCTTAAACTCGATCTGCTGTTCTTTTGTGTCGCCAGAGCCCTTTACAGTATAGAAACGCAGTCTTTGTCCGGCATAGATGATGAGATTTCCTTCTGCGTCAAAATCGAATTCACCGTTTTTCAGCGTAAATGATCCATCGGAATCAAAATAGGTTCCTCTTTTATACATCGCGATATTGTTATTCGCATCGAGAATATTTCCGCTTTTGTCGGTTTTCATGCTGGCGATGCGCGGGAAGTTTGAATTATTGCTGAACTCTTCTTCTGCGATCTGCTGCATCTCCACGTCTAATGTACTGTAAATATGGAGTCCTTTTTTGACGAGTTCATCAGCGCCGTCTTCTGTCAGATTGTATTCCTCCATGAGATCATTCTTCACCTCATTGAGACAATAATCTGCAAAGTAGGAGGAGACGATCTGTTTGTCTTCGGTAGGGTGGAGTTCTGACTTGATGTCTTCCGCAAGGGCGGCCTGATATTCTTCTTCGGTCAGTTTGCCCTGTTCCTTCATAAACTGCAGCACCAGGCGCTGACGTTGAATGAACGTATCATCATAAACCGTAGTATAAGTGTCTCCGATGAGGAGAATATTTTCGTTGTCCGCTGAGATGTCTTCATTGTAATAGTTTTTTAGCGGAGCGTACTTCGCCGGGCTCTTCGGAATACATGCGAGCGTTGCGGACTGTGCGACTGTCAATTCGCTGACATCGCATCCGAAATACGCCTCGGATGCCGCTTGTACGCCCAGTGAGCCGAATCCCAGCGAAATCGTATTGAGGTAAGCTTCAATGATCTGTTCCTTCGTGAGATTTTTTTCCAGTATAACAGTGTAATAAGCTTCTCGTATCTTACGGGTCATAGTTCTGTCATTTGTCAGATACAGATTTCGAGCCAGCTGTTGTGTGATGGTACTCGTTCCGCTGACGTCTTTGTTGGAGAAGATGCTCTCCTTGATCGCGCCTATGATCCGTATGAAGTTAAACCCGCTGTGTTCAAAGAACGTTTTGTCTTCGATAGCGACAAAAGCATCGATCAGATGCTGTGGCAGCTGATCATAGGTTACGTTTGTGCGCACCTCTGTCGAAGCCACATATTCCAGTATTTCACCGGTATCGTCGTGGATGACAGAGGTTTGGTTCAGCTCGTCATAGATATTATCCGGATCGATTTCCGGTGTGGTAAAGATGACGAATCCCACATAGACTACTCCTGCAACGATGCAGAGAAGCAGCAGTGTAAAGAACCATTTTAAAATACGGCGCCACAGAGGTTTCTTCTTTTTACGAGGCGTTTTTTTGTTTCGTGTTTTTTCTTTGTCCATATCTTTGCCGTCTTGTATATCTGCTGCTGTAGTTAGTTTTAAATCGATCGTACCTCCCAGGCCAGGCTCAGGCTCCTGCGCGTCGGCGGACGGGACGAAGGAATCCGGATTCTGACCCTCGGAAGAAGTATCCGACGAGCCGCTCATACGATTCTGATAGCGTTCCATGTCTTCCGAAGATGGCGCATTTCGGAAATCGGATGAGCTGTCCTGTGAATCGGAAGGCACGTCGAAATTCCGCTCAAATGAAATCGGCTGTTCAGAATCCTGCGGTTCTGTATTTACATCAGCCAGAGAATCCTCTGACTTTGAAGAATCGTTTTTCAGCAGAACGTCCAATTCATCAAAGATACTCAGATCGATATCGTCAGAAGGTTTCTGTTCTGTATTCGACCGATCTGTATGTTCTGTATCGCTGTGGAATTCCGGATAATCGCCCTTCTTCTCAGAGTTTTGCCCTCCATCTCTGCCGCCGAGAGGAAGAGGAGGCACTTTAATCGTGGCATCAGCAGCGTCAGAAGCGCTTTGCAGTTCAGAGAGATCAAAATCGTCGTCGATACCGAGGTCTTCCAGACTGTGAACTTCAATGTCGTCGTCACTTTTGAATTCGGCGAGAAATTCATCCCAATCCGCAGTATGCCTGCCAGGTCTGTCTGATTTTATGCCATTTTTATTATTCGTGTTTTTATCGAATTTATCTGTCATATTAATATCACCTGCCTTGAAGGCACCCAATTTAACTAGGATAGATAAAAAATTATACCATACGTAAAGTTGACAGGCAAATGCATGTTCACTATAATGTATGATAAACATTAGAATTTGCAGGCTTTTCGGCCTTTTTCAGCCTAATGTGAAATTTATATTACAAAATTTTCTAAAATAGAAGTGACAAATTTTTACAAATATTGTAAAATTGTCGATAAGGAGAAAACTGTGATGGATGACACCCACATACCTGAGCAGGAGGCGCTGCTCAGAATACCGATCGCTGCGGAAAATATCAGAGAGGAACTCAACTTTTACAGAACGTTGAAAGATCACTTCAAAACGTATGGAAAGCCTACAGAGGATCTGGATTTTATCATAAAAAATCTGGAAGATCAGATTCGGAAATTTGAAGAAGGAAATCCGATCCTGCCCGACCAGAAGGCGATTCAGGAAGCGATTGAGAAGCATCCGTATTTTAAAAATCCGTGCGATTATCCCATTCGCCTGCTTACGATTTTAAAGTATCTGAAGCGCAAGGGCATCAATATGAATTATGCGGATATCGATGTATATGTCGATAATCTTATTCAGAAGATGGACGGCGTAAAAAAAGTAGGCAGAGGTCTGTATATTATCA
>CAZGBL010000106.1:0-2669 GCA_964523955.1 uncultured Oscillospiraceae bacterium | reverse complement strand
TTTTGTCACAGAATACGCAGTTTAAAAATGTATGAGAAGACCTGCAGCCGCATGCGCGGCGGGATTTACAGCAGGGATTGCGGCGTATGACGCTGCGGGAACGATATCGTTTTCTGTATTGTCGGTCGGATTCCTGCTGTTTTATTTAATCGTTATATGTAATAAAATAGAAATAATAGAAAAAAATGTATGCTGTTTAGATACCGGAATCAGATGGATGCGGCAGCGGGAGTTAAAATGTGCGATTCTCGTTTTTCTCGTGTTTTTTGCTGCAGGAGGGATGCGATATGCTGTGTTTTTCCATAGTTCTTCCGATTTTTCAGATTTGATCGGAAAAAACGTATCCGTCAGCGGCCGTGTCATTTCGGTGCAGCAGAAAGAGGAAAAGCTTCTTCTGATCGTCCGGGCAGAGCGGGAAAATCGGCTTTTCGGTGAAAAGCTGATGGTGACGGTAAAGCAGAAACAAAAGGAAAGCGGAGAAAGAAGCGGAAGCGTCTTATCGCAGGAGGCGGGGCGCGATTATACGGGATGGCGTATCCGTGCGTCAGGTGTGATGACTGAACCGCAGAAAGCTGGGAATCCTAAGGCTTTTGATTATCGCAAGTATCTCGCAAGCCGGGGAATCCGCCTGCTTCTGTATGCGGATGAGTCCGGGCTTTCAGAAGAGAACGCGCCGTCCGGAGTCTATCGATTTTTCTCGGCTTTGGCTGCGGTGAAAACTATTTATATTTCCGCCGTTTCATCCCATATCGATGAACCGGCGGCGGGACTGCTCAGCGGTATCATGTTCGGGGAGCGCAGCGATTTAGACGAATCGGTTTATGAGGAATTTCAGAAAAATGGAACAGCGCATCTGCTGGCGGTTTCGGGGCTGCACATTTCCATGATTTACGGAATCCTTTACGCTGTTTTTCGCAGACCCGCCACATACAGGGGAAATCTGCCGATTGCAGCGATACTCGTTATATACGCTGCTCTTTCCGGTTTCTCACCTTCTGTGGTGCGGGCAGTATTTATGATTATCGTTCATATGGCGGCCAAAGTCAGCCATAGAAGATACGACTTTCTGTCGTGTATATCATTCTGCGCTTTTGTGCTTCTGCTATATCGGCCTGCAATGTTGTTTTCCGCGGGATTTCAGCTGTCATTTTTGGCGGTTCTGACGATCAGCATCGTCATGCCCCATGCGGATTTTTTTTCAGGGGTATCGATGATAAGAGCCGGGATGGATGAAAAGTCTGCGGAAAGCGGAACGGCGCAGAGACGATTTATCGCCGGCCGGATGCGAGCCGTGCGGATACAGGCTGCCGGAATGATTCTCATGCAGGCGGGGATGATGCCGATGACGCTGTATCACTTCCATTATATTTCCATTGCCGCGCTTTTTCTGAATCCTCTGGCGATCGCACTGGCGGGAGTGATCGTGCCGGCGGGAGTGGCGCTGCTGCCTCTGTCGCTGGCTTTGAAGGTATCCGTATTTTGCACGGTACCGGATGCGGTGCAGAGCGCGGGGGAATGTATTTTTTCGCTCCTGTGCAGGATTACGCAGATGCTTTTGGAATTGTTGATCGGCATCAATGATTTCGCGGCGGAAACTCCCCTGTCCTATCGTTATCTGGCGTCGCCGCCGGACGGTTTTTTCCTTTTCTATTATGCGGCGCTTTTCTTTTTCTGCAGTGAAACGGGGCATGAGTTTCTCGTGTCGGCAAGAGCGAAAGGGATGTTCTCTGCTGTGAAAAAGACGGTGTGTCTTGCGGTGGCGGCAGCGATTCTCTGCGGTGCGGCGGGATTTTATACGCAGCGTACGATGATAACGTCGGATCTGATCTTCGTCGATGTAGGGCAGGGCGACTGCGCCCATCTGAAGGCTGATCGAGGCGTCGACCTGATGTTTGACAGCGGAGGAAGTGATTCCTATGATGTAGGAAAAAATGTTTTGATTCCCTATTTTCTGGCGAATGGCGTTTCCGAGATCGACCTGGCTGTTATCAGTCATCTTCATCAGGATCATTGCGGAGGTCTCGAAACGATGACACAGGGAGTAAAGGTGAAACAGATTATGCTGTCGGCAGTATATCGTTCACAGGCGGCACAGATTTCAGAGAGATTCGGCGTTTCTGAGCATCGTCTTCTGTTTGTGAAAGCAGGCGATGTGGTCACCGCAGGCGGAGTTACGCTGACTGTTTTGGCGCCGGAAGCGGCCAGCGACGATGAATATCGGAGGACGCTGGAGGAGAATCAGGATGAAAATGAGCTGTGTCTGGTGGTCAAGGCGGAGTACAAAGAGACGAGCGTACTGTTTACCGGCGATATAGGCAGCGACTGCGAGGAACGGCTGGCAGAGCAATGGAATGGAAGCGCAGCCGGCGATTCAGCGGCGTCTGTGCTCAGATCGGATATTTTAAAAGCTGCACATCATGGAAGTAAATATTCCACTTGTGATGCATTTGTGTCCGCTGTTTTGCCGAGAGCCGCCGTAATTCAGGTGGGTACTAATTTTTACGGTCATCCGTCGGAAGAGGTCATCGAACGTCTGCAGCGCAGCGGGACAGCAGTGTACCGCAATGACGAAGACGGTGCGGTCTTCTTTTCTATGGGAAAGCGATTTCGCGTCTCAGTGATGAGAAAAAATGAGTAAAAAAAGGAAAATAACAAGCGCCAGATGTTCC
>CAZGBL010000105.1:0-7080 GCA_964523955.1 uncultured Oscillospiraceae bacterium | reverse complement strand
GGTCGGCGGATGTCTTATCCGCTTCAGTAAGCGGCGGATGTTTCATCCGCTTGTGTAGGCGGCGGGATCCGTCTCCGCTTTAGGCAGAATACTTGTGATTTCGTCATGGGCGAATGACGGAAGAAACATAAGAGTCTGAATGGTATAGGAAAAGAGCAGGCGTACATTTTCTGCAGATGTTTTGTTTTAAGGGTGCTATTTAAATGAAGATATTTAACAGTTTGGATGAAATTGAGAATATTGAAGAGACTGCCGTGGCCCTGGGAAATTTTGACGGTATTCACAAAGGCCATCAGGCTTTGATTAACGAAGCGGTGAGAGCAGCAAGGCAAAAGGAAATAAAAAGCGCAGTCTTCACTTTTTCTAATCATCCCCGCAACGTGTTGGCAGGTAAATGCGTGATTAAAAATGTAATCTACCAGGATGAGAAGATCAGGCTTCTCGAAGAAGCAGGAGTAGATTATCTGTTTTCGGTCGATTTTAACGATTATATTATGTCCAGGACGCCGGAGGCTTTTGTAGACGATATCCTGGTAAAAAAATTTCAAATGAAAGTGGCGGTGTGCGGTTTTAATTTCACCTATGGCTTTAAAGCTGCCGGTACGCCGGAAAGCCTGATCGACTATACAGAAGATCGGGAGATTGAAGTTCATGTCATCGATCCGATTAAAGTAGGAGACGATGTGGTCAGCAGCACTCTGATCCGGGAATTGATCGCTCAAGGGAAAATGGAGCGCGTCAGAGAATTGATGGGAAGAGAATATATGATCCGCGGAGAAATCGTACAGGGAAACAAGATCGGCGGGGCTATTCTCGGTTTTCCTACCTGTAACACCGTACTGGATGAAAATATGGTTCCGCCGCTGAAGGGCGCTTATGTGACAAAGTCTATCATCGACGGAGTCGAATACCCCAGTATGACGAATGTGGGGAATAAACCTACCATCGGAGAGTATCAGACGAATATCGAAACGCATATTTTCGATTTTGATCAGGACGTCTATGGAAAGCAGATCGAGGTTTTCTTCGTAAAGATGATTCGCCGGGAAAAGAAATTTTCAGGTTTAGACGAATTGAAGGCACAACTGGGCCGCGATTGCAGGGAAGCCAGAATACAGCTGGGCGTATGAGTAAAAACAATAAAATATGGAATTTTTTGTAAATTAATCGGAATTTACGAGTTTTTCGGTAAAATCAGGTCAGCTTTATTGACAGAATGAAAAAAAACACATATACTGTATCAGTAATTATGTGCAGATTTGCACATGACACGAAATAGTACCTGAGCTGCGTTTATCGCGTCTCCGGCGTTATACTCGGCTTAAGGAAACAGAAGAAGAGGAGAAAAAATGATTACACAGGCAAAAAAGGCTGAAATTATTGCAGAATATGCGACTCATGAAGGAGATACAGGATCTCCTGAAGTACAGATCGCTATTCTCACGTACAGAATCAATGATTTGAATGAACATCTTAAGATCCATAAGAAGGATCATCATTCCAGAAGAGGCCTGCTCAAGATGGTAGGTCAGAGAAGAAATCTGCTCAACTATCTCAAAGGTAAGGATCTGGAAAGATACAGAACACTCATCGCACGTCTCGGATTAAGAAAATAATTTCTGAAATAAAAGCGGGGTTGTATTTAGCGCACCCCGCTTTCCGTATATCTGGAATTTGATTCCGGTTTCATCGAGTGAAAAACGGGGCGGCGGCTCCGAAATATTTGCTATATCATATTTATGTACACAGTCATTTGGGCATGAGACTTGAGAATCCGTTTCACCGTACCGTATCGCGAGCACGTTCATACAGGCCGGCGGATCGAATTGTCAAGTCTGGTCAAAATGGCTGATCACAATGGAGGTTATTTATGAGATTTGAAGACTACAAAACGTTCCGAACAGCTGTGGGCGGCCGACTTTTACAGGTGGAAGTGGGCAAAGTGGCCGGTATGGCCAATGGAGCCGCTACGGTGAGATACGGTGATACCGTCGTAAACGTTACGGCAACTTGCTCCGCTGAACCGAGAGAAGACATCGACTTCTTTCCGCTCAGCTGCGATTACGAAGAACGAATGTACGCGGCAGGAAAGATTCCGGGCGGCTTCATCAAGAGAGAAGGACGTCCCACGGAAAAGGCGATTCTCTCTTCCAGACTGATCGACCGTCCTATCCGCCCTCTTTTTCCTAAGGGATTTTATAACGACGTCGTAGTCGTAGCCACCGTTATGTGTGTCGACCACGATTGCCCTTCAGATATTACGGCTATGGTAGGTTCTTCGGTAGCCCTTTCCATTTCTGATATTCCGTGGGACGGCCCTACAGGTTCTGTCTCTGTGGGACGGGTAGACGGTGAATTTGTCATCAATCCGACGCAGGCTCAGAGAGCTGTCAGTGATATCGATCTGAAGGTGTCCGGCACAAAGGATGCCATCATGATGGTGGAAGCGGGAGCAAATGAGGTTCCGGAGGAGGTTATTTTAGACGGCATCATGTTCGCTCACGAGGAGATCAAAAAAATCGTCGCGTTTATCGAGCAGATCACAGAAGAAGTGGGTAAGCCGAAGAGAGAACTTCCAATCCATGAGATTCCGGAAGAGCTGGAAAAAGCGGTCAGAGATTATGAAACTTCCGATATGAGAGCGGCGATTCAGATTCATGATAAAAACGAACGTCAGGAAAAGATGGACGCCTTAGAAGCGGCGACAAAAGAAAAATTCCTGGAAGAATATCCGGAGTCGGGAAAAGACATCGACGATATTCTCTATAAGATCAGAAAAGAACAGATGAGAGATCTCATCATCAATGAAAACATCCGTCCTGACGGAAGAACGATGACGGAAATTCGTCCGATCTGGTGTGAGACAGGCTTCCTGCCGAGAACACACGGCTCCGGTCTTTTTACGAGGGGGCAGACACAGGTTCTCACCGTGACTACATTGGGTACGGTAAGCGAAGGCCAAACACTGGACGGCATTTCGGAAGAGACGGAAAAGAGATATATCCATCATTACAACTTTCCGCCTTACAGCGTAGGCGAAGCGAGAACATCCAGAAGTCCGGGCAGGAGGGAAATCGGCCATGGCGCATTAGCGGAAAGAGCGTTGATCCCTGTTCTGCCGTCCGTAGAAGAATTTCCTTATGCGATTCGTCTCGTCTCGGAAGTCCTTTCCTCGAATGGAAGTACATCTCAGGCATCTGTCTGCGGCAGCACGCTGTCTCTGATGGACGCCGGCGTGCCGATTAAGGCACCTGTGTCGGGCATCGCCATGGGCCTCATAAAGGAAGGGGACAAGATTGCGATTCTCAGCGATATCCAGGGAATGGAGGATTTCCTCGGCGACATGGATTTCAAGGTAGCCGGCACGGAGAAGGGCGTCACCGCCATCCAAATGGACATTAAGATTCACGGACTTTCCAAAGAGATTTTGGAAAGAGCGTTAAATCAGGCGCGGGAAGGCAGAGCTTACATCAGAGAAAAGATGTTGGAGGAGATTCCTGCGCCGAGAGAAGAGCTGTCTTCTTACGCTCCGAGAATCATTACGATACAGATCGATACCGATAAGATCAGAACCGTTATCGGGCCAGGAGGAAAGACCATCAATAAGATCATTGACGAGACAGGCGTAAAGATCGATATCAATGACGACGGCCAGATATTTATCGCATCTCCTGATATGGAATCCGCGCAGGCGGCTCTCAAGCAGATCGAGCTTTTGACTGCCGAAGTAGAAGTTGGAAAGACGTATACCGGTGAAGTTAAGAGGATCATGAACTTCGGCGCATTTATCGAGGTGCTTCCGGGTAAGGAAGGACTGCTTCATATTTCTAAGATGGCGAAGCGCCGTATCGAAAAAGTGGAAGATGTTATGAATATCGGGGATAAGGTAGAAGTTCTCGTATATGAAATCGATAATCAGGGCAGAATTAATTTAAAGAGACCGAATCTCTAGGCAGCCAATCGCCGCCGCGGAAAAACCGAATCGAGGGGCAGAGGCAATAGGCAAAGAAGGGGGCTGTTGAAAAACGGCTCCTGTATTTGTTATGGCGCAGAAAACCCTGTTTTTTGTTGAAATACGCGTTACATCGATGTTGAAAACAGACCGGATGGAAGGCGTTTGAAGTTTCGCTGAGAATGTTCGTTCTATTATGCGTTATGACGGCATATCTATTTCTATCGGAAAATTTTTCAGACCTGTCGGTACAGGATGAAAATGACAGCGGAAGAGAATAGATGGAGAACGCTATGAACGAAAGATTCGATAGAAATAAACTGACGATTTTGCTGTGTTTTATTATTTTTTTTAGTGTAATGCTGCTCTCAGCGGGTATAGATGTACTGGAAAAAAATGTCGCTGATGGAGCGGATAAAAATCTGTCTTTTGTCACAGAGTGCGGTACTTCGGCAGAGGTGACGTCTTATGTCATGGGCAATTATGAAGAAGACAGCGCTGTCGTCCGTTCCGGAGAACAGGGCTGCGGAAAGATGACGTTTACCTGTAATGTGGATTGGGGAGAAGAAGTGATTCCCGACATGCTGAAAATATTCGATGAGAAAGACATCAAAATCACTTTTTTTGTAACGGGAAGCTGGGCTTCCAAGCATCCTGATCTTCTGCGCCAGATGTATTTAAAAGGGCATGAAATCGGAAGCCACGGATATGGCCATAAGATGTGTTCGCAGATTTCGGATAATGAGCTGCGCTCTGAGTTGGAAAAGACAGAAAAAGCGATCGGCGATGCCATAGGGATTCGTCCGAAGTATTTTGCTCCTCCGTCGGGTGATTTCAGTGAAAAGACGGTCAATTTCTGCAGGGAAAACGGCTACCGCATGATCTTATGGTCGGCGGACACCATCGATTGGAGAGAAGGCTCCACTGCTGACATAATACAGGAGCGCATTTTGAAAAAAGAGTTAGACGGAGCTATCGTTCTGATGCATCCAAAGGAAGAGACTGTAAAAGCTCTTCCAGGGCTGATCGACGCGATTAAGGAAAAGTCGATTCAGCCGGTGAAGCTGTCGCAGATGATCGAAACACAGCAAGATGAGCAGGAAACCGCGGAATCCGAATGAAAAGGCGTGGAGATTGGCAAGGGAAAGCGAAGACAGAGCGGAGTGTCTGTGATATAATAGGTATGAATTTTGTCCTTTTGAAATTCTCACAGAGAAAGGGAAAATTAAATGAGTGAAATCAGAAAATTAAACTGCGGCTTGCGGGTCGTGTTAGAGGAGATTCCTTATCTGCAGTCTGTTACGACGGGCGTCTGGGTAAAAGCAGGCTGCGTCGACGAGGACGACAGCTGCAGAGGGATCTCTCACTTTATCGAGCATATGATGTTCAAGGGTACGAAAAAGAGAACAGCGCGCCGGATCGCATCAGACGCCGACGCGCTGGGCGCGCAGATCAACGCCTTCACATCGAAGGAAAGCACCTGCTATTATATTAAGTCTCTTACTTCAAATGTGGACAAGGCGTGCGAAATTATTATCGATATGCTGACGGATTCGCTGTTCGATCCGATAGAGATGGAAAAAGAGAAGAAAGTCGTGAAAGAAGAGATCAAAATGGTGGAAGATACGCCGGAGGACGACGTGCAGGACATGCTGTATGAGGTTCTTTTCAAAGACGACCCTCTTTCCAATTCCATTTTAGGGACGCCGGAAAGTCTGGACAAAATCACCCACGATGATATTAAGAAGTATATCGCGAAGGAATACACGCTGGACAACATCGTCGTATCTGTAGCTGGAAATTTCCATGCGGATCAGATTTGCGATCAGTTTGAGCACAGTCTCTCCTGCATGACGGCGTCAAAAGCGCCGAAAGAGCAGGAATCCGCTATTTATGTACCGTCCTTCCGAACGAAGGTAAAAGATATCGAACAGTCGCATATCTGCCTGGGAACGAGAGCGCTGAGCTTCGGTCATGAGGACATGTATGCCCTGACGATTTTAAATAATATCATGGGAGGCAGTATGAGTTCCAGACTTTTCCAGAATATTCGGGAAGAAAAAGGACTTGCATATACCGTATATTCTTATACTTCTGCTTACGATAAGAATGGTTTGTATGCCATCAGCGCAGGCGTGGCTCACGATAAGGTGGAGAATACCGTATATGCGATCCGCGAAGAGCTGGAAAAGCTGGCGGTCGGCGGAGTGACAGAGGAAGAGCTTCGTATTTCAAAAGAGCAGACAAAGGGCAGTTATATTTTCAGTCTGGAAAATACGGGAAGCCGTATGGTGTCGAATGGTAAATATGCGCTGAACCGCAATGAGGTTCGTCTGCCGGAAGATGTGATAAAAGCCATCGACGCCGTTGATCACGACGATATTCGGCGCATCGCCGGGCTGATTACCGATATCGGCACTTATTCCGGCACCTTGGTGGGCAGAAGGGATGTCGATCTGGCCTCGCTGATGAAATAGAGATGGTCTGCCAGAGACCTGTGAAAAAATGTTTATTCTTTTATGACGGCTGTATCGTCAGCCTGTAGCAAAATCGGAGGTAATATACAATGGAATTTATCAATCTCGCAAAAGAACGTTTTTCCGTCCGTAAATTTGAGGACAGACCGGTAGAGAAAGAAGCGCTCGATCTGATCGTCGAGGCAGGCCGTCATGCTCCCACCGCGAAGAATATCCAGCCGTTTCGAGTATATGTGCTGAAGAGCGAAGAAGCGCTGTCAAAGATCAGGGCGCTGACTCCGGCAACATTTAACGCGCCTGTCGTCATGCTTCTGTGCGAAGATAAAGCCAATGCCTGGGTAAATCCGTTTGACGAGTTCAATTCGTCATCTATGGATATGGGCATTATGGTGAGCCATATGATGTTGGAAGCACAGGATCTCGGACTGGGAACAACCTGCGTGTGCTGGTTCGATACGGCGAAGGTCGGAGAAGAATTTAATATTCCGGAGGGTCTTCAGCCGAGAATCCTGCTTCCGATCGGTCATCCTGCAGCTGATGTACAGCCTGGTCCGATGCACCCGTTCCGAAAGGAGGCAGCGGAGTTTGTAGAAGAGTTATAACAAGCGCCAGATGTCCCCCGCTTCTGTAAGCGGCGGGTTCCATTTCCGA
>CAZGBL010000104.1:0-7290 GCA_964523955.1 uncultured Oscillospiraceae bacterium | reverse complement strand
TTAACCGACCCGAGGGTCGGAAAAAGGGATAAGGAGAAAATCATGACAGAAGAAAACAAGAACGAAGCGCTTGAAGTTCGGGATCTGGCAGCGGATGCTGATGCAAAAACTGCTGAAGAAATGATTCCGGAAATTCAGCA
The DNA here is from genome assembly GCA_964523955.1 of uncultured Oscillospiraceae bacterium. Taxonomy (GTDB): domain Bacteria; phylum Bacillota; class Clostridia; order Peptostreptococcales; family Anaerovoracaceae; genus Alangreenwoodia. The sequence continues at coordinate 7,150 of CAZGBL010000104.1, read as the reverse complement.
AAAAATTTCACAGACAAAAAAAGAGATGCCGAAAAAAAGCAAAGCGGGAAAAATCCTCATTCTTCTCCTTGCGGCATTCGTCATCTTTTCCGTAGTTCGCATCGTACAGCTTCAGATGGAAGATACGGAAGAAGAGGAAGAACAGCTTTTAACAAATGTTGCGGTACAGCAGGTGAGCAGAGGGGACGTGTCTGTCGTATCGCCCGTTTCCGGCAGAATTTCATCTTCAAATGCCGTCAATGTGATTCCTCTCGTTTCAGGAGAAGTAAAAGAGGTCTTTGTGGAGGAAGGCGACCGCGTATCGGAGGGTCAGATTCTCTTTACTATCGATAATCGAGTTGCACAGCTGCAGACAGATCAGGCGCAGTTGAGCATCAAGTCAGCGCAGGATAGTGTGGATGCTCTGAAAAAATCTCTGGATCGTATGCAGGGACTTTATGAGGCGGGCGCCGTTTCAAAATCGGATTTAGAATCCATCGAAACGCAGTATCAGACTGCCTTAAATTCATTGGAACAGGCAAAATTAAGCGCTGAAACATCTTCTACGTCACTGGATTATTACACGGTAAAGGCGCCGTCCAGCGGATGCGCTACGACGGTAAACGTAGTTGCCGGAGGCGTTGCGGCGCAGACATCACCTGCAGTCGTCATCTCCGATACGGATACGCTGGAACTTAAAGCGAATGTGTCCGAAAATCTCATTAATTGCATTGCAAAAGGGCAGAAGGTCAGCGTTTATATCAAATCCATTTCTCAGGAACCGTATACGGGAACGATTACAAATATCGCTGACGCACCGGCTCAGGGTACTTATACATATGAAGTAAAGATCGCTCTCAGCGATTATAAAAATATGAAAGCCGGTATGTTTGCGGAAATTTCCATCGTTACCGAAAATAGAGCAAATGTCATCGCCGTTCCGTCGAATGCCGTGGTGACAAAGCAGGGGGAATCATATGTTGCTCTGATTCAGGACGAAGACAAGATAGAACTTAGAAAAGTAGCGACTGGCGTTGACAATGGAACTTTAACGGAGATTACATCAGGGCTCAATCCTGGCGAGACGCTCGTCATCAAGGGACAAAATTATGTCAATGACGGTGAACAGGTCAACATCGTAGAATAGGAGCGGTTTATGTTATCAAAATTAGCGGTAAAAAGACCGGTGTCTATGATCATGCTTCTGGTCGCTGTACTTATTCTGGGCGGTGTTTCGATTGTCGGTATGCCTCAGTCTCTTATGCCGGATATCGAATATCCTTATGCTATGGCCATGGTCACATATCCTGGAGCAGGTCCGGAAGAAGTGAATACGATGATTACAGAGCCGATGGAAGAGTCTTTTTCTTCGGTGGAAGGCGTGAAGGAAATGTATTCTATGTCCATGGAAAACGCGGCTATCGTCATGCTGGAATTCGATATGGACACTGATATGAATTTTGCAACACTCGATATGAGAGAAAAAATATCTCTGGTTCAAAATTCTTTTCCTGACGATGCCTCATCGCCTACGATTATGAAACTCAATATGAACTCTGTGCCGGTGATGCAGATCTACGCATATTCCGACAAGAGTACATCTGAGCTTGCACAGTATCTCGACGATAATATCATTCCGAGATTTGAACGTATTTCCGGCGTAGCGTCTGTGTCCATGGTGGGAAACACAGAAACGCAGATTTCCATGGATTTCGAGCAGGATAAACTCACGGGTTACGGACTTACCATGTCTACGATCTCGTCGCTTCTTCAGGCGGAAAATATCAGTCTTCCCAGCGGAACTGTGGAAAACGGCTCGCAGGAGGTCATCGTCCGTACATACGGGGAATTTGAAAGCGTAGAAGAGATTTCCGATATGCCGGTTCCTCTGGCAGATGGCAGTGTTATAACATTAAAAGAAGTCGCAAACGTCTATCTGAAAGAATCCGAACCTGATTCCGTCAGCCGTCTTGACGGCAAGTCGGCCATCGCCATGGGGATTACAAAATCTTCCGATGGGAATATCGTAGAGGTGTCTGACGATGTACAGTCGGCTATGGAAGAGATACAAAGTGAACTCGGCAACGACATTAGATTTGTCATCGGCTTTGACCAGGCAGACTTCATCAGAGATTCCATTCGTTCTGTCGCTGAGACAGCAGTAGAAGGAGCTATTCTGGCAGTAATCGTCATCTTTTTATTTCTCAGAAATATACGCTCCACGCTTATCATCGCGATTTCTATTCCTACATCTGTGTTGGGCACATTCTGCCTGATGAAGATCTGCGGTATGTCGCTGAATCTGATCACGCTGGGCGCTTTGACGCTGGCAGTCGGCATGCTGGTAGATAACTCCGTCGTCGTTTTGGAGAATATCTTCCGAAGAAATCGGTTAGAATTGAATGCGAAAGACGCAGCTATCAACGGAAGCAAGGAAGTGGGTCTTGCCGTCGCTGCATCCACCTTTACAAGCGTTGTTATTTACTTGCCTATCGCTCTGTCCGGCGGGCTGTCCGGCATGATGTTCCAGGATTTTTGTATTACGATCATAGGAGCGCTGTTGATTTCACTTGTGGTTTCTCTGACGGTAGTCCCTATGCTGTGTTCAAAGCTCCTGGACGGTTCAGTCTCCCAGGATTACGTGAGAATTGGACGGTTTTTCTACCGATATAAGATCGTCAATCACTTCGCATCTCTTATCGATTCGCTGACGGAAGGCTACAAATCGGTATGCCGCTGGATTTTAAAGCGCAGAAAGCGGGTGCTTGCACTGCTGCTGGCGATTTTTGCCGCTTCGATTTCTCTGGTATCTCTCGTCGGCTGGGAGCTGATCCCGGAAACGGATGAAGGCAGTTTCTCTATCACCGCAGAATTACCGTACGGAACGTCATTAGAAGAAAAGGATGCTTTCCTTACGCCGATCGAAGAATACTGCCTGCAGCTTCCTGAGGCGGAACATATTACATTGAGTGCAGGCGGTTCGGACACTGTTCTTTCTACGGATTCCAATACGATTTCTGTGACGCTTAAGGACGCGGAGGAACGGGAACGCAGCACAAAGGAAGTCATGAATGATGTAAAGAATCAGTTCCGGAATCTTGCCGGCGCAGAGATGTCATACGAAATGACGTCCAGCATGAGCATTAGTATGACAGGTGCGGATATCTCAGTTCAGGTGATGGGAGATGATTTGGACGATGTAAGCGATGCGACTTTAGATCTTGCGGATCAGATGAAGTCTGTAAGCGGAATTGAAGATATCACCACCGATGTAGAGGAAGGCAATCCGGAGATCCGTATCATGCTCGACAGAACGAATGCGGCAAATTACGGTATCACCGCTTATCAGCTGGCGTCTGCGCTTTCCGGCTCTCTGTCCGGAACAACGGCTACGGATGTGACTATCGACGGTGAGACGATGGACATCGTTTTATCTCTGTCAGATCAGTATTCAAAATCTGTCGAAGGTTTGAAAAACATCATGGTGACAGGATCTGCGGGCATATCTGTTCCGATCTATCAGATTGCGGACTTTGAATCGGATAATTCACCGGTGACGATCAGCAAACAGAATCAGAAGATTCTTCAGAGCATCGATATTACTTTGAAGGATAGTGCGGATACTCAAAGCGTATCGGAAGAAGTATATGCGATTGCAGACCAGTACGATTTCCCTGATGGCGTGTACTATGACAACGGCGGTATGCAGGAACAGATAATAGACGCCTTCTCATCTCTGCTTCTGGCTCTTGTCGTCGCAGTCCTTTTAGTATATATCGTTCTGGCTGCTCAGTTTGAGTCCTTTATTCTGCCTCTGATGGTTATGATGTCCATCCCATTCGCTATGTCCGGCGCCTTCTTTGCGCTGTTCTTAGCAGGAATGAAATTATCTATGACGTCACTGATCGGTTTGATCGTATTGATCGGTATCGTTATCAACAACTCGATCCTTCTGGTGGAATTCATAGGACAGAATCGGGAGACCATGGGCAGAGACGAAGCTATCGCACAAGCGGGAAGTACGCGTATGCGGCCGATCCTCATGACGACGCTGACGACGATCATCGGCATGCTCCCTATGGCGATAGGTATTGGAGAAGGCCTGGAAATCATGGCGCCTATGGCGGTTTCTATCATCGGAGGCCTGGTCATGTCCACGCTGATTACGCTCTTTATCATTCCTGTTTTGTACTCCATCGTAGATGATATCGAAACGAAGAACGGGAAGAAGCGTCTGGCGAAGAAGAATATCAGATTGTATAGAGAAGCTCTGTGGCTTGCGAAGAGAGGAGCGAAACATGCGAAAAAGTGAACGGCGCGAATCGATTCTGAAGATGGCGTCAGAGCTGTTCAGCAGCAAAGGATATCTGGAAACAAGAATGGCAGATATTGCAGAAGCATGCGGTATCGCAAAAGGTACGATGTACGAATATTTTTCCAGCAAAGATGCACTGGCTGCAGAATGGTGCCGGGAATCTATGAAAGAATATAAATCTCATATCGAGTGCGATGTCATGATTTACACCACGCCTTCGGAAAAACTGAAAGCGCTTATTCGATTAGATATAAGATATTTTCGGCGTTTCACAGGATATTTTTTCATTTTGTTTCAACTAGATCAGCTTTTTTACAGTGAAAAAAGCGATTTCCTTACAGAAATCGCTTTTTTCATCAATTATCATTATCGGCTTATTTCTTCTATTATAGAAGAAGGGCAGAACTGCGGAGAATTCCGAAGAGTGGATCCTTCTTTTTCATCAGCCATGCTTATGGGAATGTTTCTTTCTCTGCAGCATGCAAAAATTGTGACGAATATAGAAGATGATCTTTTTCATCCTTTTCCTTTTGAAGCAAAGGGATGGAATGATGACATGCTGATCGATTATTTCTTTTATGGTATGGCAGCGTCATAGTAAATCATGGGAAGACAGATTTTGCTGATAAGCGGCAAAAAATAAATGAATGAGGTAAAAATATATGATATATCATCTATTTGAAGTGTGCTTCCGGAAGGGGAGGATGAGAAAAACAGCTGCAGCGTTCACAGCGATTGCTTTGCTGTTTCTTCCGCTGAATTCCGCCCGCTTTTCAGACGCAGCGTCAGTAATTTATTCCGATGTAAAGGGCGCTGAATGCGAAGAAGCGGTGGCGGAACTGACGGAAAAAGCGATAATCAACGGATATGAGGATAAAACATTCCGTCCGGATCATCAGATTACTAGGGCGGAAGTGTCGAAGATCTTCGCCGCCCTCTTAGAACAGAATGACGCTAAGGTGGTTCTGCCGGATACGGCAGATGTTTCAGATACGATTCTCTATTCGGAAGAGGCGGAGCAGATCGGAGCAGAAGAAATAGAAGGGGATGGTTCCGGCGCATCTGATGCGGATATGTCCGATACCAGCGCTTCTTCGTCATCGAATTCAGGTACGGCTGCTTCGGGCAGCGTATCGGATAAGCCTGATGAGGATGGGGAAGTGGATGTGGAAAAAGCAGATAATGCAGCGCTATCCCAGCAGCTTTCTAAAGATTTAAAAGATACAAAACGCATGCAGGAGATCGCGCTGGCGTTGTACGATGATCTGGAAAATAGCAGCTGGGCGCAGCCGTACGTGGCAGCGGCGTCGCTTTGCGGCATCGTAAACGGCTATGGAAATAAAACTTTTAATCCTTCCGGAAATATCACATATAACGAACTTGCGACGATGTGTGTCAGAGCTGCAGGCGTGGAAGAGTCGGAACTGACAGGCGTATGGCCTGCAAATTACGTTGCGGCTGCGGAAAAGCTCGGCGTATACAAAGGGATGAAGGAATTTGATCCTAAGACCGACAGCGGTTCTTCCGCGGCAACTCGAGGAAACACTGCCATCGCAGTCTACAATGTTTTGGAGGAAATTCAAAAACAGGCGGAAAAGGGATATTCTGTTCCTGACTCCCTTATCTCTGCGGTTAAGGTGAAGCCTTCTGTAAAGCTGACTCTGGAAGAGGCTGTCAGGATCATGCAGACTGAGGGCATGCAGGCGGAGAGCGCTGCAATGTCGAAAAAATCAGACGAGGCGATCGCATCCGGCTACAAAGAAACCGTGTCCAGTATTTCAGACAGTCTCGACATCATGAACTTCCTGCCTTTAGAACAGCAGTATCAACTGCAGCAGAGCGGCGTTACCCAGTCTAATCTGAAAATCATCACGCTTCAGAGAGACTTCGTAAAGGCGAATATTGACAATAATTATCAAGCGGACATGAATAAAATAGAGCAGACGACGAACCAGCTCTATTACGGTTTGCTTCAGGCGAAGGAAAATGTGACGGCCTGCGAAGAAGCTCTCACATCGGAGAAAAATACGCTGGAGCTGATTAAAAAGAAATATGAATTGGGCGCCGCTTCTTCAGTAGAAGTACAGGTTCAGGAAAATGCGGTGGATACAGCTCAAGACTCGCTGAATCAGGCGAAAAATACGGTGGAATCTACAGAAGCAAATTTTATTATGTTGATGGATCTTGATTCCGATACAGAGCTGACTCTCGTCACGGAGCTGGAAAAGGTAACTGCGGATCTTCCGTCTATAGCCGACGCTATAGACTCTATGCTAAAAAATAACCTGGAATTGAAGTATTATGATTATCTGACAGAAGTGACAGAGATTCAGATCAATTCGCTTCGCTATACCACATCGAAAAATTCGTCAACCTATAAAGAAGCGGAGAATGCTTATGATCAAGCCCAGATGGCGATAAAGCAGATGACGGAAAATAAAAAGACGAGTCTGAGAACCGCTTACGAGGAATTAGCTGCGTTAGAGAGTCAGATTTCAAAATTTGAATCCACTATCAGTCTGACAGAAACGTCGCTTAACCTGGCGAAGGACAAATACGATCTGGGAATGGGAACGCTGTCCGAAATCGAAAGCGCACAGCTCACATTAACCCAGGCAAAACAGGGATTGACGAATGCTATTGTGGCTTATAATCAGGCAGTGGCGAATATTCAGTTTGATATCGGCGTAGGAACGACGAGAATTTCGTTCAGTTGATCGTTCCGTTGACAGAATAATGCAGAGATCCCGAAATATTATTGGGATGATTACCCAACCGCCGAAAGCCGGAAATGGAACCCGTTGCTTACAACAGGCGCTGAAATTCTTCAGTTAAGCCGCGTAAAATACGCAAAAG
>CAZGBL010000103.1:0-7343 GCA_964523955.1 uncultured Oscillospiraceae bacterium | reverse complement strand
ATCATTAAAAACTATGCAGAAAGAATCATGACAGCATAACATAAATTTCATCCCTGTTTACAAGATGGGATTTTCTATGCAGAAATTTTAAGGGAAGACCTGTTCTCTGGTCTTCCCTTAAATTCATTTTGACAGTAAAGGAAAAAACATTCATATGAAAAAATATAAATCACTGAAACGAGCGCTTTCACTGCTCATCAGCGCTGTTCTGACTGCCGCTTTTACATTTTCTCCCGCGGCTTTCGCTTTCGGAGCTTCCTCCCCTGCGCCGTGGGACGGCAAGACGATCGACGTCTCCTGGTACAGCGCGTCCGGCACGGTATTCCATATCAGCACGCCGGAGCAGCTTGCCGGACTGTCAGCCATCGTCAACGGCAGTTACAACAAGGATATCACAAACGTCATCGGAGACGCCTCCTGCATCATCAATCATGAGGAAGGCAACACTTCTGAAGGTCCCAACAACATGTCCAGCAGTATTTATCACTACGGTTCCGATGATTTCCGCGGAAAAACGATATATCTGGATGCGGACATCGACATGGGCGGCGTATATAACGCAGCATCCGACACATGGTCCGGACCGAACTATATGCCCATAGGGGGACAATACCTGATGGAGAAAAATGATTCCTCCACAAAGCTGAGTTCCTCCTTCAACGGTATATTCGACGGCCAGGGACATACGATTTCCAATATCTACTGTGACCGCCACTGTTCCAACGGAAATTACGGAGACGGCAGCTCTGTCGGCCTCATAGGCCGGTTGGGCTGCCATGACAGCGATCCCTTATCGATGCGCGCGGACACTCCGACGGTGAAAAACGTGATAATCACCGGATATATCTACGGAAATCGGAGTGTAGGCGGCATCGTCGGCAAGATCGGCAAATCAAATAACGGCGCTCTCATCGAGAACTGCGCCAATTTCGCAGCGGTAAAAAATACCGATGCAAAGGGTCTGGGCGGTATCTGCGGCGCCTCCTGGAACGGCGGCACGATTCAGAACTGCTACAACGCCGGCTCCGTTACAAGTACCTACACCTGCCCTGCCGGCGGTATCGCAGGCAGCAACGAAATAAGCATCAAAAACTGTTATAATACAGGAACCGTCTCCGCTGCCAGCGACAGCTATGCGATGGCCATCGGTACGAACAACGGCGGCGGCGTCGATGTGGACAACTGCTATTACCTGAAAGATTCCGCGCCGGGCGGCGGTTACTACGGCAAATACAAGGGTACTGTCACAGAAAAAACAGCCTCCGAAATGAAAAGCACCGCTTTCGTCTCAGCCCTGGGCAGCGCTTTTACCTCCGATACAAATAATATCAATAACGGCTACCCTATCTTAAAGATTCAGGCGGACAGCGCATCCTCCACACCAAACCCATCAGAGGGGTCCGATCCATCCGATCCTTCGGCAGCGACTCCCGCATCTGTCGATTCCTACATCGACGTCTCTGCCTCCAACTGGTTCTACGACAGCGTAAAATTCGTGACAGAAAGGAACCTCTTCGATGCGGCAGCTCCCAACACCTTCGGCCCTGATCAGCCTATGACACGCCAGATGCTGGTAACTGCGCTCTATCGTCTGGCGGGTTCCCCTGAATCATCTCAGACAGATTCACAAACGGCAGACACGGCAGGCACGGCAACCCGGGCGGACGATGCCTCTCTGCCGTTTACCGATGTACCGTCAAATGCTTCCTACGCGCCTGCAGTCGCCTGGGCTTATAAAAACGGCGTAGTCAACGGCGTAAGCGCATCCTCCTTCGCGCCGTCCGCCAGCATTACCAGAGAACAGATCGCAGCCATGTTCCTTCGTTATGCCCAGGTCACCGGCGCTGACACGACGGCGTCCGCCTCTCTGACTGCCTACACAGACACATCTGCCGTCTCCTCCTGGGCGTCCGACGCCGTTCGCTGGTGCGTCGGCTCCGGCCTCATCAACGGCACTACAGCCACCACACTCAGCCCGAAAGGCACAGCGACACGCGCCCAGGTGGCCGCTATGGTAGAACGTTTCGCTGCCCACGCAGAAAGATAATCTCACGCTATCATGATTGAAAGAAAAGGCACCTCCCTTTGCTTCTATGGCTTGATCGAACGTTCCACGCGGTTTGCCGCTCACTTGGCACCTGTAAAAATTTGGAATACAATAAAACAGGAAGATGTGGATGCAGAACTCATGGAATTTCTGCGCTATGTGGAAAACAGCACAGACGAGGCAGCGGAAGTATCCGACAGCGATCTGATAAAAAAAGTGCATGAAAAGGTCCGGTCTTCCCAGAAAGGGACTGCCGCACTGACACGAAAATGAACTGCTCCCTTCCAAGTGACAAGTTTTTATTATTTCACTTGTCTGCCTGGAAGGGAGCAGCTCAGCTTTCCTGTTCTCCGTATTTTTTCAAAAGTACACGGGCAACTAATACCCCGCACGCGGAAGCCTGAGACAGCGAATGCGTCACGCCGGAGCCGTCGCCCATAGCATAAACGCCCTTCACATCAGTCTGCATATTTTCATCCACCTTGACGCGGGAATTATAAAATTTGACTTCCACGCCGTAAAGCAGCGTATCTTCATTCGCTGTACCCGGTGCGATCTTATCCAGCGCATAGATCATCTCGATGATATTATCCAGCTGCCGTTTCGGAATGACGAGGCTGAGATCCCCCGGCGTGGCAGAAAGCGTCGGACGCGTATAGCATTTCTCCATTCTGCGCTCTGAACTTCTCCGTCCCTTCACCAAATCTCCGAATCGCTGCATCAGTACGCCGCCGCCCAGCATATTGCTCAGCCGGGCAATAGATTCACCATATTCATTGCTGTCGTTAAACGGCTCTGTCATCTGGTTTGTCACCAACAGCGCAAAATTCGTATTTTCCGTGTGAAGCTCTTCGTTCGCATAGCTGTGACCGTTGACCGTAATGATTCCGTTCGTATTTTCCGCCACGACTTCTCCGTACGGGTTCATGCAGAACGTACGCACTACATCATTGTATTTATCCGTCTTGTAGACCAGCTTGCTCTCATATACATCGTCTGTGATATGTTTGAAAATTTCTGCCGGAAGTTCCACGCGCACACCGATGTCCACTCGGTTGCTCATCGTCTGGATTCCGAGCTTCTCACAAATTCTGGACATCCATTTAGAACCGGAACGGCCCGGCGCCAGGATCACATCATGACAAGCGATCTTTTCACCCTTATTTGTGGTAATGACAAAACCTTCTTCTATTTTGTCAATATCCTCTGCCGATGTATAAAAACGAGTCTCTATATATTCCTTAGAATAATCGTACAGCTTCTCTAAAATCTGACGATTCCTGTCGGTTCCCAGATGTCTTACCTTTGCGTCCAATAAATGGAGGCCATGGCGCAGCGCCAGTGTCTTCAGCTCTGAATTTTCCGTAGAATACAGCTTTGCGTCCGCCCCGCCAAAACTGGTGAGAACGTGATCCACATATTCCATCAGTTCCATCGCCTTGTCTTCACCGACATATTTATGAAGATCCCCGCCGAAACGCGTGGTAATATTATATTTTCCGTCCGAAAGCGTTCCTGCGCCGCCATATCCGTTCATAATCCTGCAAGGAGTACATTGCACACATTTCTCCGCTTTCCCGACTTTCATCGGACATACTCTCGCTTCCAGAGGGGCGCCCTTTTCCAATACCAACACTTTCGCGCTGCAATTCGTATTGTAAAGCTCATACGTCAAAAACACGCCTCCGGCCCCTGCGCCGACGACGATCACATCATACTGTTCCATCTTTATTCCTCCTTTCACCCATTGATCCCTCAGAATTCCGAAAAAAAACTGCCTTTTCCAGGCAGCCCTTTCTTCACAAAATGATTAAAAATTTAAAGCGAAGCAGAGTTCCTTACAAGTTCAGCTGCGGTTCTGCCCATATCATCCCATCCGCCCGCACAGAAAACCATCTTCCTTCAATGTTCAGCAGGCAAACTTCATTCATTATAATGTATTTGACCCAGCTCGTAAAGATCAGAAATATGTGTATTCTGTATTTCTTTACTTGCGATGCTCTAATCCCAGTCGGCGTGGCATGATGCTCTTGCCCGGCGATCAACCGTTCCGTCTCAGCTGAAGCCTCGGTAAGACAGATACCCGACACTTGATGAGAACGAGCAATCATTTTTATTTGCGTATTTGCGATGTTCTAATCCCCGTCGGCGTGGTATACTCGTAATTGCGGTACTTTATACTTAAGTTTACAATATAACAGGCAGTTCACAATATAACAGGCGCCGGATGTTTCCCCGCTTCTGTAAGCGGCGGATTCCATTTCCGACTTTCAGCGGTTGGGTAATAAGCCCCCGCAGAAACCCGGCTGGATGAAAGCTCCCGGCGCTTGCTGCAAGCGTTCGCGTCGTCCCTGACAAGCGAGCTTGTCAGGAGCAAAAACTCTGCTCCGCTTTTAATCTGCAGAAATGAGGAATACATTTATGAACAAATTAATCGTCATCGCACCTGTTTTATCCGGCATATTCTGGGGAGGTACCGGTATCTTCGTAAGACATCTGGCCGATATGGGCATGAACAGTATTACGATCATGTTTTCCCGTGTTATCGTTGCCGCCCTTATCCTATTTCTCGGAATTTTTATCTACGATAAATCGCTGCTGAAAATAAAACTTCACGATCTTTGGGTCTTCGCTGCTGCCGGACTCATCGGCACTCTGGGTCTGAACCTGTGCTATAACGAGTCCATCAGCCGACTGACGCTTTCTCTGTCCGCCGTGCTTCTCAGCCTTTCTCCGATTTTCGTCGTGCTCCTGGCAGCCATCCTTTTTAAAGAGAAACTCACGCCGAAAAAACTGGGATGCATGCTGCTGGCCATTCTCGGATGCGCTCTCGTCAGCGGAATCTTTGAAACATCCGCCGCAATTCAATGGTCTGTCATGGGCATCATTATCGGCGTCATGTCGGCTTTCTTTTACGCGCTTTACAGCATCTTCTCCAAGCTAGCCATGGAAAGAGGTTATCACGCGCTGACGATTACATTATACTGCCTGCTGCTGATCTCAATCGTACTCCTGCCCATAGCCGACTGGCACAGCATCGGCGCCGTACTTTGCGCTGCACCGCTGTCCCATGGCGCATTTATGCTGCTTCATTCACTCACCGCTTCCGTGCTGCCTTATGTACTCTACACCATCTCTCTGAACTATCTGGAAGCAGGAAAAGCATCGATTCTCGCATCGGCGGAGCCTGTAGCTGCGATGGTCTTCGGCATATTCTTCTACTCCGAAATTCCTACGTTATTATCCCTCACAGGTCTCGCTCTGACGATACTCGCATTGACACTTCTGAGTCTTCCGGATCGAAAGCGTCAGCCGAACCGCCGGCAAGAATAAAGGCGTTCTCCGCCGAAAATCCAAAATATTTTAAAGACGCCGAAACTCAAAAACATTTCCAAGACATCGAATCGTTTTTTGTCATCGTTCCCACGTTATCATGAAAACGCATTTCAGACTTTATGGACAGGATAACCTTAAAACGGTGATTTTTCACGGTTCGTTCGCATTATTCAGGCCATTCGCGAAAAAACAGAGGCAGCGCATTAAAAATATATTCATATGTATAACGGTATCCGTGCTTATTTCCTTCCGCCAGATAACAGATCATATTCCCCTTTTGAAAATCTCCCCAGGTGAAAGAAAATTCCGGATATTTTTTCATCTCTGCCAGCTGAGGCGGCAGGATTTCAAACGCAGAATCTTCTGTCCCCGCAGCCGAAAAAATAAAATAATCGTTCTTTTTGTATCCCGATGCTGCCGCCGCTCCGCTGAGAAATGCCGCAGCCTGAGACGGATGCTCACGCCCGCCGAAATGCTCGAACTTCCAGCAGTCACCGCTCATAGGCAGATAATATTTCACCGCGTCCATGGCTTCAGCAAAAACGGCCCACGTCGTCACACTCCCCAGAGAAAACCCTCCGAACGCCCGGTTGTTCCTGGATTTTTGAATGCCTTCCAGCGTTGTGGATTCGGCAAATGTGCGGTATCTTCCTTCCACAGCAGGAATCAGATCATTTATCAATTCCCTCGGAAAGGATAACGCCCTGTTTCGACATTCCTCCAAATTTTCTGTGGGAAACGTAGGCATAACGAAAATCATCGGCTCGATGAGTCCTTCTTCGATCATATGATCGACCATATTCTTCAGCCGATTCGGCTTCCTCTCACTGCCCATGTATTCTTCTTCCGTGCCGCCGGAGCCATGCATCAGATATAAAATGTTATATCTCCTTCTCATATTCTCTGATATCACGGAATCATACACGTTCGGTTCTTCATCTGACTCGTATGACTCGTAGCCATAAGGCAAGAAAACTACGGCTGCCTTTTCTGCAGAATCTCCGTCTCCCGCATATTCCCGGCTCTGATAGATAATCCGCTCCAGGCGGCCCTGCTCTCGCGCCGGCGAAAAAAAATTTTCCGGAACTCGCACTCTGACAGTTCCGGACAGAGTATTGAAAAAATCGCTCTGTATCTCATTCATATCTTCTGTAAAATCCTTTCAACATCAGAACTTTCATTTCGTATCGTTTTTCAGACACGCGAGAGAGCCCGTCGGCACGGCGCCGACGGGCCCTCTCGCGTACAACCATTACAAGTGTAACACTTCGCCCTGCGTCTGACTAGATTTTATGTAAAATATTTTAATCGGACAGCTTCTTTTATTCCATTTTTCCCATAAACAAACCGTGCAAAAAAACGTTGCCTCCCTCACAGTCCCTTCTTCACCGGCACGAACTTTGCCTGATTCATCAGAGGATGCTGCAGTCGAATGGCGCCCCTTCTCGTAGCGCCCTTCCATAAAAGACCGCCCAGCAGAGGAATCAAAAGATTTCCCATGTAAGGATAGTTGAAAATGATCATCGCGTCCAGAATATCCGTCATATAGAATGCGAAGAGAATACCTGCGATACTTCTGAAAAAAACTGCCAGCTGAGAAATCCGTTTCGCCTTCGGCAACTGATCCGGATTTTCAATTTCAGGATGCATAACTTTATTGTATAAATCTCTGGAAAACGAAGAACCCAGAGACAGGATCACGCAGTTTGCGCTGGACATAGCCGCGGAAAGAATAGCTGCAATAACGATACCGAAATCGAAAGCAGAAACGGGAGGATCAGATAGATGAATCTCGTCCCCATACCCGACGGAATAAACGGCGTCGCAAAAATCTCTCCCACAGAACCGCCGGTCTCCGCATATTTCATAAAAAATTTAGGCTCGGAAACCCACTCCTTTTAAGGGGTGGGAGAAGAGCCGCCCTCCTTCCTTTCGTTATCCTTGTGTTTCGATATATCGC
>CAZGBL010000102.1:3402-7472 GCA_964523955.1 uncultured Oscillospiraceae bacterium | reverse complement strand
GTTCATGCGGTCGGCTCCGGAAAGACGTTTGCCATGATCGCTTCGGCGCAGGAAATGAAGCGTACCGGGATCGCAAATAAACCGCTGATGGTAGTGCCGAATGCCAAGGTATCTGATTTCGCAGCGGATTACCGCAAGCTGTATCCCGCCGCGAATATCCTTGTCGTAGGTGATAAGGATTTCAACACAAATACAATTGACCGAACGCTTGCCAAGATCGAACAGAATAATTACGACTGTATTATCATGAGGATGTCCAGCTTTGATCGGTTTCCCGTATCAGCAGAAGCACTGGAGGAATACAAGGAATCGGAGCTCGGAAAGTACCGCGCCGCGCTGGAAGCAGCAAGGACGGACGGAACGAACAGAGACAGCCTGAAGGAGATGGAAAGCTCGATCCACAGGTATGAGCAGAAACTGAACCAGATGATCACAGAAGCGGTCAATAACGCTTACAGCATCGAAGTTTTCCTGGATAAATGCGGTATCGACGCTCTGCTGTTAGACGAAGCGCATAATTATAAAAATTTGTATTTTCCAACGCGGCAAAATGTAGCGGGAATCAGCAAGGATAAAATAACGCAGAAGACGACGCATCTTCACGTATTCACTGAGCTGATGCGCAAGAGAGGAAACCGCGTCGTTTTCGCATCCGCTACTCCGGCGACCAATAGTCTTGCGGAGTTCTTCAGTATGCAGCGCTATATTCAAAGCGATCTGCTGGAAGAGGCGGGAGTTGATAATTTCGATGCGTGGTGTTCTGTTTTCGGAGACATTGAAACGAAGACGGAGATGAACGTTACCGGACAGAAGTATAAGCCGAAAACCCGATTCTCTAAGCTGAAGAACATTCCTGATCTCATGCGCATGATGCGTCAGAATTTTGATTTTGTCAGTGCGGATGATATTGATGTACCGACGCCTGCTGCGGATATCTGGCACATCAAATCTCCAGCCTCTACGCTGCTTTACCATGTAGGTAATCTTATCGACCAGGAGAATATGCTGAAAGACGTCAATGGCAAGCATAACACTTTGGCAAATTACACTCTTGCGCTCATGATGGCGCTGGACATGCGTATGGCGAGAAAGGTACTGATCGACGAAGGAATCATTCCGCCGAATACGACGGCAGAAGATTTGGATTTCCCGGACAGCAAGGTCAACAAGGCGGTGGAAAACGTTCTTTCCAGATATCGTGAATCTAATGAATCGAAGGGGACGCAGATTATCTTTCTCGATCGCGGTGTGCCAAAGAGCGCGAAAGAGTCGGAGAACGAAAGTGAAGAAGAAAAAGAGATCCAAAAGAAATATGATTTTGACCTTTACGCGGATATTAAAACGAAGTTGATTCGAGGCGGCGTACCGGCGGAAGAGATCGCCTTTATTCACGACTTTGACAGTGATGTAAAAAAAGAGACGCTGTCGCGAAAAATGGGACGCGGTGATATTCGTGTTCTCATCGGTTCTACGGAAAAAGCCGGAACGGGGATCAATGTACAGCGTCATATCGTCGCTATGCATCATATCGACGCGCCGCAGCGTCCGGCGGACTTGACACAGCGTAACGGCCGCGGTGTTCGTCAGGGGAATGAGAATGAGAAGATCGATATCTGTTATTACTCGACGCAAAATTCTTATGACAGTCCGAAATGGGAAATGCTTGACCGGAAATCGCAGGGTATCGAAGCCGTTATGAAGGGAGATCCAAATATCCGTGAGGTAGATGACTCATCCCTGGACGATATTTTCGGCGGACTGTCGATTGCGGCAGCAAATAACCCGGCGCTCTTTGAGATGCAGGATCTGAAGGAGAAGATCGCCCGTCTGGAAGCACAGAGGAGTAATCTCGCCAGAAGAAAGAATATCAACGACGAGATCATCAGCAAGTATCCGCAGCGCAGAAAAGCAGCTGAGGCTCTGCTGAACTCGTATGAGGCAGCGAAGGAAACGGTGGATGCTTATACCGGCGACGCGGCGAAGGTTGGAAGAAAATCTTACGATAATCTGAAAGAAGCTGCAAGAGCGGCGTATGACGCTTACGAGAAGTCAAGCACACAGGAGAAGTTCGAGAAACGTGTGATCGGTCAGGTGAACGGCGTCAATGTCATCGCTTATAAGACGTGGGATTCCGCGGTAAAAAATCATTTTTTCGTTTCACTGGAAAACATCCCGTGGGTGAAAGAGAAAACGGTGTCTGTTCTGGATGTCAAGGGCAATAAAGTATCCAGCAAGGGCATTTCTCCGGTAAACATGTTCGACGCTTTGAGAACGGATCTTCTGGAAGACTATGATGAGAAGTATGAGGAAGTAAGTCAGAGACTGACCGCTTTGGAGGAAGAGTACCGCAGCGCTTCGGAAGATACCATAGGCGAGTTTGCAGGCAAGGAAGAACTTGACGCCGCGCGGCAGCGTTATAAAGAACTGGAAGAATCCATGTTGCAGACCGCGAATGACAGCGTTCAGAGTTATGACGCAGACGCTTTACTGGCAGGAGATTTCAGCGGCAGGATCGCTTCAAACGAGGAACTGGTACAGCACGTAGGGTATATCGAGTCCGGGAAAGAACGGACAGAAGCGAAGGTGTTAAAGGCGCAGGAGCCGAAAGAACAGAAGAATCAAAGATCAGCGGAGAAAGCAAAGCCGGGAAAGAAAAGCGAGCAGTACGCGAGAAAGCCTCCGACGAAAAAAGAGCTGGCGCAGGAGACGGCGAAAAAGGCATCGGAGAAACAGTTAGCGAAGCTGAGGAGTACAAATGTAATCGATGAGAGCGTTCCGCATACGGCGGAAGAGCAGAAGATCATCGACGAGTATAAGGCGGCGGTGAATCCTAAACTGCGGGAGTTTATAGAAAAAATAAAGAGCTTGAAAAATGTAAATGTTGCGGATAAGCTTCATCAAAAGCTGATGGATATTACTCCGCAGGAAGCCATTGATATTGAGGAACTCACAGGGATAGATGTAACAGAGTTCAGCAGAGATATTGACGGCGGCCAAATTGTCCATATTCTCAAACGCCACGGGGAAAAGGGCAAGGCAGATCAAAGTATGTCCGACGAGAATGATATCGCTCGAATGGAATACATACTGAAAAACTATGACAGTATTGAAGTATCCGAAGATTATGAAGGCAAATACCGAAATTCTGATAAAAGCAGTGCGCTGACACTTATTTATTCTAAAAAGGTAGACGGCACATATTTTGTTGTGGAGGCTGTACCTGATAATAAAAGAAAGTCGTTACAGATTATTACATGCTACGCACAAAAAGAGAAAGAGCCCCGTGAATGGTCGATGCCGAAGCCCCGACCAGACGTCCGAAACGTCAACACGTCCGCTCTTTCTGAAAATAGCATATCACAAGAAGAGGAAAGAAGGCAAGCAGAAAATATCGCGCAAGACGAGAACGAAGCGGATGAAAACCAGTATGCGAGAAAGCAGGAACGGTCAGCGGCAGATGATGAAGGAGCGCAGCGCAGTACGCCGATTCGGGGCAACTACAATACGCAGGAAGCTACAGAGGATTATGGCAAGACGCGTGAGGCGAAAGAGGCGATTAAGAAATCGGAACGGGATGCGGCAAAGGACATTCAGAGCATCATTAAGGAGATCAGCGGAAAATTTAAGATCAACATTTTCGCGAAGCGTTACCGCAAGGGTAAAGACGCATTGGGATTCTATGACCCGAATCATCAGATCATCCACTCTACGAACGCGCAGCAGCTGGGCAATGCGATTCATGAGCTGGGGCACCATCTGGACAATAAGCATTCCCTCAGCTATGACGATGCAGTGCTGGATATTCTGAGAAACGCGCCGGGGCTTTATGAGAATCTGGAAAAGGCCGGATACAGCGAGGGCGAAATGGAAGGAGAGGTTTTCGCGGATTTCATCTGGCATTATGTAACGCTGCCGGATACGGCGTATGAGATGGGAAGCTATGCCAGAGGCGAAAATTTCTACGACACGTTTGAAAAAACGCTGAGTAAGGAAGACTTAAAGAATCTGAAACACATCCGCAGCATGGTGCTGTCTTTTGCGGATAAGCCGGTCGTACAGCGCAGCGCGAG
>CAZGBL010000102.1:0-3302 GCA_964523955.1 uncultured Oscillospiraceae bacterium | reverse complement strand
GAGCTCGATAAGAAGGTTTCCAAGCTTGACGGCATGAATCGATTTAAGGTCACGTGGAGAGAGGATTTTGACCTCTTCTTACGAGCAAAGCACGGTATCGACTGGGAACGTCGCGGCAAGTTCACCATGAGCAGCGACATTGCGGGAAATCTCGCGGAAGATGAACACGAAGCGAATATTCTTGCGCATCAGCAGACGATCGACGAGATGACACAGCGGTATGGAGATCTATTTGAAAAGACATCGGAGGAAATTTACGACTGGTGGGATCAGTTTATGCGCCTCTGGGCGGTGGATACCGGACTTGTCGATGAGGAAAATTATGAGAAATGGCACGAAGAAAACCCGCATTACGTTCCGCTGTTCCGTGACATTGACGTGCGAAATGTAGGAAGACCGAGATCCGGAAAGTCAAAGAATGCTGTAAACGATCCGATCAAGTATTCAAATGAACACGGCAGCCAGAGGGATGTTCTTTCGCCAATTGAAAATCTTATGGTTCAGGCGAACAATATCGTTACGACGTATTACCGGAGTCAGATCGGTGCAACAATCGTGAAGCACTGGGACAGTACGGATAAGGATATTCAGGCGGCGATGGGAATGTTCGTCGCTGAGATCGATCCGCCGCAGCAGGTTCAGCGAGTACATATGGAAGACATCAAGGACGTGCTGAAAAACAAGACGTATGAACGCAACTGGTTTAAGTTGTCTGCGGAGGAAAAAGCAAGGATAGAAAGTCTTCCGGAAGATCAGTATTTAGAAGAGATTGCAAGGCTGGCAGATACGGATATTATCGACGCGGTAATTAACGACGTAGTGCAGCAGTTCACGCCGCGCAAGTATGGTCTGAATGATGATGTGGTTATGGCGGTGGCTGACGGAAAGACGCGGTGCTTCCAGATTCTCGACCCGAATTTCAAGAAAATGATGATGGCGCTGGATCCGGCGAAACAAGGCGCGTTTTGGCAGCTCACCGGAAAAGCAACGCGGGGATTTTCTGCGGTGACAACATCTATGAATATCTTATTCGCCACTTCAAATGCGTTTCGAGATATACAACACGGCATGATCATGACAGAGGGGAAGAAGTGGGATCCGCTAAATCTTACATATATCGCCAGCTGGGGAAGAGCTTTTGGGGAAGCTTTCCTGAATGAAACGGGATTGAAAAAGACGGAAATGTATCAATTGATGAATGCTGCCAATGGTTTTGAGTCAAAATATCGTCCGACAGCAGATACATTAGAGCAGACGATAAAGGGAACTGTGTGGAAGTTAAATCCGATGTCTGTTGCTCGGGGTGTTCTCCGCGGAATAAACAATATCAATGAGGCGGTAGAATCCGCACCGCGATACGTAGCATACAGACGAGCCTATGACAGTACAGAAGGTTCGGCGCGGGATAAATGGCAGGCGGCATGGAAGGCAGGCAGAGAAGCAACGGTGAATTTCCATAAGAAGGGCGTTAATACCAGAAATTTAAGCTCTGTTATTCCATTCGTCGGTGCAAGTATCGCGGGTATCAAACAATATCAGGAATTGGTTGCATCAAAAGAATCCTATACGACAAAAGAAGGCCGGTTAAGATTAGTGCGTGCGCTGGTTTTACAGGCAATTCCGGCAATCGCGTTAGCATTTCTGTACGCGGGGACTGATGATGACGACGAGGAAAAGAAAGAATATGATCAGTTCAGTTCGTATCTTAAGAATAATTACTGGATGCTCAAAATTAAGGATACGTGGATCCGTGTCCCGAAAGATCGAGAACTCAGCGGAATGTTCGCCACGATGGCACAGTACATCACGACGGCGGCGTTAGACCCTGAAAAACGGAGTGTTGATCAGATGGCAGAATATCTTAGCTACATGCTGGGTCTGCTTCTCCCGGCACATGAGTTTACAGGAAGAGCGATTCTGGATGCAAAGAATAATAAAACGTGGTATGGCGGAACGATTACAAGCTCTAAAGACGAAAACTATCTTGTTGCAGATTTCTATCAGGAAGTTTATGATGCTGAAACAAGTGATATCGCTCTCGCTCTCGCCAAGCTCATCGCCAAGACACCAGACAGCTTACAAAACAAACTGGGGGTTATTGCTACGCCGAAAGCGATTGATTATATTATGGATCAGCTGGGCGGCGGTGTTTCAGACATTGTGCTCCCATTATTTACGCCAACTCAGCGTGCTGCTGGTCTGCTCTCTTCATTGAAAAGTCGGTATACTTCCAATCCTGACCGCAGCAACCGATATGTCTCAGAAGCTTATGATATCTATGAGACTCTGAAAGCGAACCACACGAAGAACGAAAATGAGGACTGGTGGG
Source organism: uncultured Oscillospiraceae bacterium (assembly GCA_964523955.1). Lineage (GTDB taxonomy): Bacteria > Bacillota > Clostridia > Peptostreptococcales > Anaerovoracaceae > Alangreenwoodia. Next base: position 973 of record CAZGBL010000102.1, on the reverse strand, counting down.
AAGGTTCCGAAGACGCGGCATGGTACAACGCGTTTTCCAAGACGATTTCCGGCAGCAGCGCCAAGAACTCTGACATCGTCTCGATGAGCGATTATTATAAGGAGATCAGAGCGATAAGGGAAAACAAAGAGCTGTCTTATCAGGAGCGCGAGGAAAAGATCAACGAGGCGTATTCCCACATCGCCCAGATTGCGCAAAATCTAGTTACAGCGTATCATCACAGGGAAGACGGCGGAGAAATCGCCGCGACCTACGGTGAAATAGAAATGCCGGAAGGCGCAGCGGAGGTCGGTTTCACACAGGAAAGCTATGAGAAAGCGTATAACAGTATTAAGAAGAGTGACGAACTCGAATCACGGCTTGCGTTATTGCAGTCCACTGATCTGACAGAAGATCAAAAGACTTTCGTTTCGGAACGCTTTGCCGGCATGAAGTACGCCAACATCGAGAAAAATTATTCGGATATCGTGAAGCAGGGTATCACTGCGGATGAGATCAAAACGGCGAAAGAGACCGTTAGCGGGTATGAAAGCGACAAGGCAAAAGCTCTGGCAGTGTTATCTTCTCTCGGGTACGATGCGAAAAGTAAAGCTGTAATTATGGCAGTGACAGACGTCAGTTCGGCCGAGACAATATCGAAACTGAAATCGGCCGCGGCCGCGGGCGTTACGCCGGAAATGCTGGACGAGTTTAAATCGCTTTGCAGCCAGCTGGCGAAGCCGGGTGTAAAGGGGTATGGCGCGTCAGCGAACACTACCGCAAATGCAGCGGCGAATCAGATGGAAGGTTTAACAGCGAATCAGCGGCAATGTCTGATTGACTTAAGGTAAAAGAAATATAACATTTCCGCGCCTGAAATTTTTATGAAAATGAATGCATGAAGCCAGGAATATATCATAAAAAGCTGGGATAATTCTCCCGGCTTTTTGCTTTAGAAAATATATCAGCCGCAACAGAACTTGCCGAAGTGGGT
>CAZGBL010000101.1:5578-7477 GCA_964523955.1 uncultured Oscillospiraceae bacterium | reverse complement strand
TAGGCGCGGGTCGTGCTTGCATGTCCCAGGTATTGTGTGATACAATAAATCGGTTAAACGGTGCGGCAAAAAAACGGCGGCTGCGCCGAAAAAATTCGTTTTGTTTTTTGATACAGCGGTATATATACAGGAAAAACAGAAAAACAGCCTTAGTATGAATAGGAAAAAATATGAAGGATAATTTTGGAAGAGAGATCAACTATCTGCGTATTTCGGTAACGGATCGGTGTAATCTGCGCTGCAGATACTGCATGCCGGCAGATGGTTATAATAATATCATACCGCGTGAACAGATTCTTTCTTTTGAGGAGATTACGAGACTTGCGGAAGCCGCTTCTAAGCTGGGCATTCACAAGATCCGCCTGACAGGCGGAGAACCTCTCGTCAGACACGGTATCATCGATCTGATCTCGCGTATCAGCGCAGTGGAAGGCATTCGTGAGATCGGAATTACCACAAACGGAATTCTGCTGGCCGATATGGCAGAGGATTTGAAAAAGGCGGGCGTTTCGCGGGTGAATATCAGTATCGACACCCTTGACGCTGAAAAATATGCGCGGATTACGCGGGGCGGAGATCTGAACAGAGTACTGGCAGGCATCGAAGCGGCGAAACGCGTGGGTCTTACGCCGGTGAAGCTCAATGTGGTGGCCTTGGGTGGGTTTAATGAAGATGAGTTCGGCGATTTTATCGAAATGACGCGTCAGGAAGAGATCATCGTTCGTTTCATTGAGCTCATGCCTATCGGACACGCCGATGTAGGGGATTCCTATGGTTTTATCTCCAATCAGGAAATTCTGTCACGATTCCCGGAACTCGTGCCGGTGAACAATGAAAGGTATTCGGTATCCGACGATTTCCGTCTGCCCGGAGGAAAAGGAAAGGTGGGATTTATCAGTGCGTTGAGTAATCACTTCTGTTCCTCCTGCAACAAAATCCGGCTGACTTCTGACGGGAAGATTAAGCCATGTCTTCATTCCAATGAAGAAATCGATATGAAAGGACCGCTTACCTTGTCGGATGATGAGTTGCTGGAAGCTCTGAGAGCTTCCATTAACCGCAAAGTGGAACATCACTTGTTAAATGAGGGCGCGGCGCCGATCGAGCGCGACATGAATAAAATCGGAGGTTAATCAGATGGAAGACAAGCTTACTCACATCGACGAAAATGGCAGACCGAGAATGGTCAACGTGGGAGAAAAGGCTGATACAAAACGGATTGCGGTAGCGAAGGGAAGCATCTATATGCATCCGGAGACGTTAAAGAGAATTAAAGAAGGCTCCATCGTCAAGGGCGACGTTCTTTCGGTAGCTCAGACCGCTGGAATCATGGCGGCGAAAAATACGGCGTCAAATATTCCGATGTGTCACAATATCTTTATTACAGGAGTAGATATGGATTTCCAGCTGGATGAAGAGAATGCAGCGATACATATCGAGGCTCAGGCGTCCACTATCGGAAAGACAGGCATCGAGATGGAGTCGCTCAACGCTGTGGCCATCGCGGCTCTCACGATTTATGACATGTGTAAGGCCATCGACAGAGGGATGCGTATCACCGATATCCGTCTCGTCAGGAAAGAAGGCGGAAAGTCAGGCGTCTTCGTGGCGGAATAACGATTTCCGGCGCGCTGGAACGGCAGCGACTTTGAATATTCTGCCGCAGATGCCGCAGAAAAAACAGAACATGTATGACAAGCGTTCGTCTTCGGCGACGGAAGAATTTTAAGGCAGCTTTGCTGCCTGCTGCGCGCCGCGGTTAAACTGCGGGGAAGGTCGCAAGCGAGCTTGTCAGGAGCTCTGCTCCGCTTTAGAATCCGGCTGCGTTTGCATTTTCGTATGAAAACGGAGCCGCTTTTCTTTTATCGAAGAGCGTCGAAAAACCTTTTGCTTTAGCTG
>CAZGBL010000101.1:0-5478 GCA_964523955.1 uncultured Oscillospiraceae bacterium | reverse complement strand
GGGGCGTGTCGAAGAGCGTCGAAAAACCTTCTGATTTAGCTGTGCGGGGCGTGTCGAAGAGCGTCGAAAATCCCTCTGCTTTAGCTGTGGGAAATGTCAAGTGACGATACATGCCTCCTCGCATTTTAATGAAATATGAAGGAATACACCGTTGAGAGCATAAGTGCTGCAGGGAAAATGAGCCTATTTTGAGAATTTCTGATATGCAGATGTTGCATAAATATAAATATATATGTATAATTATAAATTATATTGCCACAGGATCATATTTTGAATAAGAAAGGAGACGGCACGCTGCTATCCCTTAAGGGCAGCGGGGGTTCGTGCCTGAGTAATATTATGAAAAGAGCGGAAATACTCATAGAAGCGCTTCCATATATTAAAAGATTTACGGGAAAGACTTTTGTAATCAAATACGGCGGAAGCGTCATGGAAAACGAGAATTTGAAAAAGAAATTCATCGAAGATGTGGCTCTTCTTAAGCTGGTGGGCATCAATATCGTCATCGTTCACGGCGGCGGTAAGCGTATCAATGCAATGCTGGATCAGGTGGATCTGGAAGTCAGGTTTGAGCAGGGGCAGCGCGTTACAGATGAAAATGTGATGAAGATCGTAGAGATGGTCTTATCCGGCCAGATCAATAAAGATTTATCGGCGTGTCTCAGTTCCCACGGTCTTAATGCTATAGGTTTATGCGGACGGGACAGCAGCTTACTGAAGGCAGTGAAAAATTATGCCGTAGGCGCAGACGGGAAGGCTTTGGATCTCGGGTATGTGGGCAGAGTGGAGTCCGTAAACAAAACAGTTCTCACGGATTTGATCGATACCGGTTATGTACCTATTATATCTCCGGTAGCATGCGGAGAGAACGGCGAAACGTTCAATGTCAACGCAGACTTCGCTGCGGGGGCGGTAAGCGGCGCTCTGGAAGCGGAAAAGCTGATTCTCCTTTCCGACGTTAAGGGGCTTTACAGGAATATCGATGATGAAGATTCCTTTATCTCCGAGATCAATTGTGATAAAGTAAAAGAGTATATTGCTGATGGAACGATTGCAGGAGGAATGATTCCCAAGATGCAGTGCTGCATGGAAGCGATTGAAAAGGGCACCCGGGAAGTGGCGATCATCGACGGACGGGTTGAACACAGTCTGCTCATCGAAATATTTACGAATTCTGGAAGTGGTACGATGGTGACAAAATAAGTCCGTTTCATGGTTTTCGGAGATAAGAAGAAGTGAACGGGATCAACGGGATCGTCGATATTCGATCATAGCAGGGCAATCGGAGAAATACCCGTGATTTTTGACGAATGTGAGAATCCGTAATCAGGGAATTTTTAAAGCGGAGCAGAGCTCCTGACAAGCTTGCTTGTCAATGGCGACGCGATCGCTTGCAGCAAGCGCCAGGAGCTTTAGCTCAGCCGGGTTTCGGCGGGGGATTATTACCCAACCGCCGAAAGTCGGAAATGGAACCCGCCGCTTACAGAAGCGGGGGACATCTGGCGCTTGTTATATAGAGTGGGAGAGTAAAAAGAGGTAGGACGATGAACTTAATCGAAGGAAAATCCGTATCCTGCGTAAAAGGTTTTCAGGCGGCAGGATGCGCAGTAGGACTGAAAAAGAGCGGTAAAAAAGATATGGGACTCATTTTCAGCGAGGTTCCGGCGGTATGTGCTGCGGTTTTTACACAGAATGTCGTAAAAGCGGCTCCGGTACTGGTGGATATGGAAAAAGTGAAGAATCCGACGACGAGAGCTTTTGTGATCAACAGCGGAAATGCCAATGCATGTACAGGAGATCAGGGAATCGCAGATGCCCATGCTACGGCAGAACGCGCGGCAGAACGCCTGAGAATTTCGCCGGATGAGGTCATGGTATTTTCGACAGGCGTCATCGGTCAGCCGATGCCTATGGATACGATATTAGCAGGAGTAGACGCCTGTGCCGATGCGCTGTCTTCCGGCGGCGACGACGTCCATCGCGCTATCATGACGACGGATACGAAGGAAAAATGTTTTTTTACAGAAGTGGAACTCTCCGGTAGTATCGTGAGTATTTGCGGCATTGCAAAGGGCTCCGGCATGATCCATCCGAATATGGGGACGATGCTTTCTTATATCGTTACGGATGCGGCGATTACTAAGAATGTTCTTCAGCGGATGCAGAAAAAAGTGACGCATACGACGTTCAATATGGTAAGTGTGGACGGCGATACCAGCACCAACGATACAGCTGCTATTATCGCCAACGGATGCGCGGGAAATCCGCTGATCGACAGCGAGGATACGGAGAATTATGCAAAGCTTTATGAGGCCGTTTATTATATCAGCGAATGTCTTGCCAAAGCCATTGCGGCAGATGGAGAAGGAGCTTCAAGGATGATCGAGGTAAACCTTATCGGTGCAGACTGTGAGGAGACGGCGCGTCTCTGCGCGCGTTCCGTCGCTTCTTCCAGTCTGGTCAAGGCCGCGATGCACGGTTCGGACGCAAACTGGGGAAGAGTGCTGTGCGCTATGGGATATTCCGGAGCGCAGTTTGACCAGATGAAGGTGGATGTGTCTTTTTCCAGCGAAAAAGGAAGTATCGATGTATTTTTGAAGGGGGTGCCGCAGGCATTCGACGAAGCGAAAGCGCTGGAAATATTAAAGGAGGACGTCATTCATATCGATATCGATATGAATGCGGGAGAGCACTGTGTGAAGGCCTGGGGCTGCGATCTTACGAAAGAATACGTTGCCATCAATGGAGACTACAGATCTTAAAGTTCATTCGGTTTCTGCTGCCGCAGAACGATTTAACGGATAAATTGCAGAACGATTGGAAATGTCACGGGCATATGGCGGGCATATACGAGTGTTTGTACGATAGAATGCCGGCGATGGCCGCAGAACTGAGAAGCGACGGCGGCGATGGCCGCTGGAAGAGAAAGGAAGGATACAGAGATGATCAAAACAGGAGTGATCGGCGCTACCGGTTATGCAGGCCAGCAGCTGGTGAGCCTTCTCATAAATCATCCGAATGCAGAGGTGACGTTTGTTTCCTCAAATTCTTATGCAGGTCAGATTTTTTCAGATATCTACCCGCAGTTTTACAAGGTGCTGGATCAGGAGCTTTTGAGTACAGAACAGGCGAAAGAGGCTATCGGCGATGTTGACGTGGTTTTCACAGCGCTTCCAAACGGACTCGTCTTTGAAATTGCTGAGATCGCCATGGAAAAGGGCACGAAGCTGGTGGATTTCAGCGCGGATTTCCGACTGGACGATACGGAAGTCTATGAAAAATGGTATAAGACAGAGCACACCGCGCCTCAGCTGGTCAGCCGACAGGTCTATGGTCTGCCTGAGCTTTGGAGAGATCAAATAAAGGATGCGCAGCTGGTGGCTAATCCCGGCTGTTATACGACTGCCAGTATTTTGGCCGTTTCCGCGCTGCTCAGAGAGGAAGGCCTCATCGATCCGCATCGGATTATTATCGACGCGAAATCAGGAATTACAGGGTCGGGCAGAAAACGCGATGTATCTCTGCTCTACGCGGAGGCAGGAGAGTCGGTGAAGGCGTACGGCATCGCAAACCACAGGCATACGCCGGAAATCGAGCAGGAGCTGTCAAAGGTGGCGGGACAGGAAATCTGCCTGCAGTTTACGCCGCATCTCATGCCTATGAAGCGAGGCATTTTAGCTACGATCTACGTAGATCTGCTGAAGGATGTGAGCGAAGAAGATTTGTACAGGGTTTATGAGAAATATTATGGAAAAGAGCGCTTCGTCCGTATCCGCCGCGGTATGTGTGAGACGAGATTCGTGGTTGGAACGAATTACTGCGATATCAGTGTCCGCGTAGATCAGAGAACGCACCGCGCTATCGTCACATCGTGCATTGACAATATGATGAAAGGCGCTGCGGGACAGGCTTTGCAGAATATGAATATCATCTGTGGCCTCGACGAAGCTGCGGGCTTAGATAAGCTTCAGATCGTCGCGCCTTAAAAAATGGAAACGGGGAAGAGCCGATGAAACGAACCGGGAAACAGATTTTTTCAGACGGAATCAGATTATTGCTGAACGATATTCGATCGGTGAAATGGGCGCTTGTCATGATAGGCGCCTGTTTTATATTTCTGGGAATTACCACACACAGTATCTGCCCCCTGTATGCAGTGGCCGGATATCCCTGCCCCGGATGCGGCCTGACACGAGCAGGTTTGCAGGCTATCCGCTTCAATTTTGCCGGAGCCTGGAAAATGAATCCGTTTATCTTTCCTGTAGGCGTGCTTCTTGCAGCTTATGCTGCGGATCGATATCTTTTCCCGCCGATATGTGACATACGGTATGACCGATATGTGAGCCGGAATGTGCAAAGGCGCGCGGATGGGATGGGATTCAGCCGACAGAGAGGACAGAATGCGTATGAAAAAGGTCGGACAGGCAGCGGCAGAGCGGTTCCGATGAGACGAATGTTCCAAAAATGTCTGAAATTTTGTACAATTACCGTTTTATCGGCAATGATCCTCTTTTATATCTGGCGGATGATCCGTTATTTTCCGGGAGAGCCCCCGATGAATTATTATGAAGATAATTTACTGAGCCGTATTTTTTCAGCAGCTTCTGAGATCTTCGTCTGATGACAAAGGTGAAAACGGCTGTGAAAACGATGGCAGCAGATGAGAATAATCGATATTTGCATTGTATTTATATTCTTGATGTGATAGAATAATGAACTATGAAAGAGGTTTTGTTTGTTTCTTGTTTTTTGAACGGCAAAGTTTTCGTTCCTTTTGGGTGGAAATATGCTGTGAGAACGATAAGCGGTAAAAGCTGTGTACATAATTAGATATGATGCGGCAATGAAGGAGGATTTTTATGGACGATTTTGAAAAAAAGATAAGCGGCAGCGACTATCAGTTTGTGAATAACAACAGCGGAGCGCCTAACGGCGGTAATTTCGGTCAGGGCGGCATGAATACGACGCCGATGACTATGGGCGAATGGCTTATTACGCTGATCGTTATGTGTATTCCGTGTGTTAATATTATTATGTGTTTCGTATGGGGCTTCGGTTCGAACGGCAATCTCAACAGGAGAAATTTCTGCCGTGCGCAGCTGATTATGATAGTTGTGTTATTTATACTATATCTTCTTATTTTTGTCGTTATCGGCGTAGGCGTGATGAGCGCCTATCCGTATTAGCGCTATTTAAATCTGAATATTAAGGTGAAATGACGGATACAGGTTTCACAGGGCAGTTGCAGCTCCGCCTTCTAAGGCGTTCACCGCAGGGCGGGGTGATTGACTGTAAATGGAGGGCGTCTGAAAGGCTGAGGCTGAACCGGATAATATATCAGAGATAGAGCGATCCCTTTTTAGAGGTTAATATCTCATATCGATTCGGGTTTTTACCAGGCTTTTGGAACACCCTCCTTATTCTATGGCTGCAGTAGCATAGAAAGTGCGTTTTTTGTCCTGTAAACAGGGCTGCTTA
>CAZGBL010000100.1:0-7478 GCA_964523955.1 uncultured Oscillospiraceae bacterium | reverse complement strand
GGCAAGCGGCGTTCGAGTCTTCCCTGACAAGCAGGCTTGTCAGGAGCTCTGCTCCGCTTGAAACCTTTGCGGTCTATAGCTATTTTTCTTCTGTCAGCAGTTTCTTTCTCTCCTCGTATTCCATCTTTCCTCCTCGAATATTATATGAGAAGTAAATGATCGCCGCTATAACGGTGATAACAGCTACTCCTGCCCACTCGATTGGAAGCAGACCGGAAGGTTCCCAAGGAGTGTATAAGAAAATATACGCGATGCAGAAAACCACGGAAATCCATCCTATGACTTTGCCGCAAGGCACTGTATACGGTCTTCTCAAATCCGGCATGGTATTTCTCAGTTTGATGAAAGTAATAGAGACGAACAGCCACGTGATAACCAGACCGAAGGATGCGATATCCATAAGTCCTACATAAATCGTAGAATTCGTTCCCGCGAACGGTGCGACCGTACCGATAATAAACATAAGAATGATAGCGTTTTTCGGCGTACCGTATTTAGGATGGAGAACAGCCAGCTGCTGCGGAAGAAATCTTGCTCTGGCAAGCCCGTACATAAAACGGCTGCCTGCTATGTATGCAGCATTCCACGTGGTCAGCATCCCCAAAAGGGAAGCGAATGTAACAAATCCCACCGCAAGCTTTGATCCGCCGAAGAGCTGACCCACAGCCTGCACGACTACAAGTCCCTCTCCTGCACGAAGTGATTCCGGCATAGCAAAGGCTAAACCGACGATAATGAGAATATAAAACAGCGCGGCGCCCCATACCGTATAAAGGACGAGACGTCCAACCGTCTTCGGAGTGACATTCGTCTCCTCCACAGCCTGCGGAATGGCGTTAAACCCGCTGAGAAATCCCGGAACCATGAGCATAACTGTCGTCATTCCTGCCGAATTCGTAAACAGAGGCTGTGCGTTTGAGGAATCTCCCAAAGCGATCCCCGAACCGCAGAAGAAAATCGCAGCCAACGTTAAAATGGCTACTGCAGCCGTCTGTACCCAGCCGGACAGCTTTACACCCCGATAATTGATAAAAGCGAAAAACGTATTGAAGATAATTGCGACTAAAACGTTAGAGAACATAACCGGCGTTCCCAGAACGGAAAACATCTCTCCGAAAACCGGAATATTGATTCCAAGGTTCCCTAAAATGATGGGAAACATGATAGCTTCCACCAAAATAAAACTCATCCACAGATAGAGGACACACCAGCTCACGATGATGGCCGGAATCTGGCCAAGTCCCAGAAACGTAATGCTGACATCCACTCCGATCTTCGGAAACGCGGAGGTCAGTTCTGCATATACGAGACCCACCAGGCTGCACGACAGCGCTGCTACTGCAAAGGCGAGAATTCCGCTCAACGTTCCCGGAGTTACACTCCAGTACCCGGCGTAGATGACCCATGACCACCCGATCACAGCGCCGATACCGATGGAGAGCAGGTTCCACTTTGACAAGGATTTTACCATTGCCGAATTGTTGCTTTCTTTCATAAATCTACTCCTGTTCTTCATAAATAGGGATGCAATGCGTCAAAACACAGCAGCATAAAAACCGCACGTTCATTTTACCATATCCGCTTTCATTTAAGCATTCCTTTTTTATCGCGCAGGAAATTGTCGTCCTCGAATCGTGCGGCAGATATGGCAGATAACCGCCTGCTCGCTACAATTCGATGTCCATGTTATACCATACGATTCCTCCGGTGACAGACTCAGATACACCTCTATTTACGAAACCGAAGCTCTCGTAATATGGAATCAGCTTTTCTCTGCAGGTGAGAACAGCGCGCTTGCGTCCGTCCTTTACCGCTTCTCTCAGAATCCCATTCAAAAGGAACGCAGCGATGCCTCTGTCTCTGAAATCCGGATGAACCGCCAGACTGAAGAGGATGAGATTTTCACCCTGAAGATCAAAGACCGCATCCGATTTAAAAAGATCATCGGTAATAAACCGCTGATGAGACGGCGCGCCATTTACAAAACCTACGATTCTGTCTCCGCTTCTGGCGGCGAGGAATCCCTGAGGAAAATCGTTGAATCTGTGAAGAATGGCTTCCTTTGAAGCCGCCTTTCCCTCTGGAAATCCCATATTTTCGATCTCCGAAATCGCATCGAGATCCTCTTCTGCCACTCCGCCTATGGAAAGATCGCCCTCCGATCCCAACCTTTCATTTTCCTCATTTTCTTCGCCGAAAACAGCCGAAAAAGCCGACTTCAGATCTCCAATGAGATCATCGACAGACTCTAACCCTGCGGAAATTCTCACCGTGTCCGTACTGATTCCCGCACGACTCAGGTGCTCAGGATCCATTTCCGCGTGAGTCGTCTTCGGAGAATTTACGATGAGAGAGCGTACATCTCCGATATTGACGTGGTAAGAGAAATATTTCAAATGCTTGAAAAAGCGGTCCAGCTGCTCATCGGTGCCGTCAAAACCAAAGGAGAGCAGCGAGCCGGCGCCCTTCGGGAAATATCTGTCCGCAAGAGCCTTATACGGACTGTCCGCAAGGCCCGGGTACTTCACCCAACTCACATGCTCCTGACCGCTCAGAAATTCCGCCAGCTTTTCCGCATTCCGCGTCTCTTTTTCCACCCGCTCCGATATGGTATCCAGTCCCTGAAGAATCAGATAAGCGTCGAACGCGCTGAGAGACGCTCCTATAAATTCCAGATAAAACGCTCTGAGGTGTATGATGAGAGGAGATCTCGGGTCTACGTCGTAAGCGGAGCGACGATTTCCTTCGAGGTCTCGGATCTTGTACGATTTTTCATAAAACTGAGGAAATTTCTTTTCATCGTAGTGAAAATTTCCGCTCTCTAAAATCAATCCGGCCACAGTGCTCCCATGACCTCCGATGGCCTTTGTGGCAGAATAGATGACGATATCCGCCCCGTGCTGAAACGGATGGAAAAGATACGGCGTAGCCACCGTATTGTCTGTGATCAGAGGAATATTGTGCCGGTGCGCTACCTCAGCAATCGCTTCCACATCGTAGAGTTCAATGTTGGGATTGCTGATCGTCTCGATATAGATCCCTCTGGTATTTTCATCTATTTCTTTTTCATAAGAGGCCGGATCGAAGCGATCTTCTACGAATTTTATCTGTGCGCCAAACCGCGGAAAAAAGTGCGCGAAAGAATCTTCCGAACCGCCGTAAAGTGAATGAGATGCGACGATATTTCCGCCTCCTTCCGTCAGCGCCAGCACGGTATAAGAGATCGCCGCCATTCCGGAAGAAAGAGCTACCGCCGCGTATCCCTGATCCAGCGCTTTTATGCGTTCTTCTAAAACGACAGCTGTGGGATTTCCTCCGATTCTGGTGTAAATCGGTCCGTCCTCCTCCATGGCCCACAGCGCGTCCGCGCGTCCGGTGCTGCCCAAATCAAATGATACCGTCTGATAAATCGGTACATTCACCGCATAATTATGATCCGCCGAATCATATCCGGCTCTTATTCTCAATGTATCAAAATCCGCCATATATACCCAACCTTTCGTCTTCCTGACCAAATTCAAATACGATATGCTTTATGATAATAAAAGAGGCTGCTCCGTTACATGCCATCAGAGCACGATCGGGAGCAGCCTCCGATCCTTTCGGTCAGCTATTTTATCCTTATTTTTTCCTGTCGTTCGATCTGAATCACGATACCGTCCTGTATCACAAGAGTCACAGAGCCATATCCGATTTCAGTTATTATTTTCGCAGCCCGTTTCAGCGCTTCATCAATATTATTTTTTACTTTTTTCGTATTCGTCATCACTCCCACTCCCCGTGAAATCTGCCCCAGAGCAAATGGCTCTTTTCAGGCGCTTCTGCTGCAGCGTTCCAATTTCAGATCGGCAATAATATGCTAAAGCAGTTTTTCTTTTATCATATTTCTGAGAACCTCATCGATACTTCCCGACACCTCAAATATCCGAAGTCCTTTTGAGATCAGATATGCTGCAGCGCCCTGGCCTATTTGGTTCACCAGTACAGCATCACAGTCAGACAACAGCTCAGCCACAGTATCGAAGTCGCTTTTACTATGACTCCTCTTATGCTGACACGCCGCCACGGCATCCCTGCTGCCGATAAACTTATAACAGGCGTCGGACGTTTCCTGCCTGAAATCCTCTGTTTCCATATCGTATACATAGAAAAATGCAGCCTTCCCAAAATGTTCATTTATATTTATCCTATCCGTGCTCGCCAGAGCGATTCTCGCCATCTGATCTCACCATCCTATCTCTGTCATCTGCCGCCTGATTTCCTGCGGCCAAACCGAATTTTCCGAATCGTGCCATTCAAACGATTTCAAATAGCAGTGTTCCATCTCACCCTTCTATTCATAAGTGCTGAGAACGACATCATAGATATCTTCGATCACTCGAAGACCGCCGGAATAACCCACATAATTCGTAGTGAGCGCCAGTCTGTACGGAGTAGGCACAGCCGCTGACAGAAAATCGTAATTCTTATCCTTCGCCAGTTCTTTATCCCATCCGCTTCCGACGATCAATCCTCTTCCGCTGTGGTGAAGCCCTCTTATGATATCCTGAGCCGCGCCCGCGTCTGGATCGAAATACACAGGAATATCGCGCTTATCCGATGTGGACGCCAGATCCGCCTTTATCTGTTCGATATATTTTTTCGGCGTATTGTCCACGATAAACTGTTCCTTCGGCACGATGCCAGTTTCGTGAAGCAGAAATTTGGAAAGCCCTACCACATAGCCCGCATCATGAAGAATATGTACGTGATTCGGCAGACCGTAGCGGAATTCTAAAAGGAACGCCGCCAGATTATCGATTTCTTCATAGTATCCGTATTCTTCGCGCTCTATAAATTTTCGAGCCTTTTTCACATCGATTTCGGCTCCTTCCTTCACAGCGAACTCTAAAACACCTTCGAGAAACCTCGTCGTTTCGTTAGCGCCAATCGGCAGATACCGGAAATGATAGTACGGCTGACCGTATTTCTGATTCAAGTGTTTCACGATCGGTTCCCCATACCATGGAGATACGAGAATATTAAAATTAGCTCTCGGAATCGTCTGCCATTCTTCCACACCTCCCGAAAGAGGACCGAAAAGAACGTTTACCTCCAGCCCGATGCCTTCCAAAAGCCTCTTATACTCCCGAAGATTCCCTTTCCAGAAAGGATCTTGATAAGGCAGCGACGCAAAGAGATTGACCAGCTTTTTTTCGCTTCTCGCCGGATTTTCTTCCTGAAATCTGTCTACGTACTGATCTACGATGGCATTTACCACATTGCTGTGGGCTGCATAATTGTTCGATTTAAAACCGGCCGTCTCCACATGAACGATGGGCTTTCCCTCCGCCAGAAATTCATCTGTGACAGAAGCCACGTCGTCCCCCACGATGCCTGCGGTACAGCCCGTCACTACCACCTGAAGATCGGTATCCAATACTTTATATGTGTTTTCTATGATCGTCCGCAGGCGGTTTACCCCGCCGAAAACGACTTCATTTTCGCCGAAATTAGTACACGGAGACGTACTGCCTCCTGCATAGCCTGTGGACCTTTCAAAAAAGCCCTGTATCATCGTTCCGCATCCGGGACCTGAATGTAAAATAGGGGTAGCTCTCGGAATCGCCACAACGGACTGAAGCGCGCCGATTGCGCACGCAAAGCGTTCCTGTTCGATCAGTGATGACATTATTTTCTGCCCCCTTTCAGGAAGGTATATGGTTCCTGCTCAAACCACCACCTCGTATACGGATTAACCGCATGCTTTTCGAGATTTTTCACAAATTCATCATTTTCCATCGTCTCCAGAATCTCTTCTCCGTATCTGACGAGACCTTCGTAACCCATTCCATAGTGCTCGTCGCCGATCAGCAGAGAAGGAATCCCGAACTTTGCGCCCCAGAGCGTCATACCTCCGTGTCTTGCCAAAAGGATATCCGGACGCAGTCTGTTAAGCACATTTACCAGCTCAAATTCCTGCTTATTGCACACTGAAAAATTCTGAACATTTCCGTAGTCCTCCACCGTATGCATCAATGTATCCGCATCTGACGAATCCGAGTCATATTTCGGGTCGTGATGGAAAATCGACGCCCCTACGGCATTCATTCCCAGCTCTCTTATCATCGCCAGAAGAGAATGACCATGGGACGCGCCTGCGGTTACATAAGCGGTCTTTCCCTGGAGCTTTTCACGCAGCTCCGCGATGATCGGCAAGTATTTTTCCTTCTGTTCTCGGAGAAACTCTTCCACTTCATTTTCTTTTCCGATCAGCCGCCCCAGCTCTCTGAACCATCGATCCGTCTGAGCGACGCCGTAAGGCGGAGAATTTTTCAGCTCCGGCACGCCGAATTCCTGATCCAGCGCTGTGGAAAGATAAGATCCCAGCGTAGCGCAGGCCTGTACCGTACACACCGCTTCGGAAGAATGCTGCAGCTTTTCCAGCGTCGAATACGGAGTGATGTAATTAGCCTCATATCCAAACCGATGAAACCACTCATTAAAGACATCGCTTCCCCAGAAATTGATCACATTGATGGTATTGCTCTTCTTCTCCGCCGGCTTGATCAGCTTTCTCGCAATTCCATGATATCCGGCGTCAAATCCCGACGTCCACATTTTAGAGCGGAAACCCTCGCAGAAAATAGCCACCACAGGGATACCCAATTCCGCCTCCGCAGCATTGGCCACGCTCTCCACATCATCTCCTATGATGCCTGCAGCGCATGTCGTAAGGACGAAGATGACATTAGGCTTTGCACGCTCATATACTTCTCTTATGGCAGCTTCCAGCTTGGCCGATCCTCCATATATCGTCTCCTTCTCCGAGAGATTTGTAGAATAGATCTTTCTCTGAGTGGGATTTTTAATACCGCGCATATCCGCGTTTACACGATAAGTAAATGCAAATTCATGAAAACAGGTAGAACAGCCTACAGGCCCGTGGCTTATGACCGCCGCGTCCTGAATCAAAATCGTCGTGCAGGCGGCATTCGATGTGGAGCAGCCCAGACATTGGCTGAAGCTTCTTCCTTTATCCTTTAAACCTCCGCCGTGTGAACATGACACCAATTCCTCAGCGTCTCCAAAAAATCCGGTGATGGAACCCAGCCGGATTTCACGAACGGAAACGTCTGGCGTTTTTAAATTGACAGTACTCATATTTTTCATCTTCTCCTTTTTTAGGTTAAAGTTTCATTTATTCTTAAATCCTGCAGGAATTTTCGCCCACCCCGTGCGATTCAGAAAACTCCGGAGTCTTTCGGACATATTAACTTATTTTACCTATATGTTTTGTATGTTTTTATTTTAAACTTATCCTATTATTTGTCTAATCTTGTTTTTCTATAGAAGGGTATAAATTTTTTGTAGCAATTAATAAAATCTATAAGATATGCGAAAGAACTCGCCATATGAAAGAGGAGCAGAGCTCCTGACAAGCGGCTTGTCAGGAGCTCTGCTCCTCTTCAAATATCGTTAAATATCGTTAAATATCG
>CAZGBL010000099.1:0-7522 GCA_964523955.1 uncultured Oscillospiraceae bacterium | reverse complement strand
GAATAAATGTGGGAGTTTATCAGCTCCAATGCGTTGTCAAACGTCTTCTGGGAATAGCGTGGGGTTTGACGTTTGCTAAAGATTGTATACTCTTGTTTTGTCTTATGATCTGGTTTTGTTCTTCGTCCTGTCGGATTATAATATTATTATATCGAGTAACGATACTCTGAATTTTTTCGTAAACGCAGCAGATACTCCTGTTTTTAGCGTATATTGCGCAATTTAATATTCCTATAACAAGCGCCAGATGTCCCCCCGCCAGGGTGTCCGAAAACTCAATGCAAAGCGATATGCGACACCAAATATAGTATTTAAGTCTGATAAGTGTGTCAATATAATGTATGCAGAGAAGCTGAAGGACAGGTTTTCGGACACCCTCCCGCTTCTGTAAGCGGCGGGTTCCATTTCCGACTCTCGGCGGTTGGGGAATGGTTGGGGTAATAATCCCCCCGCCGAAACCCGGCGGAGCGAAAGCTCCCGGCGCTTGCTGCAAGCGTTCGCGTCATCCCTGACAAGCCAGCTTGTCAGGAGCTTTGCTCCGCTTTAAATAAAAAAGAAGCGGATTATCCTTTATCTTTCCGCTTCTTCTGTTTTATCTCTATGTATTGCGGCCGACGTTTCCTTGGTGAGATGAATGGGCAGATTGTCGGGGATTTGAGCGCTTTCCGGACTCAGATGGTCGAGAGCGTAACGACAGCATTGTACGACGAGATTATTCATGGAGACATTGTTATTTTGTGCGAGAACTTCCAGTTCGAGCAGCATGTCTTCGGGAAGACGGAATGTTTTGCTGATCATTTCTGTTCGCTTGATATGAAACATGGGAATCCTCCTTTTGCCGAAATAAGTGGAATAGATATTTTAATTTTACATGCAGATTATCTATAAATATACACGTCGAAAATTATTAAAAAATGAGTGCATTTTTCATGGATAAATTCGGAATAATTTGCGTATATAATACAATTATAAATGATATGCGATAAATAATGTGAATTGCGGTGATAATTTATGTGCATATTGCACTAAAAAACAAAATTATCTCTATTTATGCGATCTTTTTTTTATATTATTCTATGTACATGCACAAAATAAGGCGTGATGAATGACGGAAAGAGCAGCGAATATCTGCGGCGGAATTGCTTTTTCTTTTTTCCTGCGGTACACTGTGCATGAGACAGGATTTTTCGTCAGAAGAAAGAGGTGGAATGATGATTTTATTCGTAGAATATCCAAAGTGTTCAACTTGTAAAAAGGCAAAAAAATGGCTGGACGATAATGAGATAAGATTTGAAGACCGTGACATTAAAGCTGATAATCCGTCGGAGGAAGAATTGAGAAAATGGCACGGAAGCAGCGGTTTACCATTGAAAAGATTTTTTAATACCAGCGGGCAGTTATATAGAGAAATGCAGCTGAAGGATAAGCTGCCGGAAATGTCGGAAGAGGAACAGTATCGTTTGCTTGCTTCTGACGGTATGCTGGTGAAAAGACCGATCGTTGTGACAGAGAAGAATGTTCTCGTAGGGTTTAAGGAGGCGGAATGGAGTGAAAAGCTGAAATAGATGGCTCATAGGTGATGCGCGAGAAATTGAAAAATGAGTGAAGCACGTCGGGGAGGTATTATTTCAAAAATTCCTATCGTATAAATCCCTGAAAAATTGTTTAATCTTTTGTTAGATGTGATATAGTAACGGTGTATTGCATATAAATACTGCGAATGGGTTCCGGGTTAGATTCGCGCCGCAGAACTGGAAAAAGGGAAAATGGGTGGAATAAAAAATATATGAAAACAAAATCGCATTATGAGTTAGCCGAATATCTGATTCGGCAGTATCCGGAGGAATTCAGCAGCAGAACAGGCTTTGCCCTGAAGTTGGGCAGCATTCTGCCGGATCTATGCTTCTATACTCACATTCAGAGTCATAAATACAAAGG
Organism: uncultured Oscillospiraceae bacterium; assembly: GCA_964523955.1. Taxonomy (GTDB): domain Bacteria; phylum Bacillota; class Clostridia; order Peptostreptococcales; family Anaerovoracaceae; genus Alangreenwoodia. The sequence goes on along the minus strand of CAZGBL010000099.1, from coordinate 5,584 downwards.
ATCTTTTTCGGTATTGGAAAAAAAGCTGAATCGCATGGCGAATCGGCAGAGATTGGGGTTCGTTAATTTCATCCGGTTAGGCATACAGCTTCATTATCTGGCGGATTATTTTACTTATCCTCATAATGATGTGTTTGAGGGGACGATGAGCGACCACCGAAGATATGAAGCGCTGCTCTGCAGAGGGCTGAAGCATATCTTTCATTCCTCGGAAATGTGCTATACGGCGCAGGTACCGAATCCGGATTCCGCAGAGGAATTGATGAATCTTGTCAGAAAAACACATGATAATTATTCTCAAGAATGTCATATGCTCGAAGTGGATTGCGAATATATTGTCAACATTTGCGCGGTATTTTTTCGGGCAGTTTATGAAAATCTTAATATGGAATCGGCAAGGCCTTCTCTGCGTCTTCGGACGGTAAAATAAGATCTGTAATAGAGCGGGAAACGTTGAAATTTCAAACTTAAATTATAAATAATACTTGACACCCGTATTCGTGGGTGTTATCTTATATATGTGGTTAGATATTTCTAACCACATATATTTTGAATCAAGGTTAGCTTTATATAACTGTTGAACTGATGAAAAATCGAAATGGGATTTATTGGAGAAATATGTCGGAAAGGAGGGAACGGTATGAGTGTTGTTATCATCGGCGGTAATGAGTGTATGGTGTGTAAATATCATGAAACTTGCAAAAAGCATGGGTGCAGCGCAAAGGTTTATGTCAAAGAAAAGGGCGGTTTTTCCAAGAGAATGGGCACACCCGACCTGATGATACTGTTTACCAATACGGTGTCGCATAAGATGGTCAACAGTGCGGTAAATGAAGCGAAGAAAAATAAGATACCTGTTGCAAGGTCACATTCAAGCAGTATATCGGCATTAAACGATGTGCTTTTGAAATACTGTGCAGACGGAGCATCCTGATAGAAAAGCTATTTACAGCGGTAAACTGATTCCGGCGGCGATAAGGGTACCGGCAGTCAGTTTGTATGACCGGCAAACTTGTCTTCCGGCCTGAACGCTGCAGAATGCTATTACAGGTCGGAAAGGAGGTCGGACAAATGCCTTTAGCAATGGCAGAGACCGGGAAGGTCTATGTGATAAAAAAAGTGGGAGGCAGCCCGGAAACAAAAAAATTCCTGGAAAGTCTTGGTTTTGTGAACGGAACGTTTGTAACTGTCGTTTCATTTAATCAGGGAAATGTAATTGTGAATGTCAAGGAATCCAGAATCGCTATCGACAAGTCGATGGCGATGAAGATTACCGTTTGATAGATAATGTAAATGACAGAGGAGGAAAGGAGCTTTATGAAAACTTTAAAAAGCACGGCCATCGGTGAAACGGTGACAGTAAAACGTATTACTGGTGAAGGGGCGGTGAAACGCCGTATCATGGATATGGGAATCACGAAGGGAAGTACCATTTCAGTAAGAAAGGTAGCGCCATTAGGAGATCCTATTGAAGTTACGGTACGTGGATTCGAGTTATCTATCCGTAAAGGCGATGCGGATATGATTATCGTCGAAGAATAATTTCGAGAGATTTTGAAGTTATATAAGCAGGAAGCGATGGTCTGGTTTATGATGTGAGAAGTGTTTCTTACGGCATTTTTGGAGTTGACGTTTGAATATATAATTGCCGAAGGCAGCTTTCTTATTTTTGACCGAGAGGTTAGAACGATCTGACTTTTCGGACGGATCAGACGGGCGAATGTTTTCGCCTTAAATCGTGATGAAAGGAAAATCTGATGACTAAAATTGCACTCGCAGGTAACCCGAACTGCGGTAAAACAACGCTTTTTAATGCGTTGACGGGATCGAATCAGTTTGTAGGAAACTGGCCTGGTGTAACGGTAGAAAAGAAGGAAGGCAAGCTGAAGGGTCACAAAGATGTTTTGATTGCAGACTTACCCGGCATCTATTCTCTGTCTCCGTATACGCTGGAAGAGGTAGTTGCCAGAAACTACCTGATCAATGAACGTCCGGACGCCATCCTCAATATCATCGACGGAACAAATCTGGAAAGAAACCTCTATCTGACGACACAGCTGTTGGAAATCGGTATTCCAGTGGTAGTCGCGGTCAACATGATGGACGTCGTCAATAAGAGAGGCGATAAGTTCAATGCAAAGAAGCTTTCAAAAGAACTGGGATGTCCGGTTGTTGAGATTTCCGCACTGAAAGGAACAGGAATCAAGGAAGCCTCTGAAGAAGCTGTAAAAGTGGCGACGGCGAAGGGAAAAGAGATTCCGAAACACAGCTTTACAGGAAGTGTTGAGCATGCGATCGCACATATCGAAGAAGCGGTGCTCCATGATTATCCAGAGGAACAGCAGAGATGGTATGCGGTAAAGCTCTTTGAAAGAGATGAAAAGGTCAAAGAGATGCTGTCAATCGATGAAAAGACGTTATCGCACATCGAGCAGGATATCATAGCGTGTGAGAATGAGTATGACGACGACGCTGAGAGCATTATTACAAATGAAAGATATACATATATTACTTCTATTATCGATAGCTGCCTGAGCAAGGCGAAGGTAAAAGACAATCTGACGACATCGGATAAAATCGACAAGATCGTTACGAACAGATGGGCAGCACTGCCAATTTTTGCAATCGTAATGTTTATCGTATACTATATATCAGTAACGACTGTCGGTACTTGGGTGACGGATTGGGCGAATGACGGCGTATTCGGCGAAGGCTGGAGTCTGTTCGGACTTGACGTTCCGGGAATTCCGGTCGTCATTGAAAGCTTCCTGAATTTCATCCACTGTGCGGATTGGCTTCAGGCTCTGATTCTGGACGGTATTATCGCAGGCGTCGGGGCAGTACTGGGCTTCGTTCCTCAGATGCTGGTTCTCTTCATATTCCTCGCGATCTTAGAGAGCTGCGGATATATGGCAAGAGTCGCATTTATCATGGACAGAATTTTCAGAAAGTTCGGTCTTTCCGGCAAGTCCTTCATCCCTATGCTTATCGGCACAGGCTGCGGCGTTCCGGGCGTTATGGCATCCCGTACTATAGAGAACGAACGTGACCGTCGTATGACGATCATGACGACCACATTTATCCCTTGCGGAGCGAAGCTGCCGATTATCGCACTCTTTGCAGGAGCGATCTTTAACGGAGCCGCATGGGTAGCTCCTGCCGCATATTTCCTGGGCGTTGCCGCGATTATCGTTTCCGGTATCTTCCTCAAGAAGACGAAGATGTTTGCCGGCGATCCTGCGCCGTTCGTTATGGAGCTTCCGTCTTATCATGTTCCAACGGTTGGAAACGTGCTCAGAAGCATGTGGGAACGCGGCTGGTCCTTCATTAAGAAAGCGGGTACGATCATCCTCCTGTCTACGATTTTCGTGTGGTTCACATCTTCGTTCGGATTTGTGGGCGGACATTTTGGAATGCTGGAAGACGGAATGGACGGCAGCATTTTAGCTATGATCGGTAAGTGCCTGGCGTGGATCTTCATTCCTCTCGGCTGGGGTAACTGGAAATCAGCTGTGGCGACGATTACCGGTCTCGTGGCAAAGGAAAATGTCGTCGGTACTTTCGGTATCCTTTACGGATTTGCTGAAGTTGCGGAAGATGGAAGCGAAATCTGGGGTAATTTGGCATCGTCCTTTACACCGGCGGCTGCGTTGTCCTTTATGGCATTCAACCTGCTCTGCGCTCCTTGCTTCGCGGCTATGGGTGCGATCAAGCGTGAGATGAACAATAAAAAATGGTTCTGGTTTGCCATTGGATATCAGACAATATTTGCATATATCGTAGCATTTATTATATACTGGGTAGCGAAGGTGATCGTAGGCTAAAGAGGCGTAAATTTTTCCATCCGGAGAAGGATTCGAAATAAAATACGAAACAAAAACGACGTCAAATAAGTTAGAAACCTGTAATTAGGAAAAAGGGAGGAGGCATCGATATGATGAGTATGATTTCGACGGCGATCGTAGCATTGCTTGTCGTAGGAATGGCAGCTTTTGCAGTAAGAACGCTGGTAAAAGACAAGCGCGAAGGCAAGTCCTGCTGCAGCGGAAGCTGCGGATGCGACTGCGCTGCCTGCCACGGCGCCTCGCTCGATGAACTGGAAGCATTGATGCTCAAAAAAAAATCATAGGAATCAAAGTTCCGCAGAAAAGCCGGAGGGTCTGCACCTTCCGGCTTTTCCGCGTCTGTAACAATCGCCGGACGCTCCCGCTTCTATAAACGCCGGACGTCCTCCCGCTTCTATAAACGCCGGACGTCCCCCGCTTCTGTAAACGCCGGACGTCCTCCTCTGCTTTAAGACCATGATGCTGACGGGAATGTAAAATGTGAAATGAGAGAAAATCGACAGCGTTTTACTTTGATTTTCATTTACTTTAATGTAATATTCTGACTCTGCGTCTCTGGACGTCAATCAGGCCGTCATTTTTCATATTGCGCAGTTCTCGAGTCATAGCGCTTCGGTCTACGCAAAGATAGTCTGCTAAGGTCGTCATGCTGTACGGCAGCTGGAAGTCGTCGGAACCTATAACAGCGGCCAGCTGATAGAAATAGCTTATCAGTTTTTCTCGAATCGTTCTCTGGCTCAGCACTCCTACACGGGCGCTAAGCGTGTGTGTTTTTTGCGACATTAATTCCAGAAGATTTGAAATCAGTTTTGTATGGCATAAGCAAGCGTTTTCGCACTGACGTTCGATTTTTTCATTGGGAATGAAAAAGATTTCCGCAGGCTTAAGGCACTTTGCGATAATCGAATCGTGTTCTTCCGGAGAAAAAGAATAAAGACGTCCGAACATTTCGTTTTTTTCTATGATTTCCAGGATGCTCTTTCGTCCGTTGAAATCGATTCTTGATATTTCGACGCTGCCCTGGAGAACGATAGCGAGAGCATCTCGAAATTCATTTATGATGGGGATTTCTTGTTCCGCAGCTAACGTGATGGTTGTGGAACCGAAGCAGCTGATCATTTGGCTGCAGTCGGAATCCGAAATATTTTCAAAAAGCGGAATTTCGGAAAAATGCATAGATACCTCCTTTCGTGTTGCATATGCAACAGAAAAAAATCTATATAATATGTTATCATAAAAAAAACAAAAGGAAAGAGATAAATAAAGGAAAGTCATATCGATGGCAGGATATTATTTTCGTGAAAGTCTTTTCTTTTGAAAATGATATGTTAAAATAGCTATTGTTTGCATTTAGTCTGTGATGAGAAAAAAACGACACAGAGATTATAACAAGCGCCGGATGTCCTCCGCTTCTGTAAGCGGCGGGTTCCATTTCTGCCTTTCGGCGGTTGGGCAGATCGGGTAATAATCTCCGCTGAAACCCGGCTGAGCGAAAGCTCTCGGCGCTTGCTTCAGGCGTTCGCGCCGTCCCTGACAGCGAGCCTGTCAGGGACGCTGCTCCGCTTTAAATGCAGTAACAGGCCAGACGTTTGGAAATGATTCATATCCTGTCGGCGTAAATTAGTATTACAGAAAAATCGAAGACGAAGCGGGAGTTATTATGATATAATGGGAAAACGAATCCAACAATGGCTTAATATTACAATGTGAAAGGAGATCATTATTATGGCTAAGTATGT
>CAZGBL010000098.1:0-7582 GCA_964523955.1 uncultured Oscillospiraceae bacterium | reverse complement strand
GTTTTCGCAGCAATAGTTGCAATATCCTGGCAGATGTGATATTTTAAAGAGTATTAACGAAATAACAGGGAAGAGGATTTACTCTGTTTCTGCGAATGGCAGAATGATCTTTGATCAAGGGGGAATTTTTCTTTTCAGGATACAGACTACAGACGATGATCGGGAAAAGTAGGCAGAGATGTGCAAAGCAGGGAGTGGCATCGCGACTGAAAATGCCATTTGCGGCAGCTGTTGAAAGAACACCCGGGAGTCCGCCTTTCAAAAGGTTTTATCTGAGGATGGCTTGTACGTTGAAAGCGAGGCAGAGAAACTCAGTAGGGAGGCGCGTGTGATACGCGTTAAGTATCGTAAGAGAGGATGCGATGTTTCACGTGAAACATTTGTTCGATAAATGGACGGATCGGAAATATCATCGTATCAAGCACGGGTGGTACCGCGGTTTTGGAATAATCGTCCCTGTGGTTCGGGTAAAACGGATCGCAGGGATTTTTTGTTGTGTTTCAGATATTTCAGAATAACAAGAAAGTCTGTTTTGACCGCCCTTTCAAAGAATGGGCGGCACTGGGAAATGCAGAATATTAAATTATTTGGAGGGAGATATGCAGATTACAGATGAACTCATCGAATACATCGGCGACCTGTCGCGCCTTTATCTGAGCGACGAGGAGAAAGAAAGGGCGAAAAACGACCTGTCAGACGTCCTAAATTATACGGAAAAATTGAATGAGCTGAATACGGACGGACTTCCGGAAATGTCTCATCCTTTCGACGCGGTCAATCGATTTCGCCAGGACGAAGTATTGAATCGTGATGACAGGGAGAATCTTTTGTCCAACGCGCCGGAACGTAAAGGTTCTTATTTCAAGGTATTTAAGACGGTGGAATAGAAAAAGAGGAAGAACAGCGGGGATCGCTGATACATGGCGTCTGATCAGCAAAACGCGGAGAGAAGCTGATGATCAAGAAATAGATGATCAAGAAATAAAGGAGTTACAGCATTGAATATTCGTGAATTAAGCGCCCTTGAGCTGGGACGCGCGATAAAGAAAAAAGAAATCGGCTGCAGGGAGGCCGCGGAGGCATATCTGACAGCGATTGAAAAAAAAGACAACGAGATAAAATCGTATATTACCGTTCTCGATGAAGAGGGAGCGGCGAAAGAAGCTGCGGCCTGCAGAGATGATGATGGGGCGGCAAGGGTGATGAAGTCTGCTTTAGCGCAGGCGGATGGACTGCAGAAGCGCATCGATGCAGGAGAATTTGAGAACAGCCCTCTGGCGGGTGTTCCTGCGGCGATCAAAGATAATATGTGCATCAGAGGAATCCGTACCACAGCGGCTTCTGCCATTCTCGATACATTCCGCCCTCCTTACGACGCGTGTGTCGTGGAAAAGCTCAAGGCAGCCGGCGGCGTTGTTTTAGGGAAAGTGAATATGGACGAATTTGCTATGGGAGGTTCCACGGAAACTTCTCACTATGGAATTACCGCAAATCCATGGGATACATCCCGTGTTCCCGGCGGTTCTTCCGGAGGTTCCGCTGCAGCCGTTGCGGCGGGGCTGGCTCCTTATTCTCTCGGATCTGACACAGGCGGTTCGATCCGCCAGCCGGCGGCGTTTACCGGGTTGACCGGCATGAAGCCGACTTACGGAAGTGTATCGAGGTATGGGCTGTTGGCATATGCGTCGTCATTAGATCAGATCGGGCCGTTGGCGCACGATGTCAAGGATGCGGCGGCGATTTTAGAGATGATATCCGGAAGAGATCAGAGAGACAGCACTTCCATCATAAAAGAGGCTTTTGATTTTTCGGATTGTTTCGACGGCGATGTAAAAGGCTTGAAAATCGGCATTCCGTCCAATTATTATGGCGAAGGTCTGGATCCGGAAATCAAAGAAGCTGTTTTAGCCGCAGCGAAGCTGCTGGAAGCGCAGGGCGCTGTCGTGGAAGAATTTGATATGCCCATCATCGATTATGCGGTGCCGGCGTACTATATTATCGCCTGCGCGGAAGCGAGCTCCAACCTTTCCCGTTACGACGGCATTAAATACGGCCATAGAACGAAGAATGCGGAAAATCTCATCGAAACATATTATAAATCCAGAAGTGAGGGGTTCGGTACGGAAGTGAAGCGCCGTATTATGCTGGGTTCTTTCGTACTGAGTTCCGGCTATTTTGACGCGTACTATAAGAAGGCGCTGAAAGTAAGAGGTCTCATAAAGAAAGCCTTTGACGAGGCCTATGAAAAGTACGATATGATTCTCAGCCCGGTCAGCCCGACAGCGGCCTACGGAATCGGCGGTCAGATTTCAGATCCTATCGCCATGTATATGGCGGATATCTATACGGTCTCTATCAATCTGGCGGGACTTCCGGCGATTTCCGTTCCTTGCGGATTTACTTCCGCAGGGCTTCCGATCGGTATGCAGTTTATCGGCAACTCATTTGAAGAAAAGAAGCTTATCCGTATGGCGGCTGCTTATCAGCAGCTTACGGATTATCATACGAAACGGCCTGAAATCTTCGGGAAAGGAGGCGCAGAATAATGGAATATGAAATCGTTATGGGTCTGGAGGTTCACGTAGAGCTCTCCACTAAGACTAAAATTTTCTGCGGGTGCTCCACGGAATTCGGCGGTGAACCTAACTCTCACACCTGTCCGGTCTGTATGGGAATGCCGGGCTCTCTGCCGGTGCTGAATAAGGGAGTCGTAGACCGCGCTATCAAGGCGGGTCTCGCTTTCCACAGTGATCTGCAGTACTCTAATATTTTCGACAGAAAAAATTACTTCTATCCGGATCTTCCTAAGGATTACCAGATTTCCCAGCTCTATCATCCGATCTGCCTCAACGGATATGTGGAGATCGATCAGGTGGCTCCGGGACAGGATCTGGATGAGTTCGGAATGGTACGGGATAACGGCGCTTATGAAAACGACGGCGCTAACGGTGCGGTTAAGGTATCCGGTCTGGAGCCTGTCGCTCCGGGGAAAAAGCGTATTCGCCTTCACGAAATCCATATGGAAGAAGACGCGGGCAAGCTGGTCCACGACGCTGCCGGCACATTGATCGATTATAACAGATGCGGCGTGCCTCTCGTGGAAATCGTATCGGAACCGGATTTCCGAAGCGCTGACGAGGTGGTGGATTATCTGGAAAAGCTGCGGGAGATGCTGGTATACATGGATGTTTCCGACTGCAAGATGCAGGAGGGTTCCATGCGTGCGGATATCAATCTATCCGTGCGTCCGAAGGGCTCTGCGGAATTCGGCACCCGGACCGAAATGAAGAATATCAACTCTTTGAAAGCGATTCGCCGCGCCATCGAGTTTGAGAGTAAACGTCAGATCGATCTGATCAACGCAGGAGGCACGGTTCACCAGGAGACGCGCCGCTGGGACGATGAAAAGGGTGAAACGTATGCTATGCGCTCAAAGGAAAATGCGCAGGATTACAGATACTTTCCTGATCCGGATCTGATTCCGGTCGCTCTTACCGAAGAATGGGTAGCGGAGATGAGAGAAGCTATGCCGGAGCTGCCTCAGGCGAAAAGGGAACGCTATGTCGGAGAACTGAGACTGTCCGCTGATACCGCAAAGGTTTTGACGTCGGATAAAGCTCTCGCATCGTTATTTGACGATGCATATGCGATATGCGGCAGAGCGAGAGAGACGGCGAATACCATCTCCACAGACGTCATCGCTCTTATCAAAGAAGCGGGAATTGAGGCGTCGCAGCTCCAGATGGATGCGAAAAAGCTGGCGGATATTATCACGCTGGTAGCCGATGAAAAGATAAACCGCAGCGTAGGCAAGGATCTGGTGGCAAAATTATTTAAAGAAGACATCGATCCTGTAAAATATGTAGAAGAAAACGGGCTGATGATCGTGGAGGATACAGAGCTCATCGCGTCAACCATCGATGAGGTGATCGCGGAATTTCCTCAGTCCGTTGCAGATTATAAAGCGGGAAAAGAAAAAGCCTTCGGCTTCATGGTGGGACAGACCATGCGCCGGCTCAAGGGTAAGGGCAGCCCTCGGACGGTCAATGGTCTGCTGAGAGAAAAGCTGGACGGCGTGAAGTTCGATGCAGAGGCCGTAAAGGCGCAGGAGGAAGCCGCTAAGGCTGCAAAAGCGCTGGAGCAGGCGGAAAAAGAGGCGCAGAAAAAAGCGCAGGCCGCTGCAGACGCTGCAGAGGCAGAGAGAGACGGCGCAGGCGGTCGTGAAGTTCGTTCGCAGCAGCTCACCGCAGCGGAGAGGGCGCTGAGAAGAGCGCAGGCTGCACAGGCAGGCACGGACGGCAGAGTCTGCACGGTCGGAGAGGACCATGGGGACGGCGGCGCCGATGTACAGGCCGGCGCAGTCTCCTCAGGTACGACGGCTGCGGGAGACAATCGGGTGGCATTTCAGCCGAACCGTTACCGTACTCACAACTGCGGCGAGCTGAGAGAAACGAATATCGGTGAAGAAGTCCGCGTTTCCGGATGGATCAGTACGATTCGGAATCACGGAGGAATCGTCTTCGTAGATTTGACCGATTATTACGGTGTTACGCAGGTGGTCGTTACGGACGAACAGATCAGCGGCTTCGGCAAGGAAACCGTTATCCTCGTCCACGGTAAGGTTCTCAAAAGAGATGAAGAGACGATCAACCCGAATATCGCCACAGGTCTCGTAGAAGTAAAGGCGGAAAAGATCGAACTTCTGGGTTCCTCTCTCAACAATCTGCCGTTTGAAATCGAACGTTCTAAGGAGACGCGCGAGGATGTCAGACTGACTTACAGATACCTCGATCTGAGAAATCCGAAGGTGAGAAATAATATCGTCTTCCGTTCCCAGGTCATCAAATACCTGAGACACAAAATGGAAGATCTGGGATTCTTAGAAGTTCAGACGCCGATTCTGGCGGCTTCCTCGCCGGAAGGTGCCAGAGACTATCTCGTTCCGAGCAGAAAGCATAAGGGCTGTTTCTACGCTCTGCCTCAGGCGCCGCAGCAGTTTAAACAGATCCTCATGGCGTCAGGATTTGACAGATACTTCCAGATCGCGCCGTGCTTCCGCGATGAAGACGCTCGACTCGATCGTTCGCCGGGAGAATTTTACCAGTTAGACTTTGAAATGGCGTTCGCAACACAGGAAGACGTGTTCGCCGTAGCGGAAAAAGTGATGTACGACACCTTTACGTATTTTTCCGATCTGCCGGTTTCCAAGCCGCCGTTTAAGAGGATTCCGTTTAAGGAAGCGATGCTCAAATACGGTACGGATAAACCGGATTTGAGAAATCCGTTGATTATCATCGATCTCAGCGATTTCTTCGCGGAAGTGGAATTTCCTGCATTCCGAGGTAAAATCGTCCGCGGCATCCGCGTTCCAAACGCTGCAAAGCAGTCGAAAAAGTGGTTCCGCGAGATGGAAAAATACGCTCTCAGCATCGGCATGAAAGGGCTGGGCTATATCAGCGTAAATGCAGATATGACTTATAAAGGTCCTATCGATAAGTTTATGACAAAGGAACAGAAGCTGGAAATCGCAAAGCTGGCAGACCTTCAGCCGGAAGATGTTCTCTACTTCATCAGCGACGAGCCTGACGTAGTGGCGAAGTACGCCGGTCAGATCAGAACAGAGGCGGCAAAGCGTCTGGATCTCATCGATAAAGATCGTTTTGAATTCTGCTACATCGTAGATTTCCCGATGTTTGAAATCAATGAGGAGACAGGAAAGATCGATTTTACTCACAATCCATTCTCCATGCCGCAGGGTGAAATGGAGGCGCTGGAAACGATGAATCCGCTGGATATCAATGCATATCAGTACGATATCGTCTGCAACGGCTACGAACTTTCTTCCGGCGCTGTGAGAAACCACAGAACGGACGTCATGATCAAAGCCTTTGAAATCGCAGGCTATGATGAAGAAGTGGTAAAGCAGAAGTTCGGCGCACTCTATCATGCTTTCCAATACGGCGCGCCGCCGCACGCGGGAATGGCTCCGGGAGTGGACCGTATCGTCATGCTGCTCACCGGTGAGGAAAATATCCGCGAGGTTATCGCATTCCCTCTGAATTCCAACGCTCAGGATCTCATGTTCGGTTCGCCGAGCGAGGTTACGGAGCAGCAGCTGCGCGACGTGCATATGAAGATCAGATAAAGGGCGATCCTGCAATAGCATAAAAAATTCTTGCATAAAAGAATTCGTACTGCTATAATATTAGAGCTATCGCGCATGGCGATGGTAATCCTTGCCTCGGAGACGAGGCCGGAAAGTCCATAAGGAGGTGACAAGATGACAAATTACGAAGTAATGTTCATCCTCGATTCTGCTTTAGAAGAAGACGCTAAGAATGCAACTGTAGAGACGGTTAAAACCATCATTACAAATGAAGGCGGCGAAGTAACTAAGGAAGACATCTGGGGAACGAAGAAGCTCGCGTATCCGATCCAGAAGAAGAATGAAGGATACTATGCAGTAGTAGAATTCAAAGCAGGTACAGAGCTCCCTAAGGAGTTAGACAGAAGATTGAGAATTTCTGACGCCTGCATCAGACACATCATCGTCAATAAGGATGAAAAATAGTTTTGGACATTTTAGCTATATGCGGATAAAAGTTCAGTCCAAAGATTTTTTCACGGGATGAAGAAGATATTCTTCAGCGGGATGAGAAGGAGTTTAAAATGAACGTAGTCGTATTGATCGGCAGATTAACAAGAGATCCGGAACTCAGATATATCCCTGAAACACAGAATGCAGTCTGCACTTTTACGCTCGCTGTGGACAGACCTATGTCTCGCGACAGACAGGCGGATTTCATCCGAATTACCGTATTCGGCAAGCAGGCGGAAAACTGCGCAAAATTCATCGCGAAGGGAAGACAGGTCGCAGTAGAAGGACGTATTCAGACAGGCTCCTATCAGAATAAAAACGGAGACACCGTCTATACGACAGACGTTATTGCCAACCGAGTAGAATTTTTAAGCAGCGGTGGCGGAAATAACGGCGGAAACAATTACGGCAGTAATAACAGCGGCAATAATTATGGCGGCAGCGGAAATTACGGCGGAGGCGGCTCCGGCGGCGGAAATAATTACAATAACCCGCAGACCGGTATGGGCAGCCCTGCATCATCCTCGCCGGCTCCGGCTCAGTCAGGCATTCCTGAAGGTTTCGAAGCCATTGACGACGACGACATTCCATTCTAAAGAAAGGAGACGCGCTCTATGGAAAAGAGAAGAGGCGGCATGAGAAGAAGAAAGGTTTGCCAGTTCTGCCTGCAGAAGGCTCAGAACGGTGCGGCAAACATCGATTATAAAGATGTCGACACACTCAAGAAGTATGTGACAGAGAGAGGTAAGATTCTTCCTAAGAGAATCACTGGTACTTGCGCTATTCATCAGAGAGAAGTCACTAAGGCGATCAAGAGAGCAAGAACAGTAGCATTACTCCCTTATACACAGGACTAATCAGCTTCTGAAATAAAAGCCGGAAATCTTCCGGCGCTTTTAACTCCGGTACCTTCGGGTATCGGAGTTTTGTATGTGCGCCTGGCGGCGCACGTTTCTAAGGGGTGAAAGTCCCTAATCCGCCCGA
>CAZGBL010000097.1:3645-7696 GCA_964523955.1 uncultured Oscillospiraceae bacterium | reverse complement strand
TCATAATGGCGCTTTTTCTTGCAATTTAGACTGCATATGATAAAATTACCTGAAAAGGAGTGGGATGAATATGTTATTTAAAAATATTGCAATTCTCGACAAAAATTTTGAAATCAGCAGTAGTATGTACGTCGGTATCGAAAAGGATACTGTTTCATATATCGGAAATGAGATGCCGCAAAAGGATTTCGGCGAGATATATGACGGCAGGGGAAAGCTTTTAATGCCGGCGTTTTATAATGCGCATGCCCACAGTCCCATGATGCTCATGCGCGGGTATGGGGAAAATCTCACGCTTCAGGACTGGCTGAACACGAAGATCTTTCCTTTTGAGGACAAGCTGACGCACGATGCGGTCTATTATTCGACCATGCTGGCTATGGCGGAGTCGCTCCGTTTCGGTATCGTGTCATCCAGCGATATGTACTATTTTTGCGACGCTATGGTTCGCGCAGTAGAAGAGAGCGGAGCAAAGGCGAATATCTCCAGAAGTATCACATCTTTTGCAGAAGGATCGGTGAAAAATAACGACAGCTATAAAGAGGCGGAAGCTCTGATCCGCGATATGCACAAAGCGGCTGACGGCAGAATCCGAATAGACGCCAGCATCCATGCCGAATACACCAACACGGCGACGAGTATGGCCGAAGTCTCAGACCTGGCGAAGAAATACGGCGTCAATATGCATGTTCACGTGTCAGAGACCGCGTTGGAACACGAAGAGTGTAAGCAGCGTCACGGCGGGAAAACGCCTGCGCGTCTTCTCCGCGATCTGGGCGCTTTCGATGTACCGGCGGTAGCGGCTCACTGTGTGTGGGCGGAAGAGGAAGATATGGAAATTTTCCGCGAAAAAGGCGTCACAGTGGCTACCTGCCCCGTCAGCAATCTGAAGCTGGCGAGCGGTATCTGCAATGTGCCGGTCCTCATGAAAAAGGGCGTCAATGTGGCTATCGGCACGGACAGCGTAGCGAGCAACAATAGTTTAAACTTCATCGAAGAGATGAAATTCTTTGCTCTCGTGAACAAGGAGAGACGAGGAGATCCCACCGTCATCACCCCGAAGGAAACGCTCTATGCGGCGACGCGGGCGGGTGCGCTCTCACAGGGCAGAAAGGACTGCGGCTTACTGGCTGTAGGAAGTAAGGCGGATCTGACCGTCCTCGATATCAGTCAGCCTCATATGAGGCCGGTGCATGATCTGGCGAACAATATCGTCTATTCCGCATCGGGCAGCGATGTGGTTCTCACCATGGCTGATGGCAGAGTTCTGTACCGAGACGGTGATTTCCTCACTATCGATGTGGAAAAAGCCCTGTCGGAGACGGAAAGCGCCTGCAGGAATATTCTTTCGCAGCTGTGATAAATGTGAGTATGCGACAGGATTCCTCTTTTTATGCAACCGAGACAAGGAATGTAAAGTAAAGGATATGGCAAAAAAATCATTTTTTAAGGGCGCTGTGATTCTCGGAATCGCAGGCGTCATCGTCAAGATTTTCGGAGCCTTTTTCCGGATTCCGCTGGCAAATATCATCGGAGATACCGGAATGGGATACTACCAGACAGCGTATCCTATCTACGTGCTCCTTCTGACGCTTTCCACGGCCGGCATTCCTACGGCCATCGCTCGTCTGGTTTCGGAGCGGACGACAGAAGGCAATCACAGGGAGGCCTATCGGATTTTCAAGCTTTCCTTCGGATTGTTATTAGGGCTGGGAGTGGCCACAAGCCTATTGCTCTTTCTGGGGGCTCCCTGCATCGTAAATCTCATGGAAGGAGAGCCTCAGGCTGTTTATTCCATGCGGGCCATTGCTCCGGCGCTGCTGTTCGTGCCGATGATGGCAGCTTTTCGAGGATACTTTCAGGGCCTTCAGGATATGACGCCTACAGCCGTTTCTCAAGTGATTGAACAGGTTTTCCGGGTAGCCTGCGGTCTGTCTCTGGCATTGCTGCTGCTGCCTTACGGCGTAAAATTCGCAGCGGCAGGCGCTTCTTCGGGAGCTGCCATCGGCGGTATTTTCGGCCTTATGGGGATTCTGATTCTCTTTTTTCGGAAAAAGAAAGGGATCAGAGAGAAACGCGAAGCGTCAGCAGCAGGCGAATCCGAACCTGCAAAGACGATTCTCGCAAGGATTATCATCATCGCGGTTCCCGTTACCATCGGTGCGGCGATCATGCCGATTATGACGAATATCGATTTGGCTATCGTGGTGCGGCGTCTCGTGGACGCCGGCTATACCAGCGCGCAGGCAAACAGTCTTTACGGACAGTTATCGGGATTTGCGACCCCTCTGATCAATCTGCCTCAGGTGATGACGCAGGCTATCGCCATGAGTCTCGTTCCTGCTATAGCAGCGGCCCACCGCGACGGAGATATGGGTTTTTTGAGATATAATACGTCTTTTGGCATCCGTACGGCAATGCTGATCGGCATGCCGTGCGCGGTAGGCTTGATGGTACTCTCTGAGCCCATTATGCTTTTATTATATCCGGCGCAGAAAGCCAGCGCTGTAAACGCAGCGGGATGTCTTTTTATTCTGGCGTTCGGAACGATTTTTCTGGCTCTCGTGCAGACACTGACAGGAATTCTTCAGGGAATCGGAAAACAGCTGGTTCCGGTGGCCAGCCTGGCAGTGGGAGCGGTGGCGAAGGTCATCATCACCTATATTTTAACCGGCGTTCCTTCCATCAATGTAAAAGGCGCTGCAATAGGAACGGCGGCAGCCTATCTGGTAGCTTCTGCGCTGAATCTCGTCGCCGTGAAGCGGTACACAGGATGTAAGCCTGACAGAGCTCTGACGTATATAAAACCGGCGTGTTCCTCCGCGGCAATGGGCGCAGCGGTTTGGCTGGTGTATCATCTGGCGTCGGGAATTTTGGGAAATGCAGGTTCCACATTGCTTTCTGTATTCTGCGGCGTTGTCGTCTATGGGGTTTTGATTCTTTTTTTGAAGGGAATCACGCCGGAAGAAATTCAGATGCTGCCAAAGGGTGAAAAAATTGTAAAAATTTTGCGTTTAAACGGCCGAAAAGATTGACAAAACACGTGTTCTATGTAAGAATAACTATGCGTTTTTTTGGGATATGTTATTTTAGGATGAAATGGTACAGACAAATTAAGGAGGTTATCTCATGAATAAAGCAGAATTGATCGCCAGCGTGGCAGAAAAGACAGGCTTCACGAAGAAGGATTCCGAAGCGGCTGTAAACGCATTCACAGCAGTTGTCGAGGAGACGCTCGTAGCAGGCGATAAAGTTCAGCTGATCGGCTTCGGCACTTTTGAGACGAGAGAGAGAAAAGCGAGACAGGGCAGAAATCCGAGAAATCCTGGCGAAACGATCGAAATCCCGGCGTCGAAAGCACCTGTATTCAAAGCGGGTAAGGCGCTTAAGGATTCTGTGAACGAGTAATACTTGCAGGATACCCCTCGAGCGCGAGGGCCCGGCAGGAAAGAGGGCGCTCCGAAAGCTTCGGCTGAAACAGATTATATACCAGATATATCGCGATCTATATTATTATGGTCAATTTATGGTCAATATCTCGTATGAATCGATATTTTTCACCAGGCTTTTTGGGCGCCCTTTTTTAGTAAAGAATTTTAGACCAAGGGGAGAAGCTATGAGAATCGATAAGTTTTTAAAAAATTCACGTCTTATCAAGAGGCGGACTCTGGCAAAAGACGCCTGCGATCAGGAGAGGGTGTTTATCAATGATAAGCCTGCGAAACCGGGCAGTGAAGTAAAGGTAGGAGATATTATCCTGATACGCTTTGGAAATGGTGAAATCCGTGTCAGAGTTTTGGTTCTTTCTGAGCATACGAATAAGGAACTGGCGGCTTCTATGTATGAAATCATCGATTAGCGATGTTGCCAAAGGGCCAATTTTAATGAAAGACCGCCCAGAATACCGGGCGGAGGCAAGACTTAAGCTCGATTAGAAATTTCCCTGGAATATCTACGAAAGAATTATCTGATAAATTGGAAATATCACCACGTTCTGTTCAAAGATATATTGAAACACTCAGAATTGCAGGGGAGTGGATAGAATACGACC
>CAZGBL010000097.1:0-3545 GCA_964523955.1 uncultured Oscillospiraceae bacterium | reverse complement strand
GTGATATGCTCCCTTCTGCGGGGACTGCATATCGCCTTTTCTTGTTTTAAAGCATGGCTCGCCGCCATACTGCGGTATTTTTGTTGTCCATACTTAAAGCGGACATTTCTAATTAATATTTGCGGAACGGGCAGAAAGTAAATGAGAAGATAAACTGTATGAAAACCCCCTTATATGTCAACAATGATGACATCGAAGGGGGTTTTTTCTATGAAGATAGGATTGCCGCGAGGTCTGCTCTACCATTCTTACGGATCGTTTATGGACGCTTTTTTTAAAGCGCTTCCCGTGGATGTGGAAATTTCGCAGGAGACAGACCGCGCTATTTTAGACAAGGGAATCGCAGCCTGTATCGATGAGGCTTGTCTTCCGGTGAAAGTGTTTTCCGGGCATGTGGAAACGCTGCGGGAAAAATGCGATAAAGTGGTAGTTCCACGGATTATGAGCTGTGAGTATGGGGAATCTCTCTGCCCGAAACTCAATGGACTTCCGGAACTTATCGGCGGTGACGATCTCATTTTCACCGATCGGATCGACCTTAAAAATGAGAATGCGCTGCTTCGTTCTCTCTATCGTCCCTGCAGGCAGCTGGGACTGAAGCGGAAGGAAATAAAAGATGCATTTCACGAAGGAATGAAGGCATGGCAGAAACGCCCCGGCGGTTTTTGTCAGACGGATTTTAAGTACAGGCTTTATCTGGCTGGCCATTCCTATAATATCTATGACTCTTTTGTCAATATGAATCTGGCGGAGAAGCTCAATCGTCAGGGCATCGGCCTTATCACAGAAGAGGCGGTAGATCGTGTCTATAAGGAGCAGTACATTGCTGATCTGATCAAAAGACCGTTCTGGCACAATTTTACGGCTCTTTATGGCGCCGCACGCTATTTAGAAGCGCAGCAGATGATCGACGGCATCATTTGTCTTTCCTCTTTTTCCTGCGGGACAGATTCTTTTACGATGGAGATGATCAAAAATGACACGAAACTCCCGGTTCTCGTTTTAAAACTGGATGAGATGACAGGAGAAGCGGGATTCGACACGAGATTGGAAGCATTCTGTGAAGTGATCTGCAGGGATGGAACAGGAGATGGATCGGACGGCGCAGCGTGCGTTGAGAAAAGAACCGGTCAGGAGAGGACTGCGGCTGACTGCAGCTTACGGCGTGATCTTGCGCGTGCTGACGAATGGGGTGATCAGGAGAGGAGTGACTTATCATGAAAGAGAGGAAGAAAAGACAGGAGGCGTTGACCGTATGGTATTGACATTTCCAGATATCGGCTGTGCGGGTCTCATTGCAGGTGTTTTTTTCAGAGATTTGGGCATCGATTTTATCCCTACACCTTCTCCGGAAGGAGCGGAAGAGAGTGAAGCCTTTCGCGATGCACCGGAGGATATGTGCCTGCCGTTTAAGCTGTTCGCATGCGAGCTGGAGCAGGCGTGGAAGATGGGCGCCGATACTGTCGTCATGCCTTCGTCGCGAGGACCCTGCAGGCTGGGCGAATTCTGTGAGCTTTTGAAGGTTTTGCTGGAGCGGCGCGGCTGCCGTTATGAGTGGATCGTTCTCGACGTACCCTCTGACATCGGGGCAAAAGAGCTTCTTCGCCGAGCTTCGAGGATTCTCCCTGAAGACTGGAAGAAGAGGGGAAACAGAAGGAGGCTTCTGCAAAAAATACATCACACGCATCATCTTCTGAAACAGTTGGAAAGTTATGAAACTCAGCTGCGGCGCAATGCCGGGTATTATGAGAATCCGAAAGCGGCAGCAGATCTCATCGCTTCCTGCAAAAGAGAATTATCGCAGGCCGCGGATCTGTCGGAGGCTTTTGACATCATGGGACGTTTTCGTTGGAAAAAGACGCAGCTGAGAGCGGATTTTACACGGAATCCTGTGAAAGTGGCGCTTACCGGCGAAATTTTTACGCTTAATGAGCCCTATGCAAACCGCCGAGTAGAGGACCGGCTTACGGAACTGGGGGTCTGTACGGAGCGGGATGTCACCATCGGCTGGTGGATACGAAAAACCGTATCGGATCCTCTGCGGAGCGTTTTTCAACCTTTGCGGCGAAGAAATCTCCGAGCGGGCAAAGGATATTTGAATTATGAAATCGGCGGTTATACGAAAGACGGCGTAGAGTATGCAGCTTCCAGCAAATTACAGGGCTTTGACGGCGTAATTCAGATTTTTCCGGCGGGCTGTATGCCGGAAATCGTAGGACATTCTATCCTGAACCGCGTTGCAGAGGAGGAAAATATCCGTATCATGACGCTGATCTACGACGAGATGAGCGGCGAGGCGGGCTATCTTACGAGAATAGAGGCGTTCACCGATATGTTGGAACGCAGGAAAAATCATCTGACTCTTACTTAACTTGTCCGTAAGCGAGCAGTAAATATCATTTCTCTCACTGAATACCTGAAGGAATAACAGATTTTCCTTAGATACCGGGTATCCTTATTCTATCTGTTGTTCAGGAAGTTTTTGAATTTTACAATTACCTGAAAGATAGTGTAACAGAAAGGAAGTTCGTATAAATGTATGCACTTGGTGTGGACGTAGGTTCTGTCAGTACGGATTTTGTACTGATGGATGAAAATAACAGAATCGAGAAATCCCTTTATCTGAGAACTCACGGCGATCCTGTAGGAACCGTTGCAAAAGGGATGAGCATGCTGAGAAAATCGTACAGCGACGATGATATAGGAGCCGTGGGAACCACGGGCAGCGGACGTCTGCTGGCCGGAAGTATTCTGGGCGCTGATGCGGTCAAAAATGAGATCACATCTCATGGCGTTGCCGCTTCTGTGCTGGATCCCGATGTCAGAACTATCATCGAAATCGGCGGACAGGATTCCAAAATCATACTTTTGGAAAAAGGCGTAATCAAGGATTTTGCCATGAATACGGTATGTGCGGCCGGGACGGGCGCTTTCCTCGACCGACAGGCAGAGCGTATGAATATGACGATCGACGATTTCAGCATGCTGGGACTTGAGGCGGAAAAGCCGGAACGGATCGCCGGACGCTGCGCCGTCTTCGCAGAGTCGGATATCATTCATAAGCAGCAGCAGGGCGCGGCTCGGGCTGATGTGATTGCCGGTGTGGCGAATGCGATGGTAAGAAATTACCTGAGCAATGTCGCCCGAGGGAAGAAGATAAAGGAAAAAGTGTTTTTTCAGGGCGGCGTATCAGCCAACCATACGATACGGCGGGCTTTTGAGGAGGCGATCGGCTGCGAAGTCATCGTGCCCGAATACAATAAGGTAATGGGCGCTTTCGGCGCCGCAGTTCTGGCGGTGGAAGCCGTTAAAAAGAACGGAGGCATTCGCGCCCGAAGCGGTGCCGCGAATGCCGGCGCCGCTTCGGGCGCGAAAAAAGGCGCAGTCGGTACGAAATTCCGCGGCTTCGACGCTCCTTTTGAGAGCATGCATACGCGGACTTTTCGATGCTCCGACTGCGCCAACCACTGTGAAGTTACTGAGATATTATCCGATAGCAGCCGCATGGGATGCCTCAATGACCGATGTGGAAAATATCAGAATGC
>CAZGBL010000096.1:0-7697 GCA_964523955.1 uncultured Oscillospiraceae bacterium | reverse complement strand
ACAGACGGAACGGCTTCAGCTGCATTTGAACCGTCAGAAACAGACGGCGCGAAATCCGGTGAAATATCTGATCTTGTCGATTATTACAGCGACGACGCTCCTGCGCCGGACACGATAAAAATCGAAACTGTTTGCCAACGAGGGGAAGGAAATCTTCTCATGTTTCGAGATTCCTTCGGAAACGCGCTCTATCCGTTTATGGCAGATACGTTTGCTTATGCGGCCTTTTCCCGTCTGATGCCTTACCGTATGGACTGGCTGTCAGGAGGTGATTTCGATTATATTGTGGTGGAAATCGTGGAACGCAATATTAAAAATCTCGCATTGAAGGCACCCGTCATGCCGGCACCGATCGTATCGTTAAATAACGATTTAATGGAAGGCGAATCTGCAGGCGTACAGGCGGAAGTCTCCATTTCCCCGGAAATGCCGGGATATTATGTGATTTCAGGAATTTACGATGATACGAAGATCGATGAGGACACCCGTGTGTTTATCGATACAGGAACAGATGAGAGCACGGCGTTTTACGAGGCGTCGCCGGTGGGCAGCGGCCTTGGAGGAACGATGACAGACGCTTGTTTCACAGCCTACGTTCCTGAAGCTGCACTGAATAGCCTGAACAGAAATTTCAAAGCGGATGACGATATTTCTGAAGAAACGTTGAACGATGTCAGTTTTTCTGTTATTCTTTGCACGGATGGATATTTTTACCGATATCCATGCGAGGTGGAATGGAAATAGATGTATTTTGCAAAAGCACAGGCGTCCCGCCCCTTTTTGATACCTGTCGTAAGGGCGGGTTTCATCGCCGCTTAAAAATGGAGGTTATTTATGAAAAGATCACTTATTCTTGCGCTGACTCTTACCATGGTATTCGCATTTACTCTTACCGGCTGCGGCGACAGAGCAGATTCCGAAAACTCTTCTTTGTCGGCCAATGAGCTGAATGAAGAACTCAGCGCCGATACGGATGATACGGATCTGAGTGCGGATCCACAGACCCCGGATCAGCAGCAGGAGGAAAATAACGCAGATGCAGGAAACCCGAAAAACGAAGCGGAAAAGGACAGCGGAGAAGCGAATGCTCCGGCTTCTGGCACTTCGCAAAAACCGGTGCAGAAGCCTTCTTCCGACAAAGACCAGAGCGGTACGCAAAATAACCCGTCAGGCGGCAGCAGTGCGTCCGATCAGCCTGCGCAGAACGGAGGAGAATCTGAGACGCCGGCTAAGACCCCTTCAAAAGAGACAGCTCAGTCTTATATCGGAAAGAGCGCGTCTTCCCTGATAGCGGCGATAGGTTCTCCGACGTCATCCCAGTATTCGCCGAGCTGTATGGGAGATGGGGACGACGGTGAGCTTTATTACAATGGTTTTACCGTCTATACATACAGAGAAAATGGCCAGGAGAAGGTAACAGACGTTGAATAATTCAAAAAATCGCAATATCAAAGGACCTGTTTATCTTTTTCTCACTGCATTTATTTGGGGAACTGCTTTTGTAGCGCAGAGTGTGGGAACAGAATATATGGGTCCGTTCACTTTTAATATGTCGAGGTCGGTACTTGCCGGTCTCTTTCTCATTCCTGTTATCGCAGTCATGCAGCGGCTCAGCCAGGATAAGGATGCAGGCTCTCAACCAAAAAGAGGAGGTATTTCATCTGACGCGGCAGCGCCTTCAAAATCCTCTGATGAAGCAGCCGCTTTCACAGGAACCGAGGCGGGGCGCGGACAACAGGAAGCATCTTCCGGCAAAAAGACCCTCGTCGTCGGAGGCACCCTCTGCGGCTTCGCGCTTTTCGTGGCGAGCAATCTTCAGCAGATCGGAATCGGATATACAACCGTAGGAAAAGCCGGTTTTATCACGGCGATGTATATTATTTTCGTACCTGTTTTTTCTGTTTTTCTGCATAAGAGAGCAGGAATTAAACTTTGGATCAGCGTAGTAATTGCAGTAGCAGGCCTTTATCTGCTCTGCATGAACTGCAGTTTTTCCATAGCGAAGGGGGATCTGATCGTCTTTTTATGTGCCATCGCGTTTTCTTTTCATATATTGATTATCTCTTACTTTTCTCCAAAAACAGATGGCGTGAAAATGTCCTGTATCCAATTTTGGGTCACAGCAGCGCTTTCCGCAATATTTATGCTCATCTTTGAGCAGCCGGATTTAGGAGCGATGATCGCGGCGTGGCTGCCGATCTGCTATGCAGGCGTTCTTTCCAGCGGCGTGGCGTACACTCTTCAGATCGTCGGTCAGAAGGATATGAATCCTACTGTTGCTTCCCTTATCATGAGCCTGGAATCAGTGATTTCGGTTATTGCAGGATGGGCGGTTCTGCATCAGACGATGGGCGCCAGAGAGATCGTTGGATGTATTCTGATGTTCATAGCCATCATTTTGGCGCAGCTTCCCGAACGCAGATCAGATGAGAGTATGTAGGACGTCAGAGCAGAATGTCTGAGATCTGAAGTGATTTACATATTGACTTAATCACGGCAGCGTCTTATAATAAATACAAAATCAAATGATGAAAGAAGACAGAACGGACTGATGACCCGACTGAGGATGAAACGCCTGTCTCCTGCTCCAGCTGTTGGCAGTCAGGCGTTTTGATTTTGTCTTCTTGCTTTATCGCATAACAGCACGATAGTGAAATAAATCACATTGTCGATTTGCGTGAAAGGCAGTCGTTTATTTTGCAAACTTAACGTTAATGGAAAGGTGAAAAGCTATGAAAAAGAAAATTAAGATTACGGCCATTTTAATGGTGATGGCGCTGCTCATGATGACCATGGCAGGCTGCGGTGATAAAGCGGAAGGAGGTTCCACAGATGCCGGAGACAACAAGGTCTACAAGGTTGGTATCGTTCAGCAGCTCGAGCATCCAGCTCTCGACCAAGCCACAGAAGGCTTTGAACAGGCTCTGAAGGATAAGCTCGGAGATCAGGTTGAGTTTGATCTTCAGAACGCTCAGAACGAACAGGCAAACTGCGCTACTATCAGCCAGGGCTTTGTATCTGAAAAGGTAGACCTCATCATGGCAAACGCTACGAATGCGCTGCAGGCAGCGTCTGCAGCTACTGCGGACATTCCTATCGTTGCGACGAGCGTAACCGACTATGCGACCGCGTTAAATATTGAAGACTGGACGGGCGCTACCGGTACAAACGTAACAGGTACATCCGATCTCGCTCCGCTCAGTGAGCAGGTGGAAATGATTACAGAGCTGGTACCTGACGTAAAGCAGGTAGGTCTCCTGTATTGCTCTGCAGAAGCAAATTCTGTCTATCAGATTAATGAAGTTGAAAAGTTCCTCGATGAGAAGAATATCCAGTATAAGGAATACGCAGCGGCGGATTCTAACGAAATTCAGGCTGTGACTACAAAGGCTGTCAGCGAATGCGACTGTCTTTACATCCCTACGGACAATACGATGGCTCAGAGTACGGAAACCATCAATAATGTAGCGAAGCCTGCAGGCGTACCGATCATCGCTGGTGAAGAGGGCATCTGCAAAGGCTGCGGTATCGGTACTCTGACGATCAGCTATTATGATATCGGTTATGCCGCAGGCGAAATGGCATATGAGATCCTCGTAAACGGCGCTGATCCGGGAACCATGGAAGTACAGACTGCAAAGAATGTAACAAAGAAGTTCAATGAAGAACTCTGTACTGCATTAAATATCACAGTTCCGGAAGATTACACAGCAATAGATGCGGAGTAGGATCGGCAGAAGAATTTTGTTAAAAATGTGACGATAGCATCAGCGAAGCGTCGATCCAGAATGATACTTAAAACATACAATTAAAAACAGCAAATCATGGCCAGCGGTAAAATCTTATCGCTGGTTTTTGCGGCGGAGGAGAAATATGTTTGGCCTTGAAATAATGGATTTATTCCGAGCCATGCCCGGTTCAGTAGCCCAGGGATTGATCTGGGGCATTATGGCAATCGGTGTTTACATAACATTTAAAATACTTAATTTTGCAGATCTCACGGTAGACGGATCGCTGGCTTTGGGCGGAGCAGTGGCAGTCATGCTGATTTTAAACGGCTATCCGCCGTATGTAGTTTTAATCGTTTCTTTTATTTCCGGTATTCTCGCGGGACTGGTTACGGGTTTGCTTCACACAGCATTAGGTATTCCGGATATCCTGGCAGGAATTTTGACGCAAATCGCGCTTTATTCCATAAACTTAAATGTAATGGGGAAATCAAATCAGGCTGTCAGCGTAGACCGATATAATCTGGTCATATCGCTGCGGTATATTTCTCATGCTATTATGGTAGGCGCAATTTTTCTGATTATCATCATCGCAATCCTATATTGCTACTTCGGAACAGAACAGGGATTTACGATTCGCGCCACAGGCTGTAATGAGAACATGGCCAGGGCGCAGGGAATCAGCACCAGTAAGTCGAAAGTGCTGGGACTGGCTCTTTCCAATGGCCTCGTAGGGCTTTCCGGAGGCCTGATCGCTCAGTATCAGGGAAATGCTGACGTCAATATGGGACGGGGCGCTATCGTTATCGGCCTTGCTGCAGTCATCATCGGTGAGGTTATCGGCAATGCGCTTCTCGGGAAATATATGAATTTCGCTCTCAAGCTGCTGTTTGCCGCGATAGGTGCAGTTATTTACTATGCCGTTATCACATTTGTACTTTGGCTCGGCCTGCCATCGCAGGATATGAAACTCTTCTCTGCCATCGTGGTGGCACTGTTCCTGGCGATTCCTTACTTGAAGAATAAGTACAGCACTTCGTTCACTAAAGCGTCAAAGAAAGGAGCTGAGTAGACATGCTGGAAATCAAGAATATCTGTAAAACTTTCAATAAAGGCACGGTGAACGAGAAAGTGGCTTTAAACGGGGTTTCTCTTGCGTTGGAAGAAGGTGATTTCGTATCTGTCATCGGCGGAAATGGAGCAGGAAAATCCACTGTGCTTAACGCGGTAGCAGGCGTTTGGCCTGTGGATTCGGGCAGCATTTTAATCGATGGCATCGACGTTACAGGTATGCCGGAGCATAAACGTGCGAAATATCTCGGAAGAGTATTTCAGGATCCGATGAACGGAACGGCTGCGACTATGGAAATTCAGGAAAATCTGGCAATCGCAGTAAGACGGGGAAAAAGTCGAGGACTGAAATGGGGCATAACGAAAAAAGAGAAGGAACAGTTCAGAGAGCTGTTAAAAGAACTCGATCTCGGACTGGAAGACAGAATGTCCTCGAAGGTTGGACTGCTTTCCGGCGGCCAGCGCCAGGCATTGACGCTTCTCATGGCAACGATTCAAAAACCCAAGCTGCTGCTTCTCGATGAACATACAGCGGCTCTTGATCCGAAGACAGCTGCAAAGGTTCTGGAGCTGTCGGAGAAGATTATTGCAGAAAATAACCTGACTGCTATGATGGTTACTCACAATATGAACGACGCTATTATCCACGGAAATCGCCTTATCATGATGAACGAGGGACAGATTATCCTCGATATCGGAGGCGAAGAAAAGAGAAAACTGACAGTGGAAGATCTTCTGCAGAAGTTTGAGCAGGTCAGCGGCGAAAAATTTGCAAATGATAAAGCGCTTCTTTCATAGCGATAAAACGGATAAACCTTCCAAAACGATATTTTTGATGTTCGATAGATAAAAACCCGAAACCCGCGGAAGAGATCACCGCCCATCTCCTCCGCGGGTTTCTATGATTCTTTTTCGGTTTATAGAATCCATATTTTATCGGCCTGACATAGCATGATTGATAAGACAAGCGCGGATACCCTCCGCTTTAAAGTAAAACCTTTTCGCGCTGATTTAGCTCTCTTGCCTGAACCGGTTCTGGGGAGTGATTCGTACCGATATAGCTCTCTTGCCTGAACCGGTTCTGGGGAGTGATTTCTCACCATGTTTTTTGCTGATAATATTTTATTATGTTATCAAAAATCCTGATCTGAATAAAAATAACGTCGAGATACCGAAATATTTATCTATTTTTTTTATAAATCGCGAAAAATTAAAATACAATTCGTAAAAATTGTATTTTAGTATGCGAAATTCAATTTCTTTAACACAAAAATGGAATTGCGAGTATAATTGAATTGAGCTTAAGTTTTGAGGTAAGCTTCTCCCCGCCGAAACCCGGCTGAGCGAAAGCTTCTGGCGCTTGCTGCCAGCGTTCGCATCGTTCTTGACAAGCGAACTTGTCAGGAGCCAGCTCTGCTTTAAAAGAATAGTGCGAATCCTGTAGCGGGCCGCATCAAATCTCTCGCATGTTGTAGCTCTTAAAAGAGTGATGACAATTGATATAGGTGATAAAATTATTACATAAAAAAGGAGAAAAAACACATGGCACTTACTAATGCATATCTTAAAGGCGTTTATGACGGACTTGCAGAACGTTATTCCTATCAGCCGGAATATCTTCAGGCAGTATTTGAAGTACTCGAATCCTTACAGCCGCTGATCGAAAAAGACCCAAAGTATCAGGAAAATGCTGTGATCGAGCGTATCGTTGAGCCGGAAAGACTCATTCAGTTCAAGGTTGTATGGGAAGACGACAACGGCAGCGTACAGGTAAACAGAGGATATCGTGTTCAGTTCAATTCTGCGATTGGACCTTACAAGGGCGGCCTGCGTTTCCATCCAAGTGTAAATGCTTCCATTTTGAAGTTCCTCGGATTTGAACAGATTTTCAAGAATTCCCTGACAGGACTCCCTATGGGCGGCGGCAAGGGCGGTTCTGACTTCGATCCTAAAGGTAAGTCCGATGCGGAAGTAATGCGTTTCTGCCAGGCGTTTATGACTGAACTCTCTAAGCATATCGGCGCTGATACAGATGTTCCTGCAGGTGATATCGGCGTAGGCGGCCGCGAAATCGGATATATGTTTGGACAGTATAAAAAGCTGAGAAATGAGTTTACAGGCGTTCTTACAGGCAAAGGTCTCACTTGGGGCGGCTCTCTGGCGCGTACGGAAGCCACAGGCTATGGTCTCTGCTATTATACAGACGAAATGCTCAAGGCAAACGGAAAGTCTTTTGAAGGAGCGAAAGTTGTCATTTCCGGCAGCGGAAATGTTGCGATCTACGCAAACCAGAAGACAAATCAGTTAGGCGGCAAGGTAATCGCAATGAGCGATTCCAATGGCTATATCGTAGATGAAAACGGAATCGACTACAAGATCATCCAGGAAATCAAGGAAGTCAAGAGAGCGAGAATTAAGACTTATCTCGATTATGTTCCTTCCGCAAAATACGTTGAAGGCAGTAAGGGCATCTGGTCCATTCCTTGTGATATCGCGCTTCCTTGCGCTACTCAAAATGAGCTGGACGGCGCTTCTGCAGAAACGCTCATCAAAAACGGAGTATTTGCAGTTGCAGAGGGTGCAAACATGCCTTCCACTCCGGAAGCTGTTGCAGCCTTCCACAAAGCGGGTGTTCTCTTCGGACCTGCTAAGGCTTCCAACGCAGGCGGCGTAGCTACATCCGGACTTGAGATGTCCCAGAACAGCATCCGTCTTTCTTGGACATTTGAAGAAACAGATGAAAAGCTCCACGATATTATGAAGAATATCTATAAGAACTGCGCAGAAGCTGCAAAAGAAGTCGGCTGCGAAGGCGACCTCGTAGTAGGAGCAAACGTTGCAGGCTTCAAGAAGGTTGCAGATGCCATGATCGCTCAGGGACTTTAATATAGCAAGCGC
>CAZGBL010000095.1:0-7833 GCA_964523955.1 uncultured Oscillospiraceae bacterium | reverse complement strand
TTGCCCAACCGCCGAAACCCGGAAATGAAACCCGCCGCTTACAGAAGCGGGAGGGACATCTGGCGATTGCTATATCCGCTCATGCTACTCTTCGTCCTGAAGTCTCTGAATCATATTCCACATCGCCGCTGCGGAATTGAAATTTGCAGGCACTAATTCCACCGGAGTGATCTCTACATCAAATTCATCCTCTAGATCCGATACCAGAGAGAGAATCGCCATAGAGTCGAGCAAACCGTTGTCGATGATCTGTTCTTCGTTCTTAAAATCCACATCAGGATTTAAATCTTCTAAAATTTCCAATAACCTGTCCATTTTACACTCCTTCTGATCTTACTTCGATCCTACATGCTTCCGTTGAAATCAAATAATCTGCTGCCGTGTAAAGCCTTCAACAAGTGAGCTCGTCAGTCATTCCGCTCCGCTTAAATCCCCTTTTGATCTCAACCGAATGAAAAACGCTAACTTATCTTAATATCCAAATGTCCGCATCGAATACCCGATATACTCCATTTCTTACGCATCTAATATACTCAATCTTTTACGCTAATCTTCATCTATTATCACTCACTTCGGAATCCCGTTCAGCATATCCGCAGCCAGAAGCAGTATTTGATCCTCTGCGCGGTGTGGCCTTCGAGACCCCGTTCAGCGTATCTGCAACAGCCTCCTCTTGGAACCAGTTCAGCGTATCTGCAACAGCCTCCTCTTGGAACCAGTTCAGCGTATCCGTCGCAACGGTGCCCCGTACGAATCGAAAGCCATCCCTTTCAGAATATAAAAAGACCTGAGGCAGCGGGCGGCTTAAAAGCAGAGCTATCCCCTCCGTAACAGAATAAGCCCCCACGCGCTCAAAAATCAATCTGTCGCCCTGAGACAGGCCTTCAAACGGATACTGTTTAACCAGAATATCATTCATCGTGCACAGCGAACCGCATACCGTCCATTTGGCCGCCTGATCCGCTGTCTCTGCCCTTCTTTCCTTCCAACGATTCTCCTTCTTTACAGCTCCTCCGTTCATCTTCCAATGAATCACCGGCGGTTTTTTCATCGCCATCATCTGCCCGTAATAGTTCATATGGTGAATCCCACCGTCTACGATGCAGTAAGATTGTCCCTTGCTGCATTTCGTATCTACGACGCTTGTGACATAAGAGCCGCAGGAAGCCGCGATAAACCGCCCCATTTCTAAAACGATTTTTCCGTCAAACTTCAATGCTTCTAACTGCTCCGTCAAAGCGAAGAGCATCCGATCCTCCGCATTCTCCTCTTCATCGAAATAACAGATTGGAAGTCCCGGTCCATACTCCAGCCTGGACGGATGAAACCCATATTCTCTTTCCAGCTCTTCGATAAAATCCGTCAGCATGCTGAACTCTCGCTTATATTTTCCAGCAGCCTTCTTCTGCGTTCCCGAAAAAAGCTGAATCCCTTCTATATGAAGACAACCCGTCTTCTCCCGCTCCGATACGATCCTTCGGGTATCAGATTCGTCCATTCCAAATTGGCTTCCTACGCCGAGCCGAAGAAGCACATTTAAAGCCGCGCCGAATTCCTGTGCGCAGTCACGCAGTATCTCCCACTGAGTGTATGATTCTGCAGTATAAATACCTTTCTGTCCATACTTTTTTACCGCATACTCAATATCCCTGGGATTCTTATAAACGCCCGACATCACGATTTTTTCCATAGGAATCCCTGCGCGCTCACAGATATGAAATTCTCCCGGCGAACAGACTTCAAAAGAATCCACCTTGTCCAAAAGCTCTGCAATAATAAACGGATTCGCCTTCATCGCATAACAGATCTCCCCACGTCCTCCCAACGCGTCTCGAATCCTTTTCACCTGCTCCGAAAGCGCGTCTGTATCAAAAATATAAAATGGCGTCTGATATTCAGCGATCGCCTCTCGCAAAGCTCTTTCATTCATTTCTCTCATCCCCCTATTTCTGATCTTATCTCAGCAGCCTGCTTATTCGCCTTGCTCCATACCGCCCCTATTTCCTATCAATAATCTTATCAATTTCCCTGATTCATCCTGTTTTTTCTCGCACCCTCTCGCACCGTCCTGTCTTTTGTTCTTTCTTCCATTTTCTTGTCTCTTCTCGCGCCTTCTTGTCTTTTATCCTTTCTTGCGTTTTATTTTTTCTTCTCACGCCTTCTTGTCTTTTATTTTTTCTTGCGTTTTATCATTTCTTCTTGTTTTTTCTTACGCCTTCTTATTTTTCCGCTTTTCTTCATTCTTCTATGTCTGTCTCATCCACTCCGATAATCTGCCATCAGCTTTTTTCTGTCAATCTTTCCATTCGCCGTCAACGGCAGCGCCTCCATCCTTCGGAACACCTGAGGAATCATGTGAGACGGCACGGACTCCCGCATCCTTTTCTTGATTTCCCTGCCTTCCAGTTGGCCTGCATAATATGCGACGATCTTATCCTTTACGTCATCGAAAAGACAACAAACTCTTTCGATACCCGGATAAGCGCTGATCATCAGTTCCACTTCTTCCAGCTCGATCCGATGCCCCATATGCTTGATCTGAAAATCCTTCCGCCCTGCAAAACAAAGATCCCCGTCCTCGTTATAATATCCCAGATCACCGGTACGATAAATCATCTCCATATACTTTGTATTGAGAGGATTCTGAACAAAAGACTTCGCTGTCTGTACTGGATTATTGTAATAACCTAATCCCAGCGCCGTTCCCGATACACAGATCTCACCGATACGATTTATCTCCCTGATCTCCGCTTCCGAAGCTCCCGGAGTCCTTCTTGCATCATCTTCCTTTCCATTCAGGAATCCTCTCACAACAACAGAGCCATTAACAGAGCCTGTTTTTTCATCCTCTAATTCCGTTCGCCCCTCTTCAAATCCGATATCTAAAAGAAAGACCTTTTCATCGGGAAAAGGTCTTCCGATGGGAAGATTCTCATCGGAAGCGAACTCACGTTCTACTCGATAATAGGTACAATTGCATGTAATCTCTGTCGGACCATACAAATTCACATACTGCGCTTCAGGAAGATATTTTCTCCATTGGTCCAGGTGCTTCACAGGCATCGCTTCTCCGCTGAATAAGACCTTGTTCACCTTCTCCGGCACACGATAGGTAAAACCTTTAAGCTGCGCCACCATACATAAGGCAGAAACCGCCCAAATCAGCGTCGTAACATTCCGCTCACACAGATAATCCAAAAGCTGCATCGGAATCGAAAATAGACGCTTCGGAATCACTGTCAGCGTCGCCCCTGTCCGAAACGCCGAATAGATATCCTTTACAGAAACGTCAAAATCAAACGGCGCCTGATTACCGATCACATCGTCTTTCGTAATATGAAACATATCGGGAAAATAATTCATAAAATCGATAACGGAACGATGAGAGATTAAAACGCCCTTTGGAACTCCCGTAGACCCTGAAGTAAAATTACAATACAACGGATCAATATCCAGCGCCTGGGTTCTCACCGCATTCAACATCTCATCAGATACCTCGAAATCCGAAATCACATCGTACTCATATATCCTCCCGGAGAAACCCGCCTCAGCCAATTTTCCATCCTGACCGGCTCCATTTCCTGTAATTATGCGATCCGGCTGTAAAACCTCCAGAATCTGCTTTATTCGAGCAGCTGGCTGCTCCGGACTTATATACGTATAAAAACAGCCAGCGTAGACAATTCCCATCATAGATGCCAGAGCCTTCACACTTTTTTCCATATATACGACAACCGGTTTTCTCATGGCATCCTTTCTCATAGCCTCTTCTTCGCCGCTTCCCAGCAGTGCACTCCCGATCCTGCGAGCTCGTTCCTTCATCTCATAATACGTATATTTTTCCTGCGGATCTTCCGCTGCGGCCTTCTCCGGATACTCTCTCGCCGAACGTTCCAGATACTCCAATACATTCTTCATTTCGATCTCCTATCCTTTTGCAAACCCCTTCTATATCCTGTATCCCGATTTCCTTACCATGCTTCTTCGAACCCTATTGCGGCCGCGCAGCTTCGCTGGACGCCTCATCCTGCGCTTCATCCTCACTATAAAGCTCCACAGGCAGCACGATTCTCACCTCAAAATAAGAATCCATCCTGCTGACAGAAAATCTTCCTCTCATCTGCTCCACAATCTTTTGACAAGTCTTCAAACCGATATTCGTACTTTCCACCAACGAATCATCCGATCTTATGTCATTTCCTATACAAATCAAGAGCTCAGAGCCTACCACACGCGTCTTCAACAGCACATCTCCGCCAGATGCAGCATATTTCTTTACATTTGAAAACAGATTATCAAACAATCGTTTCAAATAATGAATATCTGCCGTCAGCCTGCATCCGCGCTTCGAGAAATCTGTTATAACATTAAATTCCATATTCCGCAGATAAAACAACTGTTCTCCGAATATCTGCTGAAATAAAATTCCCGCATCATATGTTTCCTCTAGCATCTCTATGGAATCCTTACCGAAGACGAGAAAGTACTGAAATAACTTATCCGAAAGGTCTTTCAGCTGAAGCGCCTTCTGCCTGCTGCTGCGAATATATTTTTCCCTTTCCTCTTCTGAACGATAATCCTGTGAGTCTAAAATATCCAAATACCCGATCAGGGCTGTCAACGGCGTCCTTATATCATGCGACATCGATGTGATCAGCTCTCCATTCACATTCCATACCGCCTTTTCCCGTTCAAACTGCTCCATCATCGCAATTCGCAGATCATCAATGTCCACAGCCAGCTGAGAAATCTCATCATTCCCCTGATGGCTGATATCCGCATCCCATGTCCCCTGCGTAATCACAGCGACTTCTCTGGATAATTTAATAATCCGCTTCGTTACATAACTGCTATACGTCAGCAATATCAAACACAGGCTCAAAATAAATGCCACCCACGATAACAGCCTCACCAGTTCATACCATTTCAGTTCAGAAAACTCTATGATACTGGCCGCAAAAATGCCGTCTGAAAACGGAATATAATAGACTGAGGTCAAACTGTATGCGCTGCTGTATCCAGTCTCATCCTCTTCATAATCTATATCCGTATTTTTACTGTCCGTCGAAACGGGCTGATTGAGAGCAAGGCTCGCACTGATTGCATTTTCGGCTGCCATATCCGCAGTTTCACCGATCGCCTTCAGTTCCACTTCTTCGTCCAAAATCCTTTTCTGTATCTCCAAACCGGATTCTATGACATAAGATATGATTTGATCAGGAGTATTCGCCGCGCCGCCTTCTTCTGAACCCGAAATAAAATCAGAAGCGTAATCCCCTTCTTCTTCCGCCCCTGAACTGGAATCCACCCCGTTACTTCCAATACCGACTCGCCCCGTATCGCTATCTGAGCTTCCCCGATCCGCATCTTCCCTATCTGAGTTTTCCTGAGCTATATTATCGCCGTCTGAATTTTCTCGACCTGCAGTCACATTCTCTCGGCCTGAATCTTCTTGACCTGCAGTCACATTCTCTCGGCCTGAGTCTTCTTGACCTGCGTTATCGCTGTCTGAGTTTTCTCGATCTGCATTCCCTGCCACTGCGTCATAACCTTTTGAACTCTCAGAATCGGTCGAGCTATTCTTACTCTTCTCCCCTGACGTCTCCTGACTCTCCACATCAGCTTCAGGAATCGACACCGATGCATTATGGCTCATTTCCGAGGTCGATGCAGTCTCATCATCACTCTTACTCTCCCCCTCTGATACTTCAAAACTCTCTGACGCCTCTGCCGAATCGCTGTCCTCTGCATACATGGCAGAACTCTTCTCATCCCACCAGCCGGATTCATATATAATTTCATCTCCATCATAAAGAATAAGATAAATATTTTTCTGATCCTTCACCCACTTTGATATATTACTCACATCCGTAACAGAAATATCGTTATCAATTACAAATGACTCGAAAGACTGTTCGTATTCGGTCAGCCGGTCTGAAACTGCGCTATCCGCCATATAATAGTAATCGATCAACTTTGCTCCTACCGATTGAATGGAAAAATAGAAACCTACTGCAACGGCAAGCCCTAATACTATCACGAAAAACAGCTTGTAACGCAGATAAAAAACGCCGCCGTGCTTTTTACACGTCATCGATCTGATACCCCTTCCCCCAGATCGTCCTGATAATCAATGGATTATTCGGGTCAAGCTCTAATTTTCTCCTGAGATTAAGAATATGCACCATGATCGTACCTGAGGAAGACGGCATAAATTTTTCGCCCCACACACTCTCGTATATTTCCTGCGCACTGCATGCCTTTCCTCTTTTTTCAAGCAAATACATGAAAATCTGATACTCTGTCCCCGTTATATTAAGCACCTGATTCTCTCGCATAAGCTTATGATTTTCACGATTTACCATAATATCGTGAATTTGAATTTCTACATCATCCGGCTTAATTTCACGCTTTCCCTTGTATACATT
This sequence comes from uncultured Oscillospiraceae bacterium, assembly GCA_964523955.1. Lineage (GTDB taxonomy): Bacteria > Bacillota > Clostridia > Peptostreptococcales > Anaerovoracaceae > Alangreenwoodia. The sequence goes on along the minus strand of CAZGBL010000095.1, from coordinate 1,405 downwards.
GTATCTGCGCATTAAGGATCGTACCTTCATCATGAGCTCCGCCTTAGAAAAAGGCTTCACCAGATAATCATCGCCACCGCTCCCATAAGCTTCAGCTTTATCACTTTCCTTCAATTTTGCAGTCAAAAACAGAATCGGCACAGAAGAGATTTTACGTATCTCCATGCACGCTTCTACACCCGATATTCCCGGCATCATTACATCGAGAATAACTAAATCGACATCGGGATTCTGCACCACCATCTCAATCGCCCTCATCCCGTCTGCTGCCTCTAACACGTCGTATTCTTCATTGCGAAGCTGAATACTAAGCACTTCTCTAATATCAGGCTCGTCATCCACGATTAAAATTTTCTGCTTCAGACTCATAACACACTCCTTACCTGTGTACAGTTATCCTCGATACTCTCAAACAATCACCTTGACTTAACCCTGTCATATTAACAATTTTGACAAATACTGTTCTCGAAAAAGATTTTAACACGCATTTTCAATAAAAAAGCCAAAAAGCCAAAATTTGAAGAAATCTTAAGGATCTAAATTGTAAATCTAAATTGTAACTTAATAAATATTAAAAAAACTATCTCAGATATTCTTTAAAGCGGAGCAAAGCTCCTGACAAGCTCCCTTATCAAGGACGACGCAAACGCTTACAGCAAGCGCCGGGAGCTTTCGCTCAGCCGGGTTTCAGCGTGGGATTACTACCCAACCGCCGAAAGTCAGAAACAGAGCCCGCTGCTCACACCTGGCTTCCGAAACTTTACTATACCAATCGAGTAGGAGGGGAAATTAAATATTTCCCCGACCTCTCACACCACCGTGCGTACCGTTCGGTACACGGCGGTTCTTTAGTTTTCACGTACTTGCAGATAATAGCCGGTCAAGGACATATATCCGAGATTGGCTGTTTCTTTGTTTGTAAGTGCTTGATTTAGCACTAACGCTGACCGCCATATTCCTTTGCGGCAATTGGCCATCTCAAAAACTACCCATTCGGGCAGGTTACGGCTTCGCAGCTTCCTTATTCTCGTTCGTACTCTTTTCCATTGTTTCCAATAGATTGCCCTTATTCTGCGACGTAACCACTCATCCGTTTCTCGTAACAGGCTCCTCATAGCCTGATGTGATTTCTGTTCGTCAGACCGGAGATTTGCCTTCATCTTCCTTCAGATTCCGCCTCACGACGGACACCCTTGATGTTCGGCTATATCCTTCCCACTGTCGGGCGGATTAGGGACTTTCACCCCTTAGAAACGTGCGCCGCCAGGCGCACATGAAAAATGACAATCCAGTCTATACCCTGAAAGGAAAAGGGATCGAGTTTGTTCATGAAAAAAGAAAACATAAACCGGAGATCCAAAAGCTCTATGAAGAACTGGAAGAATGCGGAAAGCGCCTGATGGGC
>CAZGBL010000094.1:4412-7915 GCA_964523955.1 uncultured Oscillospiraceae bacterium | reverse complement strand
CATTCGCACTATTATTATTGCGTAAATTAATTGTATACGATATAATAAACATTATATGCCGTGAGCGCTGCCTAAATTGAAGTATTCAGACGCTCAGCGTCTGTTGCATAAAGATTCTAATACTTTCCACAGGAACGAAAGGAGGAGACGCATTGTTAAGTACTGATTCATCAGCCTTCCACGATATGGCGGTCAATCTGTCAGACGATACGAAGGTTCTCGAACACGATTTTATTTCCAGGGTTACGCCTCTTCTTCATAAAAATAACGATATAGATAAAGCGTTTTATGATAAATACGATGTCAAGATAGGCCTCCGCAATAAAAACGGTACCGGCGTCCGAGTAGGACTCACCCATATTGCCGACGTTCGCGGATACGACATCGATGAAAACAACAAGAAAATTGCGATTCCAGGAAAACTCTACTACCGGGGCATCGACACAGAAGATCTCGTCAACGCCGCCATCAGAGAAAACCGTTTCGGATACGAAGAAACCAGCTATCTTTTGCTCTTTGGCGAATTACCTGATAAAAAACAGTTAGAAGATTACACAAAACTGTTGGGCTCCATGCGAGAGCTGCCCCCTACTTTCACGCGGGATATGATCATGGCAAACCCGTCTCCGAGCATCATGAACCAAATTGCGAGGAGTATTCTTTCCATGTATTCCTATGACGAAAAAGCTGAAGATAATTCTCTGGAAAACGTACTGCGCCAGTCGATTCATCTGATCTCCTGCTTTTCCACCATCGCGGCATATTCCTATCAGGCGAAGCGCTCCCATTTTCAGAATCAGAGCCTTCACCTTCACTATCCGCTTCCGGAGCTTTCTACAGCGGAAAATATCCTGCGGCTCATCCGGCCTATGGGCGAATACTCTGATTTAGAAGCCCATCTGCTGGACATCGCCATGATTCTTCATGCGGAACACGGCGGCGGAAACAACTCGACTTTCACAACGCACCTGGTTTCCTCTGCAGGAACAGACACCTACTCTGCGATTTCAGCCGCGGTAGGCTCACTGAAAGGTTCCAAACACGGCGGCGCAAACCTGGCCGTGATCTATATGATGAAAGATCTTAAGGAAAATGTCTCGGATATTACAAACTTCAAAGAAGTAGAACGTTATCTCCGCCGCGTTATCAAGGGAGAGGCTAACGACAGAACCGGCCTGATCTACGGTCTCGGTCACGCAGTGTATACTGTCAGCGATCCGAGAGCGCAGCTTTTGAAGAAAATGGCTCGCAAACTGGCGGAAAAAAACGACCTCATGGACGAATTCATGCTCTATGATTTCATAGAGACGAAGGGGTCAGAAATCTTCTCAGAAGCTACCGGCCTGGACGTCATCCTTCCTGCAAACGTGGATCTTTACTCTGGTTTTGTATATAATGCGCTCGACATCCCTCTCGATTTGGCGACTCCGATTTTCGCATGCGCTCGCATATCCGGCTGGTGCGCTCACCGTATTGAGGAGCTCGCAAACAACAACCGGATCATGCGCCCGGCTTATCAGTGTGTAAAAGCGCCGCAGTCCTACGTACCCATCAAGGAACGCTAAGCTCCGACTCCCATGGAAGGCTTACAGAGCCCATCGTTACCAAATAACGGTGTAAAAGAACATTCAACCTGATTCGATAAGGATCCTCGCCGCCTCTGCAGGCGGCGGGATGAATAACGCCGGAGACTGCGGAGACTGCGGAGACTGCGGAGCGCGGAGAGAAGGTTCTCTCCGCGCTCCGCAGTTTTATGCTCCAAGCATCCGAAACAATCTCCGGCTGCAGCCAGGCTCGGCCGGAGATTGTTTTTTCTCATCTCTTCTATTCCCTCCGCGCCCCGCTGACGATAGAATAATACGCTCTGGAAATCATACGATAGATCAGCATATAAAACAGCGCAAATACAGCGAAGCAGCACACCGTTACTGCGATCAGCAGTTTTCCGCTGCCCATGCTCAGCAACACGAGAAGTTTTTGGAGCATCGGAAACGCGAAAGCGAGATGTACGCCGGCTGCCAAAAGCGGCGCCAGAAAAACCGTCAGCATCTGAGAATTGATACTCTTTTGAATGTCCCGTTTCGTCATGCCCACCTTCCGCATGATCTCAAATCGCGACTGATCCTCATATCCCTCTGAAATCTGTTTGTAATACATGATCAGCACTGCCCCGAAGACAAATACCGTTCCCAGAAGGATACCTAAGAAAAACAATCCGCCGTATAATCCGTAAAATCCGGCTCTCTCCTCCGCCACGCTCTCACAGATAACGGAAAATCTTACATTTTTATCCGAGAGCGAAGACTGACGCAGCGTCTTTCGAATCTCTTCATTAATCTTGATCTGAAGATCATCATCACAATCCAAATCAAATCCGTAAAACCAGTGAAGCGTAACCCGTTTTTTTCCGCTGTCATTTACCAGCGGCAGCAGCGGTTCGACATATTCCATAATATCCGATACGAAAATATACATGGAAGGGACGGCCTGCATAGCATCCGTTCCGTCGTTCACGAAGAAATCCGCCTTTCTGGCTTTCACAGGATTCCCGCCGGCGATCGTAATCGTATCGCCGTCATACTCGGATTTCGTAGTATAAATCAGGGCTTCTCCCTCTTTCAAAATCTCATCTTCCCCCATAACCCGATTATAATCCTCCAGAGGCAGGACAAAGATCTGCCAGACATCAGAATACGTGCGAAGCTGAAATCCATAGACAGGTGAGCTGTCGAGATCGATATACCCGTCATGAATATATCCCGTAAATTGAGCAGATCTGTAATCCAGAAGATTCGATTCCTCCTGTCCATTCTTCCTCACAGGCTGCGATACTGCTTCACGCATCGATTCCAATCCCTGAGACGTAAAAGTATCTATATCGAGAAACGTCGCGTTGATGGATATATTTCTGGGATACCTGCTCCGAAGACTGTCCTCAGCGCCCACATACAGACACGTCGTAGACGACAGCATCACCAGCACCATAGTACAGAGAATACAGATCGAAGCCAGTCCGGCGCCGCTGCGCTTCATGCGAAATGCCATCGAAGATACCGAAACGAAATGATTCGTCTTGTAGTAATACTTTTTTCGTTTTTGCAGCAGGCGGCATATGGTGACTGAGCCCGAAATAAACAGAAGGTACGTGGCGATAATCACCATAACCACGGCGACAAAAAACCAGATCAACGCCTCCACCGGTTCCTCTATGCTCACGGCCAGCCAATAGGCAGCCGCTAAAATCACCGTTCCCGCCAGAGCAAAAAACCAGTTCGCCTTGGGCGGTTTTTCTCCTACGCTTTCGCTGTGAAGAAGTTCTATCGGACGGGTCAGATAAACTTGGCGCAGCATGTTCAGAAAGATCAGCGCGAATATGATAAAAAACAGACCGATCGTACGCCAGATTGCCTGCGGCTCCAACGTCAGAGAAAAATTCACATCTGCTTTCAGAATATTGATCATCCCCAGCTCTGCAAATTTTGAAAAAAGGATTCCCGCGAATA
>CAZGBL010000094.1:2119-4312 GCA_964523955.1 uncultured Oscillospiraceae bacterium | reverse complement strand
CGCGAATACGCCCATTACGCCCACGCCGAATCCAAGGATTCCCTGCATCGTTTCCCCTCCGCTTACTGCGGCGAGCCCATCGCTGGCGGCCAGAAAACAGACGATGTAAAAGATCATGACCATTCCGATGCACGTCAAAAGATACGGCGTATACAGACGCTTATTTTTTCGGATACCGATCCACGCCAGCTTCGGATAAAAACCTTTTTTCATTTTCTGTCACCGCCCGTCGCCAAGATCGTCAGAGTATCGGATATTTTCTGATACAGCTGCTCATTTGTGCTGTTTCCCCTGTAAATCTGATGATATACCTCGCCGTCTTTAATAAAGAGCACCCGCCCCGCATGGCTGGCCGCCTTTACGGAATGTGTCACCATGAGTATGGTCTGTCCCTGCTGATTGATCTGATGGAACAGACGCAGAAGTTCATCCGCCGCCTTTGAATCCAACGCTCCGGTAGGCTCATCCGCCAATACCAGCCGAGGCCCCGTAATCAGCGCTCTCGCCACAGCCGCCCGCTGCTTCTGACCGCCGGATACTTCGTAAGGGTATTTCTTCAAAATTTCTGTAATCCCCAGCTGACCTGCCAGCGGCTCCAGCCGCCGCTTCATCTCGCCGTACTTTTTTCCCGCCAACACCAGAGGAAGATAGATATTGTCCTCCAGCGTAAACGTATCCAGCAGATGAAACTCCTGGAATACAAATCCCAGATTGTCCCGACGAAATTCGGAAAGGGCTGACTCCCTGATCTCCGCCATATTTTTTCCATCCAGAAAAACGGTTCCTTCGGTGGGCCGATCCAACGCCGCCAAAATGTTCAGAAGCGTCGTCTTCCCCGAACCTGATTCCCCCATAATAGCCACATATTCCCCTTGTTCCACGCGAAATGACACATTCTTCAGCGCCTCTGCCTGACTGCCTCCGAACCGGGTGGTATACACCTTCCTCAATCCGCTCACTTCCAATATATCCATCCCCTATCCTCCTCTATTGAATCTCATACCATTTTCTTCCTGCCCCCGCAGCCGCCGGTTCCGTCGGGCCTGTCCGTTTCTTTCGGCAAAAATATTGTAGCAAAAAAGGGAAATGCACCGCCATGGATTCGGCTTACATTTCCCCCATCACTTCTTACATTTTTGCAAGAAGTTCGATCGTCTTGCTGAGTACAATGAATCAGCGCTGTACATATCTCATTCGATTTCCAGCCTCTCGTGCTCCAGCCGGATGCGCACCGCCGTCCCGCTGCCGGGCGAAGATTCGACGGCAATGTGATGACCTAGATTCTCACAGATCCTCTTGCAGAGGTAGAGTCCGATTCCGCTGGCCTTTTTGTCGCTGCGGCCATTACAGCCGGTAAAACCTTTCTCAAAGATTCTCGGCACATCTTCCGCCGCGATACCGATACCGGTATCCCGTATACACAGCGTCTTTTTCTCTTCCAGATCGATAGTGACAATACCGGCAGGCGTATATTTCAAGGCGTTGGAAATCACCTGCTCGATGACGAAAGCCAGCCATTTTTCATCGGTGAGCACATCGATATTGACAGGCCGATACTCCAGACGGATTTTCTTCCGGTAAAACTGTGATCCGAACTTTCTGACAGCGCTCTTGATGATATCATCCAGACGATATTCCTTTATCATATAGTCGGTAGAATCGGAATCCAGCCGCAGATAGCATAAGACCATTTCCACATACTGCTCGATACGAAATAAATCCTCCGACAGCCTTCGGGAAAATTCCGAGTCTTCGTTCTGCAGATTCAGCCGCATAGAAGCGATGGGCGTTTTGATCTGATGCACCCAGGCGGTATAATAATCCATCCTATCCGAATAATCAGCTTTCATATTGTTTTTCAGATTTTCCTGCTCCTGCCGAAGCAGTTTTATGATCTGCTGATACTCCGCTTCGCTTATCGACGAAGGCTCCGGAAAGCCGTCCATCAGATCGGCCGGTATTTTCCGGATGGACAAAAGCATCTGATACTTTTGATACGCTTTACAGCAGTCGAAAATAAGAAAAATACTTCCCATAAAAAAACATACCGCCGTGGGATAGGCAGCGGCGGCGACGGGAAGATGATATAGAGCAAACGCGCTGAAAAATACGATACAGAACAGAAAAAATACCGCGACGCCTTTTCTGCGCTGCTTCAGATAATCGACAAAAAATTTCATTTCTCTCCCTCTT
>CAZGBL010000094.1:0-2019 GCA_964523955.1 uncultured Oscillospiraceae bacterium | reverse complement strand
GCCGCATCCAGCTTTCTTCGCAGGCGGCTCACATTCACAGTCAGCGTGTTATCGTCGATAAAACTATCCGTAGCCCACAGCCGTTCCATCAGCCGCTCCCTGCTGACAACTTTTCCTTTATTTTCCATGAGGGTGAGTGCGATGCAGTATTCATTCCTGGTGAGAGGAATTTTTTCATCTCGATAGATCAGCGAGTGATCGCCTGTGTTCAAAAGGGCTCCCCGATGTTCCAGGACCGGAACAGACGCGGCAAAGTCATAGGTCCGACGCAGCATCGCGTTTATCTTCGCCATCAAAACGCTCTGATCGAAAGGCTTGGCGATAAAATCGTCGGCGCCCATGTTCATAGCCATGACAATATTCATATTATGCGACGCCGAGGAAATGAAAATAATCGGTATCTTGGAAACTTTCCGGATTTCACTGCACCAGTGATACCCGTCAAAAAAGGGCAGCGCGATGTCGAGAAGCGCCAGATGAGGATCGAACTGCGCAAAATCCGCCATAACGCCGCGAAAATCCTCTACACATTTTACCTGTAACTCCCAGGATTCCGCCTGTTCCTTTATCGCCTGCGCAATCCCCCTATCGTCTTCCGCAATCAAAATTCGGTACATCGCTCCGCTCCTTTTATTACATATTCCTCATCCTAAGCCACTCGTGCCGTTTCGTCCATTCGACGCGTTCCGCTCCCGTTCCGTCAATACTTACTTTACAAGCGGACTTCAAAACAGATCAAAGTTCCTGACAAGTTTACGTCTCCGCCCGCTTCGACAGTCAAACGCTGAGAGAATTTCTGTAGATCGTCTCGATATCCTCCCGCGCCGGCGTCACAATACTATTTCTGATATTCTTCGCTTTCGCGGCGATATCCGTATATTTCTGAATTTCTTCTTCGGAAACCTCCTCACGCTCGCCCAAAAGCTCATCCATCAACGCGCGCAGTTCATCAGGACCGGACATCTTCGCAGCGCCGAGTATCCGTTCTGTTACATCCGCTCTCTCGCCGGCCGACAACTCGATAAAATCGGCTAAAAGCAGTCCGTTTGCTCTGCCGTGGTCGGCGCCCTTAAAAAATGTCAGGGAATATCCCATGGAGTGAACGGCTGTGGTTCCCGTATGCGCGATGACGATTCCCGCGATCATAGAAGCGTACTGCAGCTTTTCTCTCGCATCGTAAGAAATCACATCGCTCCCGCCTGACGCGGCGCGTTTCAACTCATCGAAACAGGATGCGATTGTGGATATGGCGTCGCACGCCAGCTGATCGGTGATGTGGTTTGCTCTGACGGAAAGCATTCCCTCCGCAGCGTGAGAAAAGGCGTCAATCGCGGTATTGACAGTGCTTTCCGCGCTCAAACCCAACGTATAGCGCGGATCCAGCAGCGCCGCCTTAGGAAACAGCAGCGGAGAGGAAATACTCATTTTCGTCTGCGCCGCTTCGTTTGTCAGTACAGAATACTGCGTGACCTCAGAACCCGTACCCGATGTAGTAGGTATATGAATCATATTTAAAATTTCGCCGCCATAAGCGCCGTTGAAAAGATCTGCCCTTTTAATATCCTGCGCCGCCAGCAGAGCGATGGCCTTCCCCGCGTCCATAGGCGAACCGCCGCCGATGGAAACGATCAGGTCTGCTTCCATCTTTCTGGCCTTCTCCGCGCCCTCGTACACCACGTCGATGACAGGGTTTGCCATGACCTTATCAAACACCTGATATTCGATGCCGCATTCCATAAGAACCGCAGTCACATCATCCTGCGCTCCGCAGATCTTCGCAGAACGCGCTCCTGTCACCAGCAGAGCCCTCGTTCCAAGATCGGAAAAGAGCTTCGCATTTTCCCTCACGCAATTTTCACCCATCAAAACATTTGTGGGCATGTAAAACTTACAATTCATATGTATTTCTTCCTTTCCATCCTCCGAATCCCGATTTTTTCTCTGATACATTCAGTATATCACTCCTGCTGCAATTCAACCATCCCTGCTGCTTTGCCGTATTTTTCATTTTTTCAGCGT
>CAZGBL010000093.1:1955-7964 GCA_964523955.1 uncultured Oscillospiraceae bacterium | reverse complement strand
AGCGGAAGTATCCGACAGCGATCTGATAAAAAAAGTGCATGAAAAGGTCCGGTCTGTGAAGCGAAACCGGGCGCGGGAGGGGGAGTACATGAAACTGCAGGAACGAGATCAGAGAAACAGAGAAGAAGGCTTTGCAGCCGGTCTGCGGGAAGGAAAAGAAGTCGGTCTGCGGGAAGGAATTAACGCCTTGATTCTCGACAATCTGGAGGAAGGCGTCCCAAAGGAGCGTATTGCAGAAAAACTGATGAAGCGATTCGGTCTGGAAAAAGAGGATGCGGAAAAGCATATAACAAGCGCCGGATGTCCCCCGCTTCTGTAAGCGGCGGGTTCCATGAAACGGAAAAGACACTCAGATCGTAATCTCAAAACAGGCTGCCGCATTCAGGTTATTTTCCGCTGACGCGAAGTCCTTTTTTGTACGCGAAAAATGATCAAATAAAATGGAGAAAGACCCGTTTTCCGGTCTTCCCAGAAAGGGACTGCCGCACTGACGAAAATGAACCGCTCCCTTCCAAGTGACAAGTTTTTATTATTTCACTTGTCTGCCTGGAAGGGAGCAGTTCAGCCGGAGATAGAAAAACTTTCTGTTTTTTCACCTGTCTGCTTGACAGGGGGCAGTTCAAAAAAATCGTTAATGCGACAGCCCCTTCATTTTTTACCCTGTCTGTTCCGTTACGAGCTCAATATCTGCACCCACAGGCCGTCATAAAGCGTGCGGATGTTCTGCGGAAGGTTGACGAAGGTTTCAAATTGTTTCAGATCCTCGCCCGTCGGATACATATCATCGTTATCCCGCATTTCTTCCGGCAGGAGCTCACGGGCGGCGCTCTCTGCGGTAGAATAGCAGATCCACTCCGTATTCTGCGCCATAACTTCAGGGCGCAGCAGGAAGTCGATAAAGGCTTCCGCGCCTTCCTTATTCTGCGCCCCCTTTGGAATGCAGACAGCATCGACGTACAGATTGCTGCCCTGCTCCGGAATATAAAAGCCCAGATCGATATCGCTGTCCTCTCCCAGCTCATCCAGCATTAGATAATAATCACCTACATAATACGTAGCGATTGCCGCTTCTCCATTCTCCATCTTATCGAAGATCTGATCCATGACATAAGCCTGCACCAGCGGCTTTTGCTTTTTTAAAAGCTCAGCGGCCTCTCTGATTTTATCCTCGTCCGTAGTATTGTAAGAATACCCCAGATACTTCAAGGCAATGCCGATAGCGTCTCTGGAATTGTCAAACATGAGAATCTGACCGTCATACTTTTCATTCCAGAGAATATCCCATCCGCCTAAGTCTTCTTCATCGACCATGTCCTTGTTATAGATAATGGCTACCGTTCCCCATTGATAAGGAACAGAATATTTCCCTTCAGGATCATATTCCGGATTCCTGAAATCTTCATCTATATATTGAGCGTTTGGAACATTGTTCCAGTCTATTTCCTCCAGCATATCCTCTTCCGCCATTCGCGAAACCATATAATCCGAGGGAACGACGATATCATAGGAAACGCCGCCGCACCTGATTTTCGCGTACATCTCCTCACAGGTCGCAACCGTCGTGTAATTTACATGTATTCCCGTCTCTTCTTCAAACTGATCGAGGAGATCTGTATCGATGTATTCGCCCCAGTTGAATACATTGATCGTATCCTTGGCGTTCGACGCCCCACAGGCGGCAAAGCTCAGGCACAGAGCCGCCAAAAGAAGGACTGCCGCCGCCAGCCGGCACATTTTCCCTGCCGAAAGACTGTGCTTTTTCTGCTGAAAGACCCGCTTCTTCTTCTGAAAGACTGTGCTTCTTCTGCTGAAAGACCCGCTTCTTCTGAAAAATCTGCTTCTTCTGCTAAAAGACCCGCTTCTTCTGAAAAATCTGCTTCTTCTGCTGAAAGACTCGCTTCTTCTGCTGAAAAACCCGCTTCTTCTGCCTGCCGCCATTCTTTTTTCCGTATCAGCGCCAGCGCCATTTCTTCCGACGTGTCCCTGTTCAAATTTCCATCCCGTCATCTCGCCTCGCTCCTTTCCCGTTCTCTTTCCGCACGGAGCTCCCGCAGATTGATTATGATTAAGAGCAGAAGTACAAATACGAACATCAGCGTACACAGCGCATTGATCTCAGGGCTGATACGCTTCTTCGTCATTCCGAATATGAGAACGCCCAGCGTTTCCGACGTAGGACCGGAGGTAAAATAGCTGACCACCACATCGTCAATTGACAATGTAAATGCCATGATCATTCCGGTAACGATACCTGTCGTGATCTGAGGCAGCACGACCCGAAAAAACGCCTGCAGACCGCTGGCGCCCAGGTCGAGAGCCGCCTCATACTGACGCCTGTCCATCTGCCGCAGCTTCGGCATGACAGACAGCAGAACGTACGGTGTATCAAACGTGATGTGCGCAATCAAAAGAGTTCCGAATCCCAGGCGGAAAAAATTCATATGCAGCGTCTGGGAAAAGAAGATGAACAGAAGCATAAGAGATACACCCATGATGATATCCGGGTTCATCGTCGGAATATTGTTGACCGTCATCACGAGTCTGCGCGGATATTTTTTCAAAGCATAGATACCGATCGCTGCGACAGTCCCCAGGATCGTGGAAACGGCTGCGGCGCATACGGCTACCATGAGAGTCACCTTAATGGAATGAAGAATCTCCGCGTCGCTGAACAGCGCCTTATACCATTTTGTCGAAAATCCCGTCCAGACGGAACGGCTCTTTGAGCTGTTGAAGGAGAACACCATGAGCAGGAAAATAGGCGCGTACATGAACAAAAACATGAGGATCATGTAAATTTTTCCCATATATTTTTTCACAGCAGAACACTCCCTTCTCCGTCGCCGTTCTTATCGATCTTGCCGGTGAGCCAGATAAACACCATGATGATTACCATCATGACAAGGGAAATCGCCGCGCCCATGTTCGCGTTATAAGCGCCGCCTAAGAACTGCATTTCGATGAGGTCTCCTACCAGCATATTAGCGCCGCCTCCCAGAATCTTGGAGATGACAAAGGTGCTCACCGCCGGCACGAATACCATGATGATTCCCGAGAGAACGCCTGGTATGGACAGTGGAAAAATGACCCTTGTAAACACCTGACGATCGCTGCAGCCGATATCCTTCGCCGCCTCTATGAGAGACTGATCCATCTTCGTAAGGGACGTATAGATCGGCAGAATCATAAACGGCAGATAGTTATATACCATACCCAGTCCCACCGCCGCAGGCGTGTTTATAATGGAAATCTCCGGAAGGTGAAGCCAGCTCAGAAGATGGTTCAAAAGTCCGTTATTTTCCAGAATCGTCAGCCACGCATAGGTACGCAGCAGAAAGTTCATCCACATCGGAAGCATGATCAGAATCATAGCGATAGTCTGGTGCTTCGCTTTCAGTCTCGACATAGCGTATGCCAGCGGATATCCCAAAATCAGACATACAACAGTAGATATCACCGCCAGACGAAAGGAGCGCAGAAAGACCGGTGCATAAAGGGACATGTAGGAAAAATTCTGTACGGTCAGTTCGCCCGCATCATTCGTAAACGCGAAGTAAAATACGATGAACAGCGGCACGATCGTAAAGATCAAAAGCCACAGAATATACGGACAAGAAAGGAGCTTATTACTTTTCATCAGTCGTCCTCCCATTCCGGTTCTTCCGGATCCTGTTCTCTCATATGTTCCAGCTGCGAGACCGTGGCGATATCGCTCTTTTTCATAATATGTATGTTGTCAGGATCTACATCCAGATATTTCTCCGAACCCACCTCGCAGGCCAGTGTCGAATGAGCCATAAATGTAAAGCCTTCCGTTTCGATGAGCATTTCATAATGAACGCCTTTGAACAGACAGGTCTTGACGATGCCCTTGAGCATTCGCTCCTTCGCCTGTATGGAAGAGGCGTTTTCATCGAGAAGGACCAGATCCTCCGGACGAATAACCACATCTACAGGCTCGTCTTTTGAAAATCCTGTATCGACGCAGTCATATACGATCCCGAGGAATTCAATGACCTTATCCTGCTTCATAGTGCCCGGAATGATATTGCTCTCGCCGATAAAGTCAGCGACAAACGCATTTGCGGGTTCATTGTAAATATCAATCGGCGTTCCCTGCTGAAGAATTTCGCCCTGATTCATGACGATGACAGTATCCGACATGGTCAGCGCTTCTTCCTGATCGTGAGTCACATAGATGAATGTCATATTCAGAGTGTCGTGAAGCCGTTTCAGCTCTACCTGCATCTCTTTCCGCAGTTTAAGATCGAGCGCGCCCAAAGGTTCGTCCAAAAGCAGCACCTTCGGCTGCTGTATGACCGCGCGGGCAATAGCTACACGCTGCTGCTGTCCGCCGGACAGCGAGGTGACCGATCGCTTGCCGAAGCCTTTCAGATTGACGAGTTCCAGCATCTCCTCTACTCGCCGCTTCGTCTCTTTTTTATCAACCTTTCGGATATTCAATCCAAAAGCGATATTCTGCTCCACATTGAGATGCGGAAAGAGCGCATATCTCTGGAATACCGTATTGATATTTCTCTTGTTTGGCGGCACGTCGTTTATTTTCTGTGAGCCGAAGAAAATATCTCCCTGGTCAGGCTTTTCAAAACCCCCGATCAGCCGGAGAGTCGTCGTCTTTCCACAGCCCGAGGGACCCAGAAGGGTCACGAATTCGCCATCGTCAACAGATAAATCGAGCGACTTCAGAATGATTTCATCATCATATTTTTTTACGACGCCGCTGAGCCGGATAAGCTCATTTTTTTTCATTTACCAGTCCTCCTAACAAATTGCTTATTTATATGTAGTGTGATAATGGATAATAAATATACTCTAAATTTACTGCGTGTGCCGTTTTTCTTATTTTATCGGTTTCAGAATATGTTCGCTGCATAAATGATTACCTCTGTTTCTGTAAAAATGATCGTTCAGGATAACCGGACATATCTCACATATCCAGCTTCATATCGCCTTGTCTGATCCAGCCCCACTTTCGCATGAGTGAAGAGAAGCATGCGGAAAGAGCCGCAGGAGCTACAAAGAGCATGATAAATACTTCTGTGAGGACGACGGCGGGAGATCCGCCCGCTGCTGTCATCGTCTGATACATTGTGACAGGCCCTACCAGACCGGAGGTTCCCATGCCGCTGCCGACGGCGTTATTCGTCAGCCTGAGAAGACAAGTGCTGACAGGACCGAGAACAGCGCTGGTCAGTATGGCAGGCAGCCATATGACAGGACGTCTCATAATATTGGGCACCTGAAGCATGGACGTTCCGATTCCCTGGGAAATAAGCCCGCTGATACCGTTTTCTCGATAGCTCGCCACGGCAAACCCTACCATATTAGCCGCGCAGCCCACGGTAGCAGCTCCGGCAGAGATGCCGCTCAGCCCTAGGATTACGCCCAGCGCTGCGGAACTGATGGGCAGCGTAAGCACCATCCCCATAACCACAGAGACGACGATTCCCATAAGAAACGGCTGCTGCTCTGTAGCCCACAGGATAATATCGCCCAGCGCCGTCATCACTGACGAACACGGCGGACCGGCGATCAGGCCGACGGCAGAGCCCGCCGCGATCGTACCGATTGGCGTCAGTATAATATCCAGGCCTGTCCGTCCAGAAATCAGCATACCGATTTCGATAGCTGCAAAAGAAGCCAGAAAAGCGCCCAACGGATCGCCGGCTCCCGCTAAAACGACAGCGCCGTCAGAGAGAAGAGTTCCGGCGATAATCTTACTGGCATACGCTCCTACCGTACCGGCAACTGCAGCAGAGACAGTCACCAGTACAGAAGCCCCGTAACGACAGGCGATTCCCACGCCGATCCCCGCGCCGGTCAGCGCCTTGGCAGCCGAAGCCACCAAGACGATATAGCTGCCTGCAGTTCCGCCGGCCAGCGAACCGATCTGACTGAGGATCGTACCGATGATCAGCGTTGCAAAAAGGCCGCTGGCCATGCCGGACAACCCGTCGATAAATATGTGATTCAAAATTCTTTTCATCT
>CAZGBL010000093.1:0-1855 GCA_964523955.1 uncultured Oscillospiraceae bacterium | reverse complement strand
GCTCCGCCGCGGCTTTTGTCAGTTAGCGCTCGCTCCGCCGCGGCTTTTGTCAGTTAGCGCTCTCCTGACCGCGGCTGCTGTCAGTCACCTCGATGTTAAGCAAGCTTCTGGATTCGGAAAGTCCTTTCAGGGCGATCTCATAATCGATAAAAAGATTTCCCGTTATTTCCTCCGGCTCCAGATCATTTACTACGCTGTTAGTAAGAACTTCCATCTCAAATGCGCCGTAAGGCGTTTCATACAGACTGTTAAACCGTTTTCCCTGATGAAATTCCATTACAGTGTCGAGCATAACGCCATTGCCGAAACGCTTCATTTTTATGGATCCGTCGCCGCCGATACGAAGCGTCGTCCTTACTCCCGCCATCCCTGACATCTCGCTCTCTTCGTACACGAGATACGTGGCGTCGCCCTTTTTATACGCCTTTCCTTCGGTCATGAATTCTATCGTTTCTTCCGTAACTTCATCATTTCTGTCGATCTGTCTTCCGACAATTCTTAGCATTATATCTTTCATAGCCTAACTCTATTATCCTTTCAATTGTATCCGGATACGGAGATCCTGCATTTTCCCAAAGGAGAGGAAACATGCTGAATGAGGTAAACCCCGGAAGCGTATTGATCTCATTGAGATAGATTTCGCCTGAATCCTTATCGATAAAGAAATCGCACCTGGCAAATCCCTCTCCATCGACCGCCTCGAAGCCTCTTACCGCATATTCTCTGATCTGATCAGAAATCTGAGGCGGCAGTTCGGCCGGTATCTTCATCTTCGGTTTTCCATCATCTACATACTTCGCATCGTAATCGTAGAAATCCTCTGTAGCGATGATTTCCCCTGTTACAGCAGCTTTAACCTCTCTGTTTCCGAGAACAGCCGTCTCGATCTCTTTACAGTTGATTCCCCTTTCAACGAGAATCCTGCGGTCAAATTCCGCCGCATATTCAAATGCCGCCTGCAGCTGACTTCTTTCCGTCACTTTTGAAATTCCCACACTGGATCCCTGATTGGCTGGCTTCACATAAACCGGATACTCTAGCTCAGACTCAATTTTTTCTATCACACTGTCGAGATCCTGAGTAAATTCCTCCGTCGAGGTTACAGCATAAGGACACACCGGAATACCTGCTCTGATGAACAGTTCCTTAGCGATGATCTTATCCATAGCTACAGCCGATGCTGTTACCCCACAGCCGCCATACGGAACATCCGCAATCTCTAAAAGTCCCTGGAGTTTACCGTCCTCACAGTATGTACCATGCACGATGGGAAGAGCGAAATCGATCACATTCTTCAGCGATTTTCCCCCTGCGCCTACGACAGAAAAATCGTACTTTTCCGGATGGGCAGCGAGAGCCTCCGCCGCATATGCTTCCCATTCACCTGTTTCGATTTTATCCACCGGACCGTCATAAAGGTACCATCTGCCGTCCCTTGTGATGCCGATGGGAATCATCTCATACTTCGACCGATCGATTACTTTCATGACAGAAACGGCTGACATACGCGAGATTTCATGCTCTTCCGATTTCCCCCCAAAAATAATACCCAGTTTTATCATCATGATCGCTTCCCTTCACGTTATTTCCCGCTTACCGCCGATTTCACAGATCCACAAATGCACTGAAAAAGAAGCACTGTACATCTGCAGCAGGCACGGCAGCAACGACTTTTACCGTAATTACCGCATTTAAGAGCATCGTCTAATTACGATATGATTAATATATTTTTAATTAGTATAGCATAAACCGATTATAAATATGTAGAAAATATGTAAAATTCAAAAGGTTTGACCGCCAAAAAACGATAAATCACACTTTGCCAACTTGACAAATGATTCTCCTGTGCAACAGA
>CAZGBL010000092.1:0-8056 GCA_964523955.1 uncultured Oscillospiraceae bacterium | reverse complement strand
ATTCCACCCAGTCAGAATATCCCACAGCGCCTCCCACATAATTAGTCGCATATGTAGTACGGAAGGAAATATCTGTATCGGCTTCACAGGACAGAAATTCCGAATTATCCGCATATCCTGCCAGACCGCCGGCGTAGCCATTGGCGCCTCCGCCGATGACCGTCACCGTACCCGCCGTTCTGCAGTTCTCCGCAGTCAGCTTCAAAGCGTAGCCTGCAAGCTGCCCGATATAATCATTCGCGGTGGCCGTACAATTCAATTCCACATCAGAACTGACTCCGGACAGGACTGCGGAATCGATATAGCCTGCAAACCCACCGACATATTCTGCAGATGAAGAAGTCGTCGTCACATCGATCTTTCCTGAGAGGCTGAGATCTCTGACCTCAGCGCCTGCGCCCAGATATCCGAAAAATCCCATATAAGCTGTACTTCTCTTTGTGATCACCATGCCGCTGATCTTTTTGCCTGCGCCGTCTAACGTACCCTTGAATGCCACAGTCGAGCTGCTGCCGATGGGCGTCCATTCTTCCGGCTCAGCCGTCTCCGGGTCTGTGTCAGATACTCCGGACAGATCGATATCTTTCGCCACAGTGATCGTCCATCCCTCAAAGCTCTCAGCCGCCACAGAGTTTCCTTCACTGTCGGCGGCCGTTCCGTTGACGAGAGCTGCCAGACCTCTCAGCTGAGCGGCAGTAGAAAGCTCTGCAGTCTTTGTCTCTGAATCTGCGCTGTACCAGGAGATGTCCGCGGAAGAGGTATTCTCTTCAAGAAGCTGAATGTCCTGTTCTCCCTCCTCTTCACCTTCGCTGTCTGCGGTGGGATTATCCTCACCGCTTTCGTCAGTCTCCTCATACGCAGCTTCGCCGGAAGCGTCTGACAGATCCTGATCCTCATCAGAGATACCGTCCGCAGAGTCCGTCGGAAACTCGCCTGACTCACCGCCGTCTGTTTCCTCCGCCGCCTCTGAGCTGACGTCCGGCTCTTCTGTCAGAACGACGTCCTCCTCATCCGCGCAGACGAAAGAGGCAGGTATGGTATAAGAACAGAAAAGCGCGAAGCATAACAAGATGCTCAGCATTCTCCTGATCTTTTTCTTTTTTATATACATGCTGTTCTCCTAACTCTTCCTGAATTTATAATTTTGAAATAACTTGATAAAGAACCGGTTCGTTTAAATTTTCCTTCAAAGATCTTAAAACTTCTGCTGAAAAATAACCGGTACCTTCCCGTTAAAAGAAAATGCCGCAGAAGAAGACGGCGTCAGATATTCCCGCCTGTGCGGCAGAGAATACTTTTTTGACATTATCAAATATTCTGCGGCATATCTTTTTTCAGCGTTTGCAGAGTTCCTGACAAGCGGACTTGCCAGGAACGCTGTGAACGCTTGCTGTAAAAACGATTTACGGTCTTCGTCTTTGTCCGAAATACCTGCGGACGCCTCCCGCTGCCGCAAAGACCAGCAGCAGAATCAGCAGAACCGCCATGATGAACGGATTTTCCTGAAGCATATGGGATACGACTTCATATAATTTTGCATCCGATGCGTCCTGACCTTCGCCGTCCGCGTCTTCTTCACTGACGGCAGAAAACGGCGACGGCGCGGCGCTTACGGCTGGCTCCGATTCTGCCGACGGCAGAACAGCCGATTCTCCGTCGGCTCCCCATGCCGCCCGAGCTGCGGACGCATCTGAAGCGCCGATCCTCCGTCCTCCATTTTCCGCATTCAGACCTGCCGCTGCGGTCGAGACAAAATAATCTGCCTGATGATCCAGTCCTTCACCGAAAAACTGCTCGATGCGCACTTTTTTCGATTCCAGCAGTACCGGAAGCACCGGATCCCGGTGAATATTTCCCGCGTCGTCCTTCCACTCATATCGTGTGGCCGGAGCGTCGCCCGTAAAATGAAGCGTCACATCGGCGTCAAAGGCGTCCGGCTGGAGTGTTTCCAGCGTCTGCGGCAGATACGCATCGGTCAGCGCTGTACCTGCAAAGGCCGTGTTCCAGATCTCTGTCAGACCTTCTGTAAAAGTAACCTCAGACAGCGCCGACGCGCCCTGAAATGCGGATGCGTTCACCGTCTTGAGCTGCGTACCTGAAAAATCAACAGAGGTAAGCGAGGTACATTCCTGAAACGACTTACTTCCCACAGACGTCAGCGATGACGGCAGAAGAAGCTGCGTCAGACCGGTGCAATACTGGAAAGCCCAGCTTCCGATCCGCGTGACCGCTGTCTGACTGAGATCCACAGATGTGAGAGCTGTGCAGCCGGCAAAAGCGGAAGCAGGAATCTCTGTGATCGCAGTCCGGCTGAGATCCACGGATATGAGACCGCTGCACTGGTAAAAAGCTCCGATTGAAAGGCTGCTTATCCCGGCGCCCAGCGTCACGCTGCGGATATCCGTACGCTTTGAAAAAGCATCGGAGCTGATACTCTTCACCGGAATACCAGAACCGGGAACAAAGTCAGGTATTACAACATCCGATGCGTGAAATCCTTCTGAAAGACCTGAAACCACCGCATAAAATTCCACATCCTCCACGACCCAGTAGACCGGATTAAACTGCGCGGCGACTTCCGACGGAACCGGATACACTGTCTCTTTCCCTTCCAGACGGCTCGGACGCGCTGTCCCGCTGTCGCTGATCTGATAAATATAATCTCCATACGACACATAATAGCCGCTCACAAGAGTTTTCATATAAGTATAAGACTCTGTTGTGTATCCGCTGTTGTGAAGCCCCAGATCATCGAAAGTAAACTCCGCTCCTTCCAGGGCGGGGGAGTCGTCAGAGCTGATATAGAGCACAGACCTCGCGTATTTCGCCGCCGCGGAATCAGAGGACGCAGAAATATGGAGCTTTCCCGGATTGCTGGCGTAAAACGCAGTCGCCGCGATTCCTTCCACGCTGTCCGGAAGCTTCACCTCCGTCAGGCTGCCGCATTGAGCAAAAACGATGGCGTCGATATACCTCACGCCGTCCTCTATCGTCACATCGGCGAGACTGCCGCACGACACAAAGATCGCGGGAAACAGTTCCTCCACCGATCCCGGTATCGTCACAGACGTCAGAGAATCGCAGCCCTCGAAAGCATACGGTCCGATAAACGAAACGTTCTGCGGCAGTGTCAGCGACGCGAGAGAGGTACAGCCTGCAAACGCGCTGGATCCGATATACGTCACACTGTCGGGTATGTCGATTTCAGCAATCCTGCTGTTTTGAAAGGCGCTGACGCCAATCTCAGCAATTCCCTCCGGGATATCGTAAGCCGTGATGGCCGTGTTGTTCTGAAACAGTCCTTCCGGCAGCTTCTTCCAGCCTGACGGCAGCTTCACCTCCGCCAGACCGGTACAATTGCCGATGGCATATGCTCCGAAGCTTTCCTCCGCCACACTGTCGGGGATCGTAACCGACGTCAGCCCTGAGCCATAGAAAGCACATTCTCCGATGGCCGTCACCGAGGACGGAATGCTGACAGACTGCAGTCCGGTGCATCCGTAAAAAGCTCCGGCTCCGATTTCGGTGACAGAACTCGGAATGACGACAGACAGCCGCCCCTTTGCACCCGCCAGAAAGCCCTGTGGGATCACCGTCCAGCCTGCGGGAATATTGACCTCCCTCAGAGGAGTGTTTCCAAATATCCTGATGTTGCTTTGTGAAAAATCCGTATAATAAAGAACAGCGAATACATCCGGCTGAATCCCTTCTTCTATATTGAGAATTTCCAGCCCGCTGCCGCTGAAGGCGCGGTTTCCGATCTCCCGTAAAGTGGACGGCAGTCTTATCTCCGCAAGGTTCGTACAATCTTCAAAGGCTGATTGTCCTATGCTTTCCAGCCCCTCCGGCAGAGTGATATTCCACAGGCTGCTGCATCCATAAAACGCACTTTCTCCGATTTCCTTTAAAGTGGAAGACAGTATGACGCTCTCCAAATTTCTGCAGTTCATAAACATCCTGTCTGATATCGACAGAAAGCCTTCTCTTAATATCACGCTCTTCAGACCCGATTCATAAAAAGCATACGTTCCGATTTCAGTAATACTGACCGGGAGCGTTACGGTTCTCAGGCTCTCACATCCGGAAAAGGCTCCGTCGCCGATACTCTCCAGCCCTTCGCTGAGGGTGAGATTCTCAAGACTTTTGTTTCCTTTGAAAGCATACGCTCCGATGCTCCTCACCGAATCCGGCAGGACAACCGATGTTATCTGTGCGCCTTCAAACGCCTTTTCTCCGATGCGGATCAGCCCCTGTGAAAAAACGGCCTCATCCATTTCCAGAGCGCTGCCTTCAAAGGCTGACGCTCCGATCTCCGTCAGCGTCTCCGGAAAGCTGATCTGCTTCAGCGCGCTGCATTTATAAAAAGCTGACGCCCCGATCTCTGTCAGTGTCTCCGGTAAATCGGCCTGTTTCAAAGCGCTGCACTCATAAAAGGCCGACGCTCCGATGGTGCGGACGCCTTCAGGTATGACGAGCTTCTCCAGCGCCGTACAGCCGTAAAAGGCTTCCTCTCCGATTTCCTCCAGACTTTCCGGAAGTCTGACCGAAGACAGCGAGGTTATGTACGACCTGTCCTGCACGACATAATATGCAGAAAAAGCGTTTTTGCCCAGCGCCGTCACTCCCTCCGGAACTTCGATCTCCTGCAAAGCCGTACAGCCTTGGAAGAATTCCTCCGGAACGATCCGGAAGCTGCCCGGCAGATGAATCGACGTCAGAGCTTTGCATTCGCGAAACGCGCCTTTTCCCCATTTACTTCCGTCACAGCCCGCCGAAATAGTCACTTCTCTTAAAGATTTGCATCCATAGAACGCATAATCTCCCACGGAGCGCAGAGACGGCCCCGCGACAACGGACTTCAGAAGAGGACATCCGGCAAATGCACGGGCGCCCACACTGAAATCTCCTTCTAAAATAAGCTCCCCGGAGAGATTCGTGCCGGCAAATGCACCAGCTCCTATGCTTTCCAGAGCAGAAGGGAAGGTGACGTCCCCGTAGATCCCTGCATTGGCAAATGCACGAACTCCGATGGATTTTATACTATCCGGAATGACCAGAGAAGACAGCTGTACGTCAGGTATAAGATTTCCCTCTTCATCTGTTTTATATGCATTTGAAAATCCCACAGAATAAAAAGCACAGTCTCCGATCTCCGTCATCCCTTCCTTCAGCACACAGGAAATGTCTTCGACGGACTCACACCAGGCAAAAATACCTTCCGGCACTTTTGTCCAGGCGTCGGAAGCTCTGACAGACTTCAATGAGGAACAGCCGTACAGGAGATATCCTCCTGTGTTTTCGTCCTTCAGCGCCGACGGAAATTTTACATAGCTGAGCTTTTCGCACTTGGCGAAAGCAAACTCCCCGACAGATGTCACGCTCTCCGGAATATCGAAGGACGTGAGACCGGAGCACTGATAAAACCCGTAGCTTTCGACAGACAAAAGTCCCTCCGGCAGCGTGCCGATATTCAGCGACGCACAGCCGGAAAAAGCATATTCCCCGACGGTTTGAAGATAGCCTGCGCAGCTCAGCTTCGTCATATCCGTGCAGTGGTAAAACGCGAAATCGCCTACAGCCACGCCGTTTCCCCGGATGTCCGCCGACGCGAGCTTCGTACAGTAACAGAAAGCGTAATCGCCGATGTCTGTCACGGTATCGGGAATCGTCACCGATGTCATAGCCGCGCAGTAGACAAAGGCATATTCGTGGATCGCCGTCACCGGCATCCCGTCGATGTAATCCGGTATATACAAGTCTCCGGAAATTTTCGGACTCCCGCTCATGATGGTCACTTCCCCGTTTTCCGCCTGATAGGTCAGAAGTCCCGCGCTGTCATAGGGGGTTCCCTCGGTGACAGCGCTCCTCTCGGGAGAGGATGTTTCCATGGGGTTCGACGGAGATTTCACTTCAGGCAAATCCGTATAGGAAACCTGACTTGAATATGCAGAGGAAGAAACGGACAGAAGCATCATCAGCAGTATGGTTATGCCGCCTCCCAGCGCGATATGCGCCGGGAGATCTCTTATTTTGTTTTTCTGTTTTTTTATTTGCTTTATCATATTTTACGCAAAATACTTAAGATTCGTATTTTACAGAGCTTTTCCTATTCTCCTTCGCCGGTGCTGCTCGGTATATTGGCATAGCTGACCGTAATGCTGCCGTTCGTCTGACGGCCGCTTAAGTTATAATAATAAACGGAATCAGCAGCAGGAGCGATATTTTTCAGAGCATCATCACTCCTGCCGATGCCGACTCTGCAGTTGAGACAATCCCAGTCCTGACTGCCGGAAGGCAGCGTCAGGTAATACTTGATCCCCGCGATAATCATGTCCTCTACCGCAGTATCGCTGGCAGTGCTGTAACTGGATGCGTTTACCGTATATCCCGCCGGAAGATCAGCGTTGTCCAGCATGTTGGAAAGTACCGTAGCCATCGAGTCCGAATCGGATACATGATAAAAATGCTTTACCCAGTAGCCGATGAGATTCGTCGGATCGAATGCGGAATTCTGATTATAATAGAAATAGCAGAGATAGAACGGGATACCCATACCGTTTTCCGCCGTCTGCATCGTCATGCCGTATACGCATTCCGGCAGACTGCTCAGGAAACGAATGCCTTTATTGGTCAGAGCCGTATATTCAGAGCCGCTCCCCGCTGCGCCCAGGATGACGCCATAGGCGTTTGAATTATTACCCGATGCCGGTTTATTCAGGATTTCGGTGAGCTGATCTGTAGTCAGCAAATAGCTTCCATCAGTCTCTGCAGAAATGGTGTATTCCGTACCGTTATTATTAAATTTAAATCCATTTGCCAGAAGATCGTAGATATTATTGCCGATACCTGCCGCATACTGTGCCTGACGGCTGGTAGCGTCTTTCACAACCCATTTGCTTCCATTATAGGAAACAGACGCCGCATAGTTGATCTTCGTCAGACCGTTCTCTGCGCCAAACAGCGACTGTGCGTAGTAGTAGAGACCTCTTCCGTACTTGTCATAATCCACCGCGATCTCATAAGGGCCCTCCTTATAACGAGTCTTCTTTCCGGCATCGCTCATCCTCTGCTGAATCTTCACCGCCATCTCCACCAGTCCTTCTGACATCTCGAACTGGTTGTACTGGAGACCCTTGCTGTTTGCGCCCATTGTGCTGACATGAACGACCTGCTCAGGATCATAATCATCATCATCCGCATGATAGATGGCATTGTACTGACTGAGATAGCTGTCATAAGCGGTCTCTGACGTAGTAATCTGCACGTCCGGTTCATAGAAAAATGCTGCGTTAAAGGTCTTCGTCACATCATTGATACTGACATACAGATTCGTATTCTTGTCCAGGCCGGAAGGCCCTGACTTCGCGCTGTCGCAGCGGAGCGTGTAAGGACCTGTCCAGTCTGAATAATCCGTGGCATTATAATCTCCGCCGCCGCCATTAGTCGCATAATTATAATAGAAATTAGCGAGATACGGATCCATGTTGTCGTTGAGCGTCGTGCCGAAGATCCCCAGATTCGGTGAGCTGGCTGCTGCCTGACCTGCGGAATTCCAGATACCCGCGCCGTTTGACGAGGTCACGTTGACGCCGAGAATCGACAGATCTACCGTAGAAGCCGCATAGGCGGCGCCGGTGAGAATATTGCCGTTGGCTGTTACCGCACTGCTATGCGCTGTATACGGTGTGTAGTTATCCGATGCAAACGCAGGCGCCGCCGTCATGGACAGACTCAACGCCGCTGCCGCCGCAAGAGCGATAATTCGCTTAAATTTTTTTCGGACCAATGCGTTTTCTCTCCTTTCACAAAATACCGAGTGAATAGCTTTTCACTCTTCCTGTAACTAAAACTTTTAACAGAAGAATACGATTTCCCATCTGCCTGACTTTTAACAGCCGGTCTTTAAAGATGCCCGGAAAATCGCTCTCTTCATTTATCTTCAGAAAAACATCGCAATATACCCCTGATGTTTCTCGTCGGATCAAAGATTTTTGGCAGAGATCTTTGTTTTCAAAACTTGCCGATCCTCTTCAGAGTTTATTACTCTATGCGTATG
>CAZGBL010000091.1:0-8215 GCA_964523955.1 uncultured Oscillospiraceae bacterium | reverse complement strand
TCCGATTTTCCGAATCGCCTCTTTCCCGCCGCCTGATCAAAGGGACGGCGCAAACCGCAAAACGCAGGTAAAGAATATGATAAACATGACGCTCGACAGGAATAACAGCGCCGTTAGAACAGTAGCGGCAGAAGCCAAATCTCCCATACAGTCCGACATGGCGTCATTGCCCGCAGGTTCTAAAACTAAGGACGTAAGCCGGAATACGAGAATCACACAGATGGATTTCATCAGCGGCCCGGCAAGCAGGATGATCAGCAGAATCACGCCTGCAAGTCCGATTCCTCCGCGTATGCTCTTAATACATGCGATGATCATTTCCAGCGAATCCGCAGTAAATCCTCCTATAATAGGAATCAGATTATCGATGGAATATCTGGCGGTGCGAATCAGCATATCATCCGCCGACTTTGTCATAATCCCCTGTATCGCAGTCAGTCCCGTGAAAATCGTAATGGCCAGCCCCATGATATAGAGAGCGGAAGATCTTAAAAATCCCGCTGTTTTTTTGATGTAGTTCCGCTTTCCCACACTGTTGACGACAGTGAAAATTCCGGACACAAACACTGCCGGCATGAGTACGAAGCGCACAAGAGCTGAAAAAGCCGTTACAGCCGATGAAACTACAGAACTCAGAACGGCAGCGGACGCCGCTCCTCCGGATACCGCAGTTACCGCAAAAATAATCGGCAGCGACGCCGCCATCAATCCCGTCATAGCTGAAACTGCGCTCACGCCCATCTGATAAAGATTGTAAAACGCAGTCAGACAAATCCCTGCCGCCAAAAACGTGCAGATCATGGAAGAGACTCCCGACGCAGTCTGGCTCCCGAAGCTCGAGGCAAAGCTGCTGAGAATCCCAGCGACAATACAGATACAGATCAGTTCCGCTGCCAGAGTCGTCAGCCCGCGGAGTTCTCCCAAAAAAAGTGTTTTTATCAGTTCAAAGATTTTTTCCTGGCTGATGGCAGCATCGCCAGAGAGCATATTGAGCACGATTTCCTTAACACTGAAATTGCCCGAAATTTCTTCCGGCACGCCCGCCGCATCCAGGATGCCCTCCATTCCGCTGACATTGAGAGCAGCCACCTGCGATTTAAAAATGGAACTATAATCAATCATGCGAATCCCGCCTTTTTCTTAATATGTAAATGTAACGCCCTTCGTCTCACATACTAAACGTTTAGAAGCATTTCCAACATCTTCAATAACGAAGTGAAAACGGGAAGCGCCACATAGAAGATCAGTATTTTACCAGCCATTTCCACTTTAGAGGCGATATTGCCTTCCCCTGCATCCCGGCAGACCTGCGCCGCAAAATCCGTAAGATATGCAATTCCCATCACTTTAAGAAGAATGGGAAAATACACTCCCGCTCTGCCTGCATTTCCGAACAGATCCGCGACATATGACATCACATCGCCAAGCTGCGTCACCACCATAGCAAACAGCAGAAGACCGCAGGCGATAGAGATATAGACCGAAAATTCCGGACGGTACGCTCTCACAGCTAAAGACAGAACGGCACAGATCAATCCCACCGACGCGATCTGAAGCATAGACCCACCTCCGTCACAACATGAACATCGTCTTAACTGTCATAAAAAACTCGCTGATCATCGCAATAATAATGAACAGCACGACGATAATCCCTGCCAGCGTCGTCATCATCGCCTGATCCTCCCGTCCGGCGCGGACGAGAACCTGATTGAGTACGGCGACGATAATCCCGATGGCTGCAATTTTAAAAATCATATCCACATTGATATCCACAAAACAACCTCCTGTACAGAATGATTTACAAAACGAGAATCGCAGCCGCAGAACCGACGGCGACGCCCAGCGTTTTATAAAGCGGCGATTTCGTTTCCTTTTCTCGTCTCGCTTCCTCCAGCCGTACCCTTAATTCTTCTTCCGTTTTTTCCAGATAGAGACATTGACCTTCAATATCGTCTCTGCCGAGTCTTGTACCTGCAGAGATCAATACCGCTCTGTCTTTCTCTGTCAGCGCAGGATTTCTTTTAAATGTATTAAGAACCGCATTTTTCCAAAGATCTTCCGTATCCATTCCCTCTCCGGCGATTAACTCCTCGTAAAGCATATGAAACAGGACAGATGCGCAGCCCGTGCAGGAGCGCGACAGCCGATCAGCCACACGAGCCAGTCTGTCGTGCGTATAATAAATTTCACTGCGAAACAGACGAACCCCTCCTATAAGATCTTCGATCATCTTTTCTCGTTCTGAAAGGCGCATCGCCCGATATTTTCCCCCTGCTGCGCCTGCTGCGACGAGAAGCGCCGCTGCACAGCACTTGAATGTAAAGCCGCTAAACATCCGATCCATTCTCCCACTTCATCTCCTGGGGATGAAGCAAACTCATCCCTGCGGAATTTTTAATATCGCTGATCGTTCCAGGCGATGGCTGATTCGTAAGAAAAATCAGCCTCTGAATGATCCCTCTGCGCACAAATGAACCGATAGAAGAGCGTAAGACGTCCTCAAAAGAATCGCCATGCATGGCGGCAATCACAGACACGCCTGACACACACGCCCTTTCGACAGCATCCGCATCTGCCTCTGTCCCGATCTCATCGGCAGCGATAATATCCGGCGACATGGAGCGGATCATCATGAGAATTCCCGCATCCTTCGGGCAGGAATCGATAACATCTGTACGCAGACCCAGATCGAATCCATACCTTCCGCCTGCCGCTCCTGCAATCTCACAGCGTTCATCACAGACGCCTACTTTATATCCCCGATTGGAAAGATTGCGGATCACATCTCTCAGAACGGTGGTTTTTCCGCATTTCGGCGGCGAGACGATCAGCGCATTCCGGACGCGCCCTTTTCCGTCGGTCAAATGAGGCATAAAACTGTCCGAAATCCCGATCACTTCCCGCCCTCTTCGTATGTTGATCGAAGATATATTTTTGATATTGACGATATTGCCCTTTCCATCCGTAACGGCTCTTCCGCAGATACCCACACGATGACCTCCATCCAGAGTAATGAATCCGTTGCGGATTTCCTCCTGATAGGAATACGCGGAATGATGAACGAGAAGATTAAAGATTTTCTCCATTTCTTCCGATGTGAGTTCCTGATTGTCGCTCCGATACATCTCATATTCCTTTCCTCCGGCATAGACCATCACCGGCCTGCCTGTCCGAAATCTGATTTCCTCCAGCTGTCTGCTCATACTCTCCGGCATCATCCTCAGCGTTCTCCCGATATCGTCCGGCAGCCTGCGGATCATATTTTCCAAAGCGCGTTCCGCCCGTTTCTTCTCATCTCCTGCATTCATTTTCTGTATGTCCTCCTGAAATAAAATGCTGAGGGAAGGTATGCACTACGTGATGTCCTCCCCTTTTTCGCTAAAGTGTTTGTCCTCACTTAATCATATGAAGGTCGTCCGCATTTATTCCTAATAAATGCTTCCCGCGGCGGGTTCTGACGCAGCAAAAGCCGGATAATGAAATCCGTGTTTTTATCTGTGCGTGCCGCGCCATTCCGCGCGGCGTTTCACAAGGTGCTTTTGCCGGTGAGATAATGGAAACATCGCCGCGCATGATTTTTTTCCATTCAAACAAAAAGAGGCAGAGAGGATTTCTTCTGAAGAAACCCTCTCTGCCCCTTTATTGTGGCTTATCTTGTGCGTTATGCAGAATAAAAAGGTACGAAATTGGCATATTACGAAAAATTTTCCCTCAGGCGAAAGAACGCGCTGACGGGAAACTGCACCGTCTTATTTGCTCCGAAAGCGCTCGGAGCAACTCTGCCGGACTACAGCGACAATAAATAAGATATTATTCCATCGAATGCAATGCATTATCATCCATTATCAACTGCCGCAGCAGAATTGGGCATAACTGTCAGCCTCAGCTGCTGCGCCGATCCGAAAAAACATAAGGCCGCTGGTTTTGCTTCGTCATTGTTATTCAACACAGGAGATATCTTCTATATTTCTCATTCAACCAGGAAATAACGAATTATCTATTTTCACCCTCGGCGGCCTTATTTTATTTCATATGTCAGACTATAATTGTTGCACTTATTTTATATTTAAACAATATCACAGGTTATTTTCTATGTCAATACACTTTGTGTATTTTTTCACAAATCTTTTCTCTGCCTTCTCAGCATATAAGACGGTGCTACGGCATAGCGCATTTTCAGACGAACGCGCTGCTGCGCATGCGGCGCTACATCGATCGCTTCACCCTTCTCATCGTACAATTCCTCCACGGTCTGAGAAAAAAAAGACGCACTGCCCGGTCCAAAGATCTCAATCGTGTCGCCTCTCCGGAAATTATTGCGCTGCTCTACGATAGCATAACCCGATACTTCATCATACGCCCGAACGATACCGATAAAATCGTACGATCGGATATAAGCGCTGGATTCATAATTCTGCGCGTTTTCATCCGGCTTTCCCAGAAAAAATCCCGTCGTAAAATGGCGGTTACTGACCTTTCCCAGCTCTTCCAGCCACTCTTCCCGGAATTTATAGCGTTCGGGATCTGCGTAATACGCATCGATAGCCTCCCGGTAGACTCGCACGACAGTAGCGGCATAAAAAACACTCTTCATCCTGCCTTCTATCTTAGCCGATGTTATACCTGCATCGATCATTTCTGGAATATGCTGAATCATACAGAGATCTTTGGAATTGAACACATAAGTCCCCCGTTCGTCTTCTTCCACCGGAAAATACTCTCCCGGCCGCTTCTCCTCCATCAGACGGTAGTTCCAACGGCAAGGATGAGAACAAGCGCCTCTGTTCGCGTCTCTGGCCGTCATGAAATTGCTCATCAAACACCGCCCGGAATAAGAAATGCACATCGCACCGTGTACAAACGCTTCGATCTCCATATCTTCCGGAATCTCCCTCCGAAATTCCTTCAACTCTTCAAAGGACATTTCACGAGCCGCCACTATACGCGTAATCCCCATATCATACCAAAACCTGGCCGTCATATAATTCGTCGTATTCGCCTGCGTGCTCAGATGGAGCGCCACATCCGGCAAAACCTCCCGAAATACTGCGATCACGCCAGGATCGGAGACCAAAAACGCATCGATTTCAATTCCCTTCAGCTTTTCGAGAAATTCCGGCAGCTTGCGGATATCGTCGTTGTGCGCAAATATATTCACAGTCATGTAAATCTTTCGTCCTCTGACATGGGCGTATTCCGCTCCTTCCCTGATTTCTTCCAGCGTCAGATTTCCTGCCGACGCTCTTAATCCGAAGGCTTCGCCTCCGAAATACACGGCATCCGCGCCGTAATCGATGGCCGTTTTCAATTTTTCAAGATCGCCCGCAGGAGCGAGCAGTTCCATCTTTTTCATTCCCATTCTCCATTCTGCTGAACACATTTCACCCGTGCCGCCGCACCTTTATCGTCCTATTTCACGACGCACACAGCGATTCCGTCTCCTGCAGCAAATACGCTGGTCTCTACTGCGTCGGATGACGAAATATATTCCAGAAATTCTCTCATCTTTCGTATGCTCGTTTTAAATTTTCCTTTCGGATCGTAATCGTCAGAGGCGGTCGCGGCCCGCATCAAAACGTTGTCGCAGACGATGACGCTCCCTTTGCGGCAAAGACGCAGCGCCTCATCGAAAAACACCCGATAATGACTCTTTGCAGCGTCGATAAAGACAAAATCGTATACGCCGTCCAGCGTCTTCAACGTCTCTCTCGCATCTCCCGATAAGATACGGATGCTATCCGCATAGCCCAGACGTCTGATATTTTCAGAAGCTCTTTTAAACATGGCTTCATCTGCCTCTAACGTGGTAATCATCGCGTTTCCTCTGCAGATTTCCGCAAAACAAGAAGCTGAATATCCCACCGCGGTACCGATTTCTAAAATACGCGACGGATGTACGACAGAAAGCATCACTGCTAAAAACCGTTCCGTATCTCTCAGTATTACCGGAATATATTCCTTCTCCGCTTCCAGACGCAGCTGTAAAAGCTGGGGTGTAAGAGGCCTGTACAATCGATCGAGATACTGCATCACCTTTTCATTTGTAATGTTCATAATTCCCTGCCTGCTGCGGTTCTCTTTTACCGATAACCGCTCTTTTTCCATAACAGTAATCAAGAAAAGCTGCCGATCCTTCTCCGAAAGACAGCCGACAGCTTTCGCATCTTTATTTCCGCTGACACTTTTTCCATGCCGATTTTAAATCACATATGTTCCCCCGGTGTGAAACCCAGCGGATTCCAGCCATTCGGCCCTGATCAATCGAGCGAACTTAGATATTGCTGCCGATACGTCTCAAATTCTGCATCCGTTGCCGCAAAATTATGCTGTCCGCTGCCGTCCGGCTTTAAGACATAGAAGAGGTATTCCGTCGTCTCCGGATACAGCGCAGCCTGAATCGCTGATTCGTGAGGCTGGCAGATAGGCCCCGCCGGCAGCCCTTCCACTACATAAGTGTTATAAGGGGAATCGATTTTAAGATCAGAATAGGAAAGCCTGTCCTTCTGCTCTCCCAATGCGTACTGAACGGTAGCATCGATCTGCAGCTTCATACCGACAGCGAGTCGATTGTAGATGACGCTGGCTACCTTCGCGCCTTCCGACTCCACTCGCGTCTCTCTCTGTATCATGGACGCCACCGTAACGACATCACGCGGTGTGAGATCGAGTTCTTCCGCGCGGCTGTAATCCTCATCGGTGAAAATGACGTCAAACTGCCGAAGCATCATATCGACGATATCATGAGCTTCCATTCCCTTAGGAATAAAATAGGTCTCAGGGTAGAGAAATCCTTCCAGGCGTTTCTCACCGCTGCCTGCGTATTCCATAAACCGATAATCAAACGCTCCGTTCTGCGTCTCAGACAGAAACTCGTCTGCCGTGCAGAGTCCTGCCTTTTCCACAGTTTCTGCCACCTGAGCCAGCGTATACCCTTCCGGAATCGTCAGCTTCGTCTGTTCCTGCTCACCTGACATTAACTTTCTCATGATCTCTTCCGGCGTCATCGCAGAACCCAGTTCATAAACGCCTGCCAGATATTTTCCGTCATTACCGGATAATCTCGATTTCAATTTAAACCTGGATGCGCTTCTGATAACACCCTTTTCTTCTAAAATATCAGCGATACTCGAGGTGGAACTTCCCTGAGGAACCTCTACGATGACCATCCTGTCGGAATCCGCCTGATACGCTTTATTTAACGATCCCATATAAATGCCGCCTGCCGCCGCGATGATAACCACAGCGGCGATGACGATGATGACGATCTTCTTTCCCGCGCTTCCTCTCTTTTTTCCTGTTTCGTTGTCTGCTGTCACGTGTGCTTCCTCCCTGAATTTTTCGATTCGTTCTCCGCTCCCGCCGTACACAGAAACAAAAAGGCACCTCATCCGGGGTGCCCTTCTTTCAACGGGCCTTCACCCGCATTTTTTATTTCCGTGCCGGCCTGTATCTGTCTCAGCATCAAAAATACTTTCGATCCGCAGTTAAATCGACGGCATTCTTATTTGTCTTCTTTTGCCCTTCCGAGATACTCTCCGGTTCTCGTATCGATCTGAATCAGCTCGCCCTCTTCGATGAAGATAGGAACCTGGATTACCGCGCCGGTTTCAACAGTAGCAGCCTTCGTTACGTTTGTCGCGGTGTCGCCCTTCACGCCCGGCTCCGTCTCTACGACTTTGAGGTTTACAAAATTAGGAGCTTCTACGATAAACGCGTTGCCCTTGTAAAATTTAATCGTAGCTTCATCGTTTTCTCTCAGATATTTCACTGCATCTTCCACTAATTCAAGCGGAAGCGGAATCTGATCGAACGTCTCTCCATCCATGAAATAATAGAGCTCGCCGTCATTATACAGATACACCATCGTCTTCGTCTCGATGTTAGCTTTCGGGAACTTATCGTTCGGATTGAACGCTTCTTCTCTCGTAGCTCCCGTGAGGATATTTCTATATTTCGTTCTTACGAATGCGGCGCCCTTGCCCGGTTTTACGTGCTGAAAATCGAGCACTACGTGAGGTTCGCCGTTCATTTCAAACGTGATGCCCTTTCTGAAATCGCTTGCGTATACCATTGAAAACCTCCAATATTTATCAAATTTAAAACAGACGGAAAGCTCCCTCTGCTTCATTGTTAAAGAATGATCAGTTCTTTTTCTGACATTACTAAGTTGATTATAGCAGAATCTGCCACAACGGACAAGTCTTCTATACGAACT
>CAZGBL010000090.1:0-8219 GCA_964523955.1 uncultured Oscillospiraceae bacterium | reverse complement strand
CCCGCTTCTGTAAGCGGCGGGTTTCATTTCCGACTTTCGGCGGTTGGGCAATCATCCCCCCGGCGAAACCCGGCTGAGGGAAAGCTCCCGGCGCTTGCTGCAAGTGTTCGCTTCGTCCCTGACAAGCGAGCTTGTCAGGAGCTTTGCTCCGCTTTAAAAAGGAGGTGTTCCCATGGCATTTGAAGGTCTTTCGGAAAAATTGCAGGGCGTATTTAAAAAGCTTAAAGGGAAAGGCGTAATCACAGAAGCCGACGTAAACGAGGCCATGCGCGAAGTAAAGCTGGCTCTTTTGGAAGCTGACGTAAACTTTAAAATCGTGAAGGACTTCGTTTCTACGGTAAAAGAAAAGTGTCTGGGCGCCGACGTCCTTGAAAGTCTCACGCCTGCACAGCAGGTCATTAAAATCGTAGACGAAGAGCTGACCGCCGTCATGGGCGGCACAAACAGCAAGCTCACCTATTCGCCGAAAGGTTTCACCGTCATTCTTCTGGTAGGCCTTCAGGGTACCGGTAAGACGACTACCGCAGGAAAGCTGGCTTCTTATCTGATGAAAAACGGTAAAAAGCCGATGCTGGCTGCATGCGACGTATACCGTCCGGCAGCGATTGACCAGTTGGAGGTCGTGGCGGAAAAGGTCGGCGTTCCTGTCTATTCGGACAGGGAAGAAAAACGCCCGGAGATCATCGCGCAGAAAGCGGCAAAAGAAGCGGAATACAAAGGGTATGATGTTCTCATCGTAGATACGTCAGGCCGTCTGCACATCGATGAAGAACTGATGAATGAACTGGCGGTCATCAAAGATACGATAAAACCTCATGAAATACTTCTGGTAGTAGACGCTCTCACAGGCCAGGATGCGGTTACCGCAGCGGAAGGCTTCAACAATGCTGTCGGCATCGACGGTATTATCATGACGAAACTGGACGGTGACTCTCGAGGCGGTGCAGCGCTGTCAGTAAAAGCGGTGACAGGCAAACCTATCAAATTCGTCGGTATGGGAGAAAAATTCGACGCCCTTGAGCCGTTTTATCCGGATCGTATGGCCTCCCGAATTTTGGGAATGGGCGACATGCTCAGCCTCATCGAAAAAGCCCAGGAGAATTACGATGAACAACAGGCGGAGGATTTGGAGAGAAAGATCCGCAAAAACGAATTTACCCTCCAGGATTTCCTCGACCAAATGGGACAGATCAAGAAGATGGGCGGTCTGGGCAAGATCCTGGATATGCTTCCCGGCATGGGCGGACAGCGTCCGAGCGATGAAGACATGGAGAAATCTCAGCAGGAATTTGTCCGCATGGAGGCTATCATAAATTCTATGACCAAAGAAGAACGGCGCAATCCGAAAATCCTCAATGCCAGCAGGAGAAAGCGCATAGCGGCAGGTTCCGGATGCACCGTGTCGCAGATCAACACGTTGATTAAGCGTTATGACGAAGCCTGCAGGGTGATGAAGCAGATGACGAAGTCGCCGAAGCAGATGGCTCACAAGATGAAAAAGAAAAAGTATCGGTAAGTCGTTTTCTGGCAGGTGCCGGATGCGCCGCGCTTCCGCGCATTTTACGCGGCTTTGCCGCCTGTCGCAAGCGGCGGGCTCCATCTCGCTTTAAACGATGAGATCCGATTTGAAAACGGTCTTGAAAGCTGTGGCAGACAGCTTTTCGCAAATAGACACGAAATCGTTCATGATAATCCGCTCGAATCGCTGAAACGGAGACAGAATATCTTCCGCTTTGGTGAAATATGACGGGCAAAAGTGCTGGCGCACTTTCTGCGGTTGTTAAGAAGAGCTGAATATATATCGATAAAAATGTTAAATATTCATATCATTCAGGAGGTAAAAAGATATGGCAGTTAAGATCAGATTAAAGAGAATGGGCGCGAAGAAAAAGCCATTTTACAGAGTAGTCGTTGCGGACTCCCGCGCGCCGAGAGACGGCAGATTCATCGAGGAGATCGGTTATTACGATCCTCTCAAGGATCCAGGCGAAATCAGCATCGACGCCGAAAAAGCTAAAAAATGGCTTGGAAACGGAGCTCAGCCTACGGATACGGTAAAAAGCCTTCTCAAGAAATCCGGTATCGTTGAATAAGAGTGGTGGTGAGCAGCGTGGTACAATTAGTTGAGGCTATCGCGAAGTCGCTCGTAGACAATCCGGATGCAGTTTTTGTAACTGAAACTGAAGAAAAAGAAGGAATTACTATTCAGCTTAAGGTTGCACCGGAGGATATGGGAAAAGTGATCGGCAAGCAGGGAAAAATAGCCAGAGCACTGAGAACTGTGGTACGTGCTGCGGCGACGAAGGAAAATAAAAAAGTAATAGTCGAAATCGTTCAGTAAGCGATCTGGACTCGAAAAACGCAGACTCTGCAAGGTCTGCGTTTTTTGTCATACCGAACAGCGGAACAGAAAAGAACAAAGTACGGCCGTATCAGGAAAGGAAGGAGCAGATGGACAGAATAAAGGTAGGAAAAATCGTCAGCGCTGTGGGTATAAGAGGAGAGGTAAAAGTATATCCATACACAGACTATCCGGAGCGTTTCGAGGAGCTCCAGGGCGTGTTTGCGGAAGATGACTGGATGGAAATCGAAAAGGTGAGATATCAGAAAAATATGGCGGTTATCAAATTCGCCGGCATAGACGACCGAAACGCCGCGGAGGCTGTGAGAGACAGGTTT
This sequence comes from uncultured Oscillospiraceae bacterium, assembly GCA_964523955.1. GTDB lineage: Bacteria > Bacillota > Clostridia > Peptostreptococcales > Anaerovoracaceae > Alangreenwoodia. The sequence continues at coordinate 5,540 of CAZGBL010000090.1, read as the reverse complement.
CTCACCATCGAAAAAAAGGATTTGAGACCGTTGGGCGAGGATGAATATTTTATCTTTGACCTCATCGGATTGAAAGCGCAGGATCAAGACGGAGTCCTGCTGGGCACGGTGAGCGATGTCATTCAGAATACGGCGCAGGATCTGTATGAGATCACTGCGGAAAACGGAGAGAAGTATTTAATTCCGGCAGTTCGGGAATTTGTTACGGATATAGATATAAATCATGGTATAATGAAAATAAAACCGATTGAAGGGCTTTTGGGAGACCAGGAGGAGGTCTGAGAATTTGCATATCGACGTACTGACTCTCTTCCCGGAGATGATCGATCCGGTAGTGAATGCGAGCATGCTGGGAAGGGCTTCTAAAAACGGAATATTATATATCAACACGGTCAATATCCGGGATTTTACGCAGAATAAGCATAAAAAAACGGACGATACGCCTTTTGGAGGCGGCGCAGGAATGGTTATGTCGGCCCAGCCCGTATTCGACGCTCTTCGCTCGGTAGATGCTGGAAATAAGCGTATCCTGTATATGTCTCCCAGAGGAAGAAAGCTGGACAGGCAGCTGATAACCGACCTGGCAGGAGAAGAAGAATTGGTATTTTTGTGCGGCCACTACGAGGGGATCGACGAGCGTATTATCGATTACTGGCGTCCAGAGGAAATTTCCATCGGAGATTATATTCTTACGGGCGGCGAATTGGCTGCTCTGGTGGTCATCGATGCGGTGGCGCGGCTGATTCCTTCCGTTCTGGGAAATCAGGAGTCTCATATGGAAGAATCTGTGTATTCAGGACTGATCGAGTATCCTCAGTACACAAAACCCCGGATCTATGAAGGAATGGAGGTTCCTGAGATTCTTCTTTCAGGAAATCATAAGCTGATTCATCTTTGGAAATTTGAAAAAGCGTGCGAGATCACGAAGGCACGAAGGCCGGATTTATGGCAGGCTTTTTTGAAAGGGACGGAAAATCTTACAAAGGACGAGAAAAAAATCGTAGCTCGTCTAAAGGAATCAAACGGAAGAAGCTGAAATGAGACGGAGAAAGCTGTAAAAGAGGCGATCCGTAAATCGCAGCGTTCTGTCCGGCGTACGGGAGTGGAGGTGATCATTTGGAAGAAAATCAAACTACGGAAAATAGTGCAAATAGCGCGGCTGAAAATAGCGTAAGTAAGAAAAAGAAGAAGATCAATTCAAAGCGTCTCATTATTCCGATTTATATTCTCATCGTCATACTTCTGATTTTTATCGTCTATGTCTATCCGATGATTACGGGCGTTTTCACGGAGACGATGACAGCCGAATATGGAAATCTCAAGGTTTCGGAAAATGTGACGTGTTATATTATAAAAAATGAAACCCTCTATTTTGCTAATGAAGAAGGCGATATCCAATATTTCTTTGACGAGGGCGCTTTAGTGCGGAGCGGAGCAGAAATTCTCAGCATCACTCCGGCGACGGTCAATTCCGACGCAGATCTGGGAAAATTTGAAGAGCACGCCGAAGCTTTTGCGGCAGGGGAAACGCTTCTGGATGAGAAGAATAAGAGCCTTTCCAGTGTTTTATCAGATCTGAGATTAAAATATAACGAAAGCGCGGACGACGCTTATCGGACAGAAATCGACAGATATATCAGGCAGATTAATGATATAAATAAATCGGAGAAGCAGGATTCTGGCGTCGAATTGTCCGAGCTGGGAATGATTCCGGAAAATTATATCATTCAGAAGCCGGGAATCGTCAGCTATATGCTGGACGGCTATGAAAGCGAGCTGAGTCCGTATACGATGACATTGCTGGATCAGTCGAAGGCGGCGTCTATCGAGGCGCAGACTTCCGACGTCAGCCGAAAGACGACACGCTACGGCGAGCCGCTGTTTAAAATCGTAGACAACAGCGCGTGGTATGCTATTATGTGGATCGATGAGAAGGATCTCGGCAAATATTCCGAGGGAAACTCCGTTTCTCTCAAGCTGCCGGACGGCGACGCCGACGGAGAGATCATAAAGGTTTCGGAAAACGAAGGCGAAATCATGGTGATCATGGAGTTTCAGACGTATTCCAGCAATATCGCATCTCTGCGAAAGGTTCAGACAGAGATCGTGACGTCGGATTACAGCGGATTGATGATCAAAAATTCGTTCATCGGCAGCGAAGATGGAGTAACCGGCGTGTATGTAGTAGAAATTACAGGCGAATCAAAGTTCGTACCGGTAAAGATCAAAGCTACCGACGGGGAATATTCTCTCGTAGAATCCGGCACATATTATGAATATGATGAAACCACAGGCGAAAGTATAAAGTTCGATACCATCGAGGTCTATGATGAAATCGAAAAACCAAAGTAAGATGCGGAGGCGATGATAATGGGAGCGATAGAGGATAATATCAGAGCGATTGAGAGAGAAAAGGCTGAGGCAGCCCTTCGCGCCGGCCGAAATCCTGAGGATATTCTGCTGTGCGCAGTGACGAAAACTCACACAGCGGAGGAGATTAACGAGGCGATTCAGGCGGGCGTCACGGATATCGGAGAAAATAAAGTGCAGGAAATTTTGGATAAGTATGATAAAGTTCTTCCTGTAAACTGGCATATGATTGGACATCTTCAGACAAATAAGGTAAAATATATAGTCGATAAGGTTTCTCTGATTCATTCGGTGGATTCCTTCAAATTAGCAGAAGAAATCGACAGGAGAGCCGGTCAGCACGGTAAAACGATGGATATTCTCGTTCAGGTCAACGCCGCTTGCGACGAAGCAAAATTCGGCGTGGATATGGGACAGGCGGAATCCCTCGTATCCGAAATCTTATCAGCCTGTAAAAATATACGCGTCAGAGGGCTGATGACGATTGCGCCTTACGCAGAAGACCCGGAGGAAATCCGGCCGTATTTTCAAAGTATGAGACAGCTCTACGATAAAATTGCGTCGGAAATCGATCATCCGAGAATCGATTTCAAATATCTGTCCATGGGTATGTCGAATGACCGCGTCGTTGCCGTGGAAGAAGGCTCGACGGTGATTCGAGTCGGTACAGCGATCTTTGGAGCACGAAATTACAAGAGTGCAGACAGCCTTTCGTCTGCAAAGTAACGGGGAGGTATTTTTTTTCATGGGAGATGGATTATTCAATAAATTTAAAGTGCTCATCGGTGTTGATGATGTTGAGGAAGAAGAGGTTCAGACGGTATCTGCGCCTATTTCCGTACAGCCTGCGTCTGTCGACCGCAGGAGGACACAGGCGGCTTACGGTGAGAGAAATAATACGTTCGTACAGCCGAAGATGGATCATCGGGAAAACAAGGTGGTAAGCATGCAAAATACAGGTAAAAAGCAGTTTAAGCTTCTCATCACGGAACCTAAGAGTTTTGACGAGTGCTCTAAGCTGGTGGACAACCTCAAGAGTAAAAAACCGGTCATCATCAATCTGGAGAAGCTGGAAAGCGAAACAGCCAGAAAGATTTTCGATTTTCTGATCGGAGCGACTTATGCTCTGGACGGCAAAGTTCAGAAGATAGCCAACAACATCTTCATATTTGCGCCTGAAAACGTAGACGTCCTGTCAGGCATGGATCCCAACAGGACAAATATCCCTCTGAATGAAAGTCCTTGGCGCAAGTAGGGAGTTAGAAGGCATGGGAAAATATTTTATCGTCAGAGTCATTACCGGATTCGGCGACATCATCATTATGTTAATCTGTCTTCAGGCGATTATGAGCTGGTTCGTGGGTTCTTTATCAGGCGGATTCGCCAGATTTTATCATTCTCTGGGCGCGCTTACAGAACCTTTTATCCGGCCGTTTCGGAAACTTACGATGAAATTCGCCTATTCTGTAGGAATTGATTTTTCGCCGCTGCTGGCTATCATCGCCATACAGATCGTATGCCGGCTGATCGCGGTGCTTGTTTTTTCGATTTGATAGATTAGAGAGCGGGACGCGCCGATGAGGCACGTCCCGTTGCAGTGTAGGGAACAGACTGCTGGAGGACTTTTTATTATGCTCTACATCCTTCTTATTATCGCTGTCGTGGCGATTGATCAGATTTCAAAATATATGGTGGTCAACGGTCTGGGAATGATGAATTCCGCAGAAGTGATCCCGCATTTTTTCTATATCCACTGTATTCCGAACGACGGTATCGCAATGGGCATGATGCCGGGGCGTCAGACGGCTGTTATCGTCGTAACCTCTGTCATTATGGCGGTTCTCTGCTTTTTTATCTGCCGGTATCGCAGAAGACACCATCCCCTTCTTCTTTCCTGTATTGCGCTGATCGTCGGCGGAGGAATCGGAAATATCATAGATCGAATCAGGCTCGGCTATGTCATCGATTTTTTTGAATTTCGCGTTTGGTCGTATATTTTTAATTTTGCAGACGTCTGTGTGGTAGCAGGCTGTTTTATGATTTTGATCTATGTGCTGTTTGAAAGCAAGTTTAAAGGCAGGAGAGAAGCATGAGCATTCGTTTGATGGATAAGGCGGAAGACGACACCCACGACACGCTTTACGGTGAAAACAGCGGCAATGGAACAGCTCTGAAGGATCACGCGGAAGAAGAGTTAGAGACAGAGATCAGAATCGAAATCGGCAGCGAGGATGCAGGCGTCAGAATCGATACCTATCTGGCGGGCGAGATCGACGGCGTAACGCGCAGCTATCTGCAGCGCCTGATCGAGGATGGCGATATCCGTGTAGAAGGCAGGGAAAAGATCGCTAAGAATTACAAACTGCGTTCCGCTGATCGTATTTTCGTAAGGATTCCGCCTCCGAAGAAGCTGGATGTGGCTGCAGAGGATATTCCTCTGGACATCGTCTATGAGGACGACGACCTTCTCGTGGTAAACAAGCCGAAAGGCATGGTGGTGCATCCTGCTGTGGGAAATTATACGGGAACTCTCGTAAACGCACTGATGTATCACTGCGGCCCGCATCTGTCGTCGATTAACGGCGTGATCCGGCCGGGCATCGTTCATCGCATTGATAAGGATACCAGCGGACTTTTAGTGGCGGCGAAGACGGATGCGGCTCATAAAGGGCTGTCGCAGCAGCTGAAAGATCATTCTATGACGCGCTCTTATCGAGCGGTGGTTTATCATAATTTCAGGGAACCTGAAGGAACGGTAGACGCTCCTGTGGGAAGAGATCGGAAAGACCGGCTGCGAATGGCAGTTACAGCGCCTTCTGAAGGACGCCGTGCCGTGACGCATTACAGACAGATAGCGCATGCAGAGGGCTTTTCACTGATCGAATGCCGTCTGGAAACCGGCAGGACGCATCAGATTCGAGTGCATATGGCGTATATTCATCATCCTCTGCTGGGCGATACCGTGTATGGTCCCAGAAAGACGGCTCACGGCGCGCAGTCACAGATGCTCCACGCCCAGACGCTGGGCTTTGTCCATCCGGTAACAGGAAAGTACTTGGAATTTCACAGGGCGCCTCCGGAAGAATTTCAGAAAATTTGCCGTAAGATCGGGCTGCTCTGAGGATGGAAGATCCCGGGGCTGAAAAATCCGGTTCTATAACAAGCGCCAG
>CAZGBL010000089.1:0-8227 GCA_964523955.1 uncultured Oscillospiraceae bacterium | reverse complement strand
CTTTTATTTATTTCCGCGCCTATGATGATATATGCTCTATATGGCGTTTTCATGCACAGCAGGCGCAGGGCGAACCTGTCAACCGTTTCTTTTGTTTTTGCGATACCTCGAATGCCCGCCTACGACGATGAGAATGATGAGGAGAATCAGAACAGTGGTAAGGGTTCCGCTCTCTGCAGTATTCCTTATAATTTCAAAGAGCTTTACTGTAGGCGAATCGTCTGTTTCACCCTGTGTTTCCAAGTCATCCTGCACGGTGATATCCGATGAAGGAGAAGACTCTGACGGCGTCTCCAGCGGCTGAGAAATATCTTCCGACTGTTTCAGCGGTTCTTCGGCTTCTGACAGATTAGACGAAAGAACCGCACTTGATAATTCGTCACTCATGACCGTCTGAGCCGAATTTGCTGCCGCAATGTCATTCTCCCCATCTCCGCGTTCTCCATTTTCTCCGTTCTCCGATCCGTCATTTAAACCATTGCCTTCTCCTTTGCCCGGATCGATGTCAGCATTATTCTGGCTGTCGCTGTCATTCTCTTTGACGCTATTTCCATTTCCACGCCCGCCTCCGCCAGGCCGGCCTGTATTGCCAGAAACCGGTTCCTCGGGATAATCGTCATCCGGATCCGCCTCATACCAAGAACGGAGCAAAATCGTATATTCCCCTTCTCCGAATACAGCAGAGACTTCTGCGGCATTATCCTCTGTCAGTTCAAATGAATTTCCTGCATAATTTTCTTTTTTCCCGCTGCTGTAACTGACAGAAATCCCTGTCAGCGTCATTCCCTGATATATTCCGTATTCAAAATACCAGGTGCCTCCCGTCACTCTCTTCTCTTCTATCTTTGAATTTTTGAACGTCCGTTCATCGGAGAAAGATTCAGCGCTGACGACAATCCGATCCCCGCTGACGGCATAAATTTCATCATAATCCGCAGAAGAATCGCGAGTGCCTATCTTCACCTGACCATCAGGAGTTGATACTGCGGTAATCTTATTTACACTCGGCTGTCCCGGTTCTGGATAACTTCCATTGTTTTGAGTCCACACCCTTCGTTTCTCTTCTCCGCCGTCCAACAGATATGCTATCAGTCCTGTTTTAAATAGTTCCGTGCTTTTTCCATAAATTCCTTCTTCCCCTTTCAGCCCTGTTTTATCTCCCACAGCTTTTGATATCGCCTGTCCGCTTTCTTTTTCTGATCCTTCGGTAAAATTTCCTTCCGAAGACTGTGAACCTGAAGAACTGCTGCCCTCTGCATTATCCAAAGCGATATACGCATCATTGATCACAGTCTCTCCTGCACATTTGCCGACAAGAAGACCGGATGCACATTCTAAACCGCCGTTCTCCCGGGCAGAAACAGAGCAACTGCCCCAATTATGCACGTAGGATATCGTTTCTTCACCGTCTCCTGCCGGCACACAGCTGTCATTTGAAGATCTTTCGAGAGTCCCTGTTATACCAGCGATTCCGCCTGCGTAAACATAACCTTTTCCGGAAGCTGACAGTCTGCTTTCTGCATTTTCCGTATCATTTGATATTATACCGGCATTGCAGCAGTCTTCTATCGATCCCGACGCCGCACCTCCGGCGATTCCGCCCGCGGAGAACAGAAAAGATGAAAGCTCTGTATTCTGACTGCTGAAATTCAGGAAAATACTCACATACCCTGCATTTTTCGATGTCCGGATGGAAGAGAGCGAATAACCTGCAATACCTCCTGCATAGGAATCCCGAAATTCTGTTTTCTCCTTTCCGGCTTCCGCGTCTATGTCAGAAGCTATGATTAATATGGCTCCTGTATTTTCGCAATTTTCGATATCTGCTTCCGCTGCCGCGGCGATACCGCCTGCGATAAGAACATTTCCTCCCTCCGCAGATACGCCTCCCTTATTCACACATTTTCTGGCCACTCCGCCTGACATATGCCCGATAATTCCTCCGGCCGCAGCTTTTCCCATACTGGAATGAACGTTCAACTGTATCTGACCGCTGTTCGTACAGTTTTGAACAGAAACTTCACTGCAAAACCCTGCTATTCCTCCGGCAAAGCATTCGTCTTCCGCAGAACCTTTCCCTGACTCCGTTGACACGTTTACCCCAGAAGAACAGTCAGAAACAGAACCGCCGAATACGGCCCCTGCGATTCCACCCATGTACAGTTCAGATGATTCCGTGCCTGAAAAAACTGCCTCTATGCTTCCATCGGCTCTGCAGTTTGAAATCATTCCGGAAAGTCTGCCGACGATGATGCCCGCATATCCGCTGCCGGATCCGCTCTGTTTTACCAAAACAGACACTTCTTCCACATTGAGATTTGAAATCGACGCCGTTTTATCATCCGGACTTTCCACAGAACCGAATAGTCCTGCAGCTGCAGAGCTGCCGCTGCTCACATCAGTGTCGATGACAAAATTACGGATCGTATGACCGTCTCCGTCGAAATAACCTTCAAATGATCTTGCAGAACTGCTGTCCGCATTTTCCTCCCCTGAACCGGAATCGCTCTTATCTAAGACACCGATCGGCATCCAGCTGTTTCCGCCCAGATCGATATCCGCTGTCAATTTAAAATATTTGTCCTCATAGCTGTTCTGAAAAGCGCCGCCTGTCCCCGCCACATCCTGAGCCAGCTTCGCTAACTGTTCTCCATTTTCGATCAGATACGGACTTTCTTTAGAATTTCCATCTCCGCTTTCATCGGAATAACTGCCGGATATCCCGCCGCTCCATACTCTCACTTTTTCAAAAGATGCGGTAAATATCATATCTGATACTACGATATATTCACTTCCCGCTTTATAAGAATTGCCGCTTTCATCTTTCCAGCACACAAATCTCCATCGATATTCAGCATTGCTGTCACTTTCATTGTCCGGTGCCTCATAAGAGGCGTCCGGCAATATGACAGAGGCTCCAGCCAGTGCGGCGACAGCCTCAGGATGACCTTCTGCCCATTCCTCTTCAGCCGTAAATGTCAGTATACATTTTTTCGCCCACTGAGCGTACAATACCGTGTCCCAAGAAGGAACGGTATATTCTTCTCCAGCTGCTCTCGTGCGGTCATACACCGCATCATACCAGCCGATGAACATATAACCTTCCAATGCCAGATTTTCTGCATCCGGCAGAAGGATCACATCGCCTGCTGCATGCAGCCCTTCCGCAGGCGTGTATCCGATGATGGAAGAAGCAAATTCCGAATCGCCGACACACTTTTCATAAGAAATCTGACTTGCTTTCGACCATTGTGCCTGCAGCGAAAAGTCGCCTTCCGGAGCATACAGATCGCCGGACTGAAATATTTTTTCACTTCCGTTCTCATCTTTGACCGATGATCCATCTGAACAAAAAATTTTCCATCCATTAAACTTATATCCCGCATTTACAAAATAACCGGAAACGGATGGAACGGAAAACGTCTCGCCTTCGTACATCTGACCCGTGTAGCGGCTCTCATCGGAATCGACTTTATCCGATCCCTGACCACCTTCTAAAGTATATTCGTAAATTTCCGCATCGCGCCATTGAGCGAAAAACGACACCGCACCGTCCCTTCCCAGATCGGACTCGTCAACAACATATTCCTGGAACGGCTGATAGATAACCTCTTCGACATCACCGTCATTCTCTGCTGTATATTTCCACCCGGTGAATATCTTTCCTGTCCGTTTCCATCCCTGAGGCATTTTAGTCGCTGTGCCCGCTGCCACCGGCCCCGTCGAAATCTGAGGATCTGCGCTTTGATCCTCATCACCGTAAAAATAAAGCATATATCCTATTGTGACCGTAATAACATCGCTCTCTGCGCTTACTTGACGGATATCATATCCGCTGTCCTCGTCTGCAGTATAAACAGCTTTCAAATAGTAATAATATACACCGCTGTCCTCTGCGGACGGCTGCCAGGCGTCAGACTCAGCGCTTTCGATTGCCTTCGCACCGCTGCGGTCGGATGAACTGCACTGATACCACTGATATGTAAATTCTCCGCCACTTTCCTGCTCATCTATGAATACACTGACTTTGAGAGGCTGCCTTTCTTCCACAGGCTGACCTGCTACATACCCCACTTCTGTGGAATCCACCTGCATCTGCAGCGCTCCGGGACCGGAGATAGGATCTCCAAAGACAGGCTGTCCGCTTTTTGTAACATTCCACTTGTCAAAACTGAAACCCAAATCGCGATAATTCTCTGCAGCCCATCGGTTCAGAAGATCGACAGCTTTACAGGAATTATCGTTATCCATATCTGCAGTATCTGCGTTCTTCACTGTCAAATCGGCTTCACCATGTGTTTGATCACCATCGGCATAATCCCTTTGTTCCACACGATTCATTTCGGGATTTCCCGCACCGCATACAGAAGCAAACTCCGCTGAATAAAAAATATTCTGCAGCAGTCCTTCGCCTGCTTCCCCTATCGCAATGCCTGTGAAACCTGCCTCTTCGTTTTCCCTCCGAATACTTCCGGAAATATAACAGTTGATCAACTCTGTGTCGCCCTCTGTTTTCCCCACCATTTTTCCCGCACTGGTGCCTAATCCAATAATTTCAATATCCTCCAGACAATAGCAATTATAAATCGTTCCGTCGGAGAGTTTTCCAAAAATACCTCCTACTGCGCCCTCGGTCGTATCGTTTCCGTCACCGCCTGATACTTCGAGCTTTCCGGAATAACTGCAATTATATGCAGCAGTTTTCACGTTCTGGCATCCTGTCTTTGCTGTAGATTCCGCCGTCATATAAAAAGCTCCTGCAATACCGCCTGCATATATAAAAGCATCCCCCGTATCTGCTGATACGCTGACATTTGTTTCTACCGTCACGTCCCTGAACAGAGCGTCATCTGCAAACCCTGCTAACCCGCCAGCATAAAGATTCCCTGCAGACTTATGAGCGATAATACTACCCTGAATCGTCAGATCTGTCACATTACCTTTCAGATATCCGAAAAAACCTGTGTATGTAAAACTGGCAGGTATTTCTTCCGTCCCAACGAAAAAATTACTGATCGTATGATTATTACCGGCAAAATTTCCCGCAAACGATCTCTCATCGTCGATCCCGATAGGAAGAGACCATTCTATTCCTGTCATATCGATGTCGGTGCCCAGAATAATCGTCTTTGCCTGAAAACTTTCTCCCTCGCTCACCAGACCTGCCAGACCCTTCAGCTGCGCTGCTGTCGTCAGCTCAAATTGTGTGCCGTCCGCCGTATACCAGGAAATATCCGTATCACTTTTTTCCGATTCCGAAGACCGCTCCATAAGAATTTCCCTCATTTCATCGATGATCTTGAGACTTTCCTCCTCTGACAGGCGGCCATCGACAGAATAGCTGCTCTCTTCCTTTCCAGATGCGCCGTCTGTATCGGCTGATATACTTTCAGTATCAGATATTTCATCGGTATTCACTGCAAGGTCGGCGTTTGTCTCCAGGAAATTTTCCACCATCTGTTTCTCCTGAGCCGCTATTTCCTCTGAAAATTCTATGCTGTCATCTGATTTTCCATCTGTTGCCGCCGTTCCTGCTGCTGATGGTAATATCTGAGCAAAGGTCAGAATAAAGCAGAGAAACCATCGGATCTTCTTTTTCCGAAACATGTCTTTCATATGTTTTTCTCCCTCCGTCGATATCTATGCGCTTTTTCTTGCCACTTTGTCATATCGCCGCCACAATTTCGGGACGATATTTTCTGCATAATAAAAAATATACAGAGCCCGCCCAAATAATGAACCGGCCTCCTAGTCGTTAGATTTCTGGTCTAACTTTGGGGCGCCTCATAACCTACATAGAATGCGGCCCTTTTCATATCACAAATTTTTTCAGGCGATAAACTCTGTTAAATAATTTTAAGTAAAAATAAAATCGATATTTACAGTTTTATTTTAGTATCTATAATTTTTAAATAAAGTTTATAGATTTTTTAGTGTTTATAACTCTATATTAAATTTTATAGCTCTATATGTCAAACATTATTTTTTTCTTTCGTATACTATTCAAAAATCGATTTATCATACTAAAAAATAGATATTCCATGATGCGTATCCGCACACAGTTCTAAAATCTTCTAAGAAAATATTTCAGCAACTCCTTCAGACTTGATAACGCAGAAATGCGAAGAGAATATACAAATAAAATTCAAAAGAAAGAGGGCTCCAAAAACAGGAAAAGTCCGATGAGAAATTGGAGCCCAGAAACAAAAGCCCTCATTCTGTCTAACGATCAACCGCAGATTCTCGGGCAACTCCGGGTATCGCGCCACCGGACAGTTCCTCTTTCCCTTCTAAAATTTCCCTGGCTTTGGCATACTTTTTCTTCCAGCGTTCAAGCCGCTCCTCCTCCACATCTGCACAGCCTGCAAACCGTGTCTGATCCGCATTGTGGTCGATATCAGCCAGCTTTACCGCTTTTGCCACAGGATTTTTTTCAATTGCCCTCACATATTCAAAATATTCTGTATCTTCCATATGAGTCAAAAGGCGCAGAGCCTCCGTCACCTCTTTGGGAAATTCCAGCTCTAATTCTTCTATGCTGACAGACGTATCCTCTAACACATCGTGAAGAAGAGCGACACAGACAGTAATTTCATCTGTCATCTGCTCCGCCAGATGATAGGGATGAAAAATATAAGGCAGACCGCTTTCATCAGTCTGCCCGTGATGAGCGTCATAGGCCAGACGCATCGCTTTATTCGTCAATGGTGTGTAGATCATTTCAGCTTCCTCACTTTCAATACGACGCTGGCTCAATCACCCGTTTTCTTATATTCTTTCTCCTGCTTTGAAGAAAGGGCTATACACTTTTTCAGCCATTTACACGTCGTTTCCTCTCTCATGATCGCGCCCGTCAATACCATATAATCACCCAAAAGCGGAGATTCATCGTCAGGCGTACCGTCGAATTTTTCCATCTGCTGCTTCAAATACGACAATCGGAGCTTATGCTGCTCCAGATGGCTCTCAAACATTGTCAAACGCTGTTGAGCTGAAAGTTCGCTGGAGAAAAATACTCGCAGCCGGAAAATATCCTTCGGTGTAGAAGACATAGGCTGATCTTCGGAAAGCCACTCTAAAAAGTCCCGCCGCCCGGCGTCCGTGATCGTATATATCTTTTTCTGCAAAACATTACCTGAAATGGCCACTTCAAAGGTTATCATCCCCTCCTGGGTCAATTTTTTTAATTCAGGATAAATCTGGCTGTGCTTTGCGCTCCAGAATTCGTTCAGCGCCGATTCAAATTCTGCGGATAATTCATAGCCGCTCATACTTTTTTGATTCAGTAATCCCAAAATCGCATATTTTAATTCACGCATCTTTCTCCTCCTGAAGCAGTCTCACTGCCCGCTGTTTGCTTTTCGGCTTATCCCGCCGTCCGTGCGCCGTCTGCTTACGATGATCTTAAATCCTTGCTTCAAAACCTCCCATCCTCGAAAATCGGAAATGGAACTGCCGCTTACAGAAGAGGGGACATCCGACGCTTGTTATATCGTCATCACTTATCCGTGGGACGATATTTCGTGCGTAATAACTAAGTAAATCATCAACTTTCAGAAGGAGGATCACTACATAAAACGCAAGTATCCATATCTCAGCTCGCCAATTACTTTAGGAAATGTTACATTTAAAAGCAGAATTTTTTCCGCACCTATGGGCGGTACGGACATCACTGCAGACTGCTGTACCGATCCGAAATCGACGAAGTTCTATGAACTTCGCGCAAAGGGCGGCGCTGCTGCAGTGACGGTTTCGGAATGCATGATTCATCCGGAAACAGACGGAAATCACGCATACCACTTCGACTTATCCGTTCCTGGAAGTCTTCCCAGCTTCACCTATACCGCTGACGCTATCCGCCGCCACGGATGTATTCCATCGGTAGAACTCTCTCACTCAGGACAGTTTTCCGGAACTTACCTCGCAGATAAAAACAAAAAACAGGAGCTTACTCAGTGGGAACCGTCCGCCGGCGTTCGTGCCGATGGTCTTGAGATCAGCGAACTCACGAAAGAAATGATCGATGCAATCGTCGAGGCTTATGGAAAGACTGCAGCACTTGCGAAGCGCGCCGGATTTGAGATGGTCATGGTTCACGGCGGCCACGGCTGGCTGATCAATCAGTTCCTCTCTCCGCTTTTCAATTTCAGAACAGATGAATACAGCGGAAGCTTTAAAAACCGCGTACGTCTCGCCCAGGAAATTCTCAAATTCGTAAGAGAAGCGG
>CAZGBL010000088.1:0-8386 GCA_964523955.1 uncultured Oscillospiraceae bacterium | reverse complement strand
AAACAGCATCCCGATTCTTGTCAATAGGACTTTCTTTCTTGTTCACTTGTTATTCTCCTTAAAAATCACTTAGACTAGATAAGTCTGTCGTCTCCTGCTTCTGTACTGGGATTCTATTTCGTACCGAAAATACGGTCTCCTGCGTCTCCGAGCCCCGGACATATGTACGCATTTTCGTTTAAACATCTGTCCAGCTGTCCCACGTAAATCTGAACGTCCGGATGTTCTCCGGCAAATCGATCCAATCCTTCCGGCGCTGCGATCACAGCCATAAATTTGATATTTTTCCCGCCTTTTTGCTTAATCAGGCTGACAGCGTCTGCCGCCGAGCCTCCAGTCGCCAGCATCGGGTCTACCACGACAGCGATACGTTCCTCGATCTTTTCCGGCAGCTTGCAGTAATACTCATGGGGTTCGTGAGTCTCTTCATCCCGGTACATTCCGATATGTCCGACTTTTGCGGACGGAACGAGCGCGAGAATGCCGCTCACCATTCCCAGTCCTGCTCTGAGGATTGGAATGACTGCCATTTTCTTACCGGATATCACCGGCGTCATACAGCTTTCGATAGGAGTCTCCACTTCGATCTCTTCCATAGGAAGATCACGCAGAGCTTCGTAGCCCATCAGCATGGCGATTTCCTCGATCAATTTGCGAAATTCGTTCGTCCCTGTATTTTTGTCGCGAAGTCTGGAAATCTTGTGCTTTAACAGCGGATGCGTAAGAACTGTAACATTTTCAAAATTTTTCATATTGTCGCTCATATCGTCTCCATTCTGCCTTCCAATAGAAATTTTACCTGCAACAATTTTATGACATGCGATTGACAAAGTCAACCGCGCTTATCTTATCGCATCCTTCATGCTCTTTACATAATCGTAAATATACTGCGGCGCGTCCGCTCCGTACTTTGCGATGATCTTCACGATAGCGCTTCCCACGATGACGCCGTCCGCGTGCTGCGCCATATCCGCCGCCTGCTGCGGAGTGCTGATGCCGAAACCGATAGCGCACGGTACGCTGCCCGCCTCCTTTGCCACCGCTGTCATAGCGCCGATATCTGTGGTGATTTCACTTCTCACGCCGGTAACTCCCATGGACGATACGACATACAGAAAGCCCTCTGCCTCTGACGCAATATTCCGAATCCGAGCTTCCGAAGTAGGAGCGATCATAGATATCAGCTCCATTCCATGAGTTCTGCAAACGCCGGCCAGTTCTTCTTTTTCCTCATAAGGCATATCCGGAATGATCAGTCCGCTCACGCCGATTTCAGCGCAGCGCGTACAGAACTTTTCATATCCGTAATGAAAAACGGGATTGAGATATGTCATAAATACAAGAGGGATATCGACTTTTTTCCGTACAGACGCCACCATATCGAACACCTTGTCCGTGGTCGTTCCCGCCGCTAACGCGCGGATATCCGCTTCCTGAATGACCGGACCCTCTGCGATAGGATCGGAAAACGGCAGACCGATTTCGATGAGATCTGCGCCTGCCTCCGCCATCTTCACGATAAATTCTTCCGTCTTATCGAGAGACGGATCGCCTGCGGTAAGAAATGGGATAAATGCTTTTCCGTTCTGAAATGCTTCTGCTATTTTAATCATTTAAATCAACTCCTCTGTAACGTGCGATTGCTGCCACATCTTTGTCGCCTCTTCCCGAAAGACACACGATGATGATATCGTCCTTGCTCATCTGTCCGGCGATTTTCCTGACATGAGCCACCGCATGGGCGCTTTCGATAGCGCAGATAATACCTTCTGTCCGCGCCAGATATTCAAAGGCCTGCACTGCTTCTTCATCTGTCACCGGAACATACTGTGCCCGTCCTGAATCCCTCAGATAAGCGTGCTCCGGTCCGATGCCCGGATAGTCCAGCCCCGCCGAAATCGAGTACACCTCATCGATCTGCCCGTATTCGTCCTGGCAGAAATAGGATTTCATACCGTGGAATACGCCGATGGTGCCTTTCGCCATGGTAGCCGCATGCTGATCAGTATCGATTCCCTTTCCTGCCGCCTCGCAGCCGATGAGCGCTACGCCCTCGTCACCGATGAAATTGTAGAAAGTTCCCATGGCATTGCTGCCGCCGCCGACGCAGGCCACTACAGCCGCAGGCAGTTTTCCTTCTTTTTCCAGAATCTGCTCTCTGGCCTCTCTGCTGATCACGCTCTGAAAATCGCGCACGATCATCGGAAACGGATGCGGCCCCATGACGGAGCCCAACACGTAAAGTGTATCGTGAACTCTGTTGGACCACTCTCGCATCGCTTCATTGACCGCATCTTTTAAAACCATCGTTCCCGTAGTCACGGCGTTCACCTTCGCGCCCAAAAGCTCCATTCTATATACGTTCAGAGCCTGACGCTCCGTGTCTTCCTTTCCCATGAAAATTTCGCATTCCATATCCAGAAGAGCTGCCGCCGTCGCTGTCGCTACGCCGTGCTGTCCCGCGCCAGTTTCCGCTATGACTCTCGTCTTTCCCATCTTCTTTGCGAGAAGCACCTGCCCCAATACATTGTTGATCTTATGGGAACCGGTGTGGTTTAAATC
The DNA here is from genome assembly GCA_964523955.1 of uncultured Oscillospiraceae bacterium. GTDB lineage: Bacteria > Bacillota > Clostridia > Peptostreptococcales > Anaerovoracaceae > Alangreenwoodia. Next base: position 5,824 of record CAZGBL010000088.1, on the reverse strand, counting down.
CTCTCGCTTCAGATAAATCTTTGCGCCGCCAAGATCCTTCGACATCTTCTCCGCGTAATAGAGGAGAGACGGTCTTCCCGCATATTCCTTCAGCAGCGTATCCAGTTCCTGAATAAATTCCGGATCTTTGCTGTATTTTTCATAGCTCTCTTCTAAATTGATGATTTCATTCATGAGTGTTTCGGGGATATACTGTCCCCCGAACTCACCGTATCTTCCTTTTGACATTTCCTTTCTCCTCTGTTTTTCTTTCAAGGCGATCGCGAAACCCTAAAATCCGCAAACGCGAATTTCGTAATGATCTGCCGCCTGGCCTTTCACTCTTTTCGCCCGCGCACTGCGCGCACGGTATTGCTCGCAGCGCTCCGAGTCCATGACGTCTTTCACTCTTTTCGCCCGCGCACTGCGCGCACCGCCGCCGCGATTTTTTCTCCGTCTTTCACACCGTCCGTCTCCACACCGCTGCTCATATCCACCGCGAAAGGCTGTATCCGCTCCATCGCAGCTTCCAAGTTATCCGGATCCAGACCTCCGGCGAGAAAAAACGGACGATTCATACCTCCTGCATGTTCGAGAATCGACCAGTCAAACGTTTTGCCGGTTCCCGTCCCGCTGTCCAGCAGAAGATAATCCGCGTCAGACGATTCCGCACGGCGCAGATCCTCTGTTGTCCTCACGAGAAACGCCTGGATGACAGGTACTCTGCAATTTTCTAATATCGGCTCCATCGATTTCCCCTCATCGCGACAAGTCCTCTTTCCGTCCGTAAAACTTCGTTCCGCCGTCTTATCCTCAAAAGAGTCCTCTGTTGCCCCGTAACCGCTCTCCAGCAGCGTTCGCAGCTCTGAAATATATGCGTTATCCTCGCTGCCGTGGAGCTGCACCATGTCGATCGCTCCGCTTTTTACGATTTTTGCGATTTCTTCCGGCGCTTCATCGATAAAGACTCCCACAGCTTTGATTCCGCCAGCAAGCTTCTTCTTTAATTCCAGCGCCTGCGCCGGCTCCACATATCGCCTCCGCCCTTTGACGAAAATAAATCCGATATAATCAGGCCTTGCATCGTTAATATACGATATATCCTCCGATCTGCGGATTCCACAAATTTTTATCTTTGTTTCTCCATATTTCATCTTCCTGTCCTTTTGCCCGTCCCTCTCAGTTCATCCAGCGCCGCCTTTTTATCTTCACTGCGCATCAGCGTTTCGCCGATCAGAACGGCATTCGTTCCGTTTGCCCTTAAAATATCGATATCATCCGCCGTTTTCATGCCGCTTTCGGAGACGAAAATCACGTCCTCCGGCACCATCCTGCGATATTTCGTACTGTTATTGACGTCCACGGTAAAATCCTTCAGATTTCGATTGTTGACGCCGACGATTCGCGCCCCCGCCGCAAGAGCCGACGCCACTTCCTCTTCATCGTGGGCTTCTGCCAGCGCGGACAGGCCCAGACCGTCTGCGATTTGAATATAACGGCGCAGCGTTTCGGTATCGAGCAGCGCGCAGATCAGAAGAACCGCCGACGCCCCCAGAACCTTCGCTTCATATATCATATATTCATCTACGGTAAAATCCTTGCGGAGCACCGGAATCTTTATCTCTTCGCAGATTTCTCTCAGATACTCGTCAGAGCCTAAAAACCAGAACGGTTCCGTCAATACGGAAATCGCCGCCGCGCCGGCCGCTTCATATTCCTTCGCGATCTGCAGATATGGAAAGTCCGGCGCGATCAATCCCTTTGACGGCGACGCTTTCTTGGCCTCGCAGATAAATGCGATATCCTCCTGCCGCAGCGCCTTTTCAAACGGAAATCCCGTGTTTGAATCCATTGCCTCTGCCTTCGACTTCATTGTCTCCAGCGGCATCCGAACCTTTGCCTGAGCGATACGCTCCCGCGTTTTCGCCGCTATTTCCTCTAAAATCATGGCTCGCTCCTGTTCCTCTTTCCTGCTTAATTCGTCAATTCCACAAACTGTTCCAGCTTTTTCATCGCCGCGCCGCTGTCGATGATCTCTCCCGCCAGCTTTACGCCGCCGGCAAACGCAGCTGCCTTTCCCGCGATATAGAGCGCCGCGCCCGCGTTGAGAAGAACGGCGTTTCTCTTATGCCCCTGTTCTTTTCCGCTGAGAATATCCAGCGTGATCTGCTTATTCTCCTCCGGATCGCCGCCGGCCAAATCTTCCTTCGTACAGCGTTCCATGCCGAAATCCTCCGGCGATACCTGATAGCACTCATAAGAGCCGTTGTGAAATTCGCAGACGCTCGTCGGCGCGCTCATGGAAAGCTCATCCATCACATCTGTTCCGAAGACTACCATTCCGTCCTTCACGCCCAGCTTCATGAGTACCTCCGCCATAGGTACTACGAGCTTTTCCGCGTAGACGCCCATGATCTGCATCGTATTAAATGCAGGATTTGTAAGAGGTCCTAAAATATTGAAAACCGTATGGCATCCCATTTCTTTTCTGACAGGAGCCACATATTTCATACTCTTATGATACACCTGAGCATGCATAAATGCGATTCCCGCCTCTTCAAAGACCTTCTCCATGCGTTCCGGCTCCAGCATGATATTGACGCCAAGAGCTTCTAAAACGTCGGCGGCTCCACACTTGGAAGACGCCGCCCGATTGCCGTGTTTCGCCGTCTTCACGCCTCCGGCTGCCGTCACGATAGCGCTGGTAGTGGAAATATTAAAGGAATTCGACCGGTCGCCGCCCGTTCCGACGATTTCCAGCACATCTCCTTCATGGTGAAAACGAACCGCATGTGATCTCATGGATTCCGCACATGCAGCGATCTCCTCCACCGTCTCGCCCTTTGCCGCCAGACCCATGAGAAAAGCCGCCGTCTGCGCCTCGCTGGTATTGCCTCCCATAATCTCGTCGATGCAGCCTGCCGCCTCCTCATACGTCAGATTTTCCGATTCACATAATTTTAAAATAGCTTCCTTAATCATCATATCCTCCTATTATCGTTTTTCATCGAGCCTGTTTCTCCGGCTCTGTACTCTTCCGTCTTACACTAATGTAATAAAGTTTTCCAGCATCTTTTTCCCCTCCGGTGTGAGAATGGATTCCGGATGAAATTGAAGACCGTATACGTCGTACTCCCTGTGTTTTACCGCCATGATGTCGCCGTCGTCGGCAGTGCCTATAATCTGAAGAGCTTCCGGTATCGTCTCCGGATCGGCTGCCAGAGAGTGGTATCTGGCTCCCTTTACTCTTTCGTCCAGATCTCGGAAGATAACACAGTTTCTGTCTACCGAAATCTCCGACTGCTTCCCGTGCATCAGCTTTCTCGCATACGTGATGCGCGCGCCGAAAACCTCACAGATCGCCTGATGTCCTAGGCAGACGCCCAGAATAGGAATCTTTCCCGCAAAAGCTCTGACCACATCCTCACAGATTCCTGCGTCCTCCGGCCTCCCCGGTCCCGGCGAGAGAATGATCTTTTCCGGAGCCAGTGCCTCGATTTCCCTCACCGTTATATCGTCGTTTCTCACCACTTTGATCTTCGGGCTGATGGAACCTATGAGCTGGTAGAGATTGTAAGAAAAGCTGTCGTAATTATCGATTAAGAGTATCATCAGTCGTCCACCTCCTGTGCCTTTTCCAGAGCGTTTACCACCGCTGCGGCTTTATTGATGCATTCCTGAAATTCCGTTTCCGGAACGCTGTCGGCTACGATTCCCGCGCCGGATCTCACGAATACCTTTCCGTTCTTTCGGAAAGCGATACGGATAGCGATACAGGTATCCAGATTGCCGGTAAAATCGATATACCCTATGGCTCCGCCGTAGATGCCTCTTTTGTTGTTTTCCAGCTCGTTTATGATCTCGCACGCTCTGATCTTCGGCGCTCCCGACAGCGTGCCGGCAGGAAGGACACAATCCACCGCATCGGCGGCGTCCATATCATCTCTGATCTGCCCCTTTACCGTAGAGCCGATGTGCATGACATGAGAATATTTTTCGATGCACATATACTTTTCCACTTCCACCGTTCCGAACTTGCTGAGGCGGCCGATGTCGTTTCTTCCCAGATCCACCAGCATATTGTGCTCTGCCAGCTCCTTCGGGTCGGCCAGCAGGCTTTTCTCCAGCGATTTATCTTCTTCCGGCGTCTTTCCTCTCGGCCGCGTACCCGCCAGCGGAAAAGTATGCAGTACGCCGTTTTCCAGCTTCACCAGCGTCTCAGGGGAAGCTCCTGCAATCTCCACATCCTGACCGCTGAAATAAAACATATACGGCGATGGGTTCAGCGTTCTCAAAATACGATACGTGTCCAGAAGACTTCCCTCAAAATCAGCCTCCAGGCGATTAGAAAGAACTACCTGGAAAATGTCTCCCTCATAAATATATCGCTTGGCCTTCTCTACCATCTCGCAGAAGGCTTCCTTTTCAAACAGCTTGCGGAAATCGGATTTAAGAATCCCCGGCTGCGGGTCTGCCGCCTGACCGTCCCGAATAATCGATATGATTTCGTCGATGTCTCTGACGGCCTTATTGTAAGTCGTTTCCAATTCGTCCAGCCTCGCATTGGCGATGACGATAATCTTCTGACGGACATTGTCAAAGGCGATGACCTTGTCGAACAGCATCAGATCCACATCGTTAAAATTTTCCTGATCGTCAGCGTCCAGCTTCAGCTTTGGCTCTGAATACTTTATATAATCGTAGGAAAAATATCCTACAAGGCCGCCCGTAAATGTCGGCATATATTCGATCTTCGGACTCTTATTCTCCGCGAGAATATTTCGGATATATTCGCCGGGATGCTCCGTCTGCGCTTCGATCACAGTCCCTGCCTTGATCTTCAGCCTGCCGTCCGTACAGGTCAGTTCCAGCTTCGGATCGAATCCCAGAAACGTATATCTGCCCCATTTCTCCGTATCCTCTACACTTTCCAGCATGTAACAATGACTGCTCACTTTCAGCAGCTTCTTCAGCACCTGCATGGGAGTAGCGATGTCCGATAGTATCTCCTTCATGACAGGGACGACTTTATATCCGCTGCCCTTGTCATCCGCAAATTTCTTCGCTTCCTCTAACGTCGGTCTATACATGTCTCTCTTCCTCTCTTTCCATTTTCCATCTGAATATCCATAAGCTTCACGCTGTTATTTTCTGTTTTGATCCTCAGCCGCCGTCCTATTGCTGCTGTAACAAAATCAAAAATTCAGCTGCGATGAAAGGTGTGCAAATGATTTTCCTGCATTTGCAATAAAAAAAAACGTCCTCAGCTGAAAACTCAGCCAAGGACGAGTAATATACATTTCCCGCGGTACCACCTTGCTTCACGAAATCATCCGTGCTCTTTTGGAGGATACTGACATATCCCGGCAAGATAACGCCTGCCCTGCGTCGCGATATACTTGGAAACCGATCGGTTATCATTATCCCATGGATAACTGTCCTCCCGGCAAACGGTTCGTCGCGCCCTCCGCGGCCCATTTGACAAGCTGCGTTCTGCCGGATTCTCAGCATCGCCGACTCTCTGTAAGTGCATTTCCTGTCGTTACTCCCGCATCTATGGTTTATTGTAGTAACGTATTAAATTTATTGTATATATTATAGTTTTTCAAAATACCGATGTCAACCGCAAATAAAAATTAATTTTTTGTCTGCCGCAAAACTTCGTACATGCGGTCTCGGTAAATAACAAGCGCCGAACGTCCCCGCTTCTGTAAGCGGCAGGTTCCATTTCCGACTTTCGGCGGTTGGGTAATCATCCCCCGCCGAAATCCGGCCGAGCGAAAGCTCCCCGCGCTTGCTGCAAGCGTTCGCGTCGTCCTTGACAAGCAAGCTTGTCAGGAGCTCT
>CAZGBL010000087.1:0-8458 GCA_964523955.1 uncultured Oscillospiraceae bacterium | reverse complement strand
GCAGCAGTGACAGCAGCGAAAAACATCCGACGCTTGCTTACAGACATGCACCCGTATTTCAATGGATAGAAAGCAGGACTCCGACTCCTGAGATTTGGGTTCGACTCCCAGCGGGTGTACCAAAAAACCAAAAGCGGACATCTATTTTCATGCGACTACATGAATAGATGTCCGTTTTACGTTCCTTTCATTTTTAAAGCGGAGCAGAACTTCTGATAAGCTGCGGTCAGGAACGACACGAACGCTTGCAGCAAGCGCCAGAAGCTCAGAAGCGTTCGCTCAGCCGGATTTCGGCGGGGAGATGATTACCCACCGCCGCCGAAAGTCGGAGATGAAATCCGCTGCTTACGACAGGCGGCAAAGCCTCCTTAAAATTTGCAGAAGCGGAAAACATCTTTGATTCCATATGAAATCAGCTTTTTTGTCACAGCGCTAACTTGAGTATTTCCGTAAATCTGACGGGATCGAGAAGGATGTAATGCCCTACCGGCTGCGCGCCATCCTTTGTGGCTCGATTTGCCATCACCTCAAAGTGTTCCTCTGTAATCCCCAATTCGCGAAGCGTCGTGGCAAGCCCCAACTCCTTAAAAAACAGCTCAAGCTTATCACTCAGCAGAAGAACCATTTCTTCCGGCGTATGATTGAAAGAATCGATGCCGAAGACTCGCTGCGCCAGCTGCGCAGGCTTTTCCGGTTTAACCTTTGCCGCATACCGCAGCCAGGCCGTCATCACCACCGCCATCCCCTCTCCGTGAGTGATCCCGTACTGAGCAGAAAGTTCATGTTCGATGCGGTGAGAACCCCAGTCCGCGATTCTTCCAGTATCTAAAAGATTGTTATGAGCGATGGAAGCCAGCCATTGAATTTCGGCTCTGGCATTCAGATCCTTAGGATTCCTCATCAGCTTATCACCGTTCACCAGAAGAGCTCTGACCGCCCCTTCCAGCAGATAATCCGTCACATCCGTATGCTCTACGTCGGAAAAATACCGCTCCAAAAGATGCGACAAAATATCCGCAACGCCGCAAGATGTCTGATACGCAGGAAGCCCCAATGTGTATTCCGGATTCATGATGGCAAAGCGGGGAATGATACTGTCGTCCTCAAAACCCAGCTTCCATTCTCCATTGGAGAGAATCGCGCAGTTAGACGTCTCTGAACCGCTGGCCGGAAGCGTGGTAATGACCCCTACAGGAAGAACCTCCTTTGGCATGATTCCTTTTTCAAAGAAATCCCACACGTCTCCTTCATAAGGAATACCTAACGCGGCGGCTTTTGCAGTATCTACAGCGCTGCCGCCGCCGACAGCCAGCAGAAAGTCGATCTTTTTTTCTTTTCCCAGATCGCTCAGCTGCCTGACGAGTTCTATGGAAGGATTCGGAACGACAGAACCATTTTCATAGAAATCGATTCCGCATTCTTTACAGGTATCCCACACCAGATCGTAAAGTCCCAGCTCCTTAATAAAGCTGCCGCTGTAAACCAGTAAAAGCGATGTCGCCTGTCCCTCCTGCAGTAACCGTTTCAGTTCCTTTTCCGCACCGGCGCCGAATAGGATTTTCGCCGGATTATAATAGTGAAAATTAACCATCGTGCCTGTTCCTTCCTTTCTCTCTTGCCATATCCTTTCTCTGCCGCTCACGCTTTCTCTGCACTCCGCAGCCGCATCTTCTCATTCCTCATCCCGCGTTTATCACGCCTGCCGTTTTCCGCCGGTACCCCTCCGGTCTTAAATGGCTTTCAAGATCAGAAATTTCTGCTTTCTGTGGAAGCTGCATTTTAAAAGACTATTTTATGTCCTTTCTCCATTCCGCCGGCTTAAATTCGTCTTTGATCGGAATCAGTCTCTGATCCACATCGATCTTAAGCACTGAATTGAAATTATTTGTAGCGATCATCTGACCTGCAAAGCCCACGATAATCACGAGCTCGCTGTCGCTGTAATACTTCTTCAGCTCATCGAAGAGTTCATCCGATACAGCGGTAGGATCTTTTACGATCTGTTCGCCAAGCTGCGCGAGAAGACTTTCCTTTTCTTCCGGTTCAAAGGTATTCGGATCCAGACCCAACGCCCTTAAATCGCTGATGAAGAACAGAGAGCATAAAAGGCAGCTATTCGTCGTGGAAATCGAATGAGCGTAAATCGTAGCGGCTCTTTCACCTACGACCTCTACAAGACGTTCCCACGAAGTGTACCAGCCCATAAATGCATCATATGTAGCGTAGTCCTGAAGGAGCGCTCTCTTCATATTCGTCAGTTTGCCTGCGCTCTCCAGGGCTTCATAGGCTTCCTTTGCCTTACCTTCCGCTTCCTGCGCCGTAATAAATTCTACTCTTGCCATTTTCGTCTCCTTTTCCTTTTTCCACTTCAGTTTTAATCGATTTTATTTTCTCATTCAGAGAACAAATGTCAGCAGACAAATGTCCGGTTTTTGCAGCCAAGATTCCGGCCGCGTCCATATTCAGACGAACCGATCATTCCTGTCATGCAATAGGAACGACAGCTCCATCGTATGTACTCTCGATGAACTCTTTAATCTCGTCGCTCTGGAGAACCTCTACCAGCTTCTTGACCGCCTCGTTATCTTCATCCTCCGCACGCACTGCGATGATATTAGCGTACGTCTGAGCCGCGACAGACTGATCCGATTCCACCGCTAAGGCGTCATTGACATGAAGTCCGCCTTCAATAGCATAGTTTCCATTAATAACTGCGATTTCCACATCCGGAAGGGCGCGAACCAGCTGCTCCGGTGCGATTTCCTTAAACTGAAGATTCTTCGGATTTTCCACGATGTCATTTACTGTCGCTTTAATATCAACGCCGTCCTTCAGCTTGATAATGCCTTCCTGCTCTAAAAGAAGAAGCGCTCTCGCTTCGTTCGTCACATTATTCGGAACTGCAACGACGGCGCCGTCAGGAAGATCCGAAAGATTCGACGTTTTTCCCGCATAGATGCCAAAAGGCTCGTAATGAATCGCCCCTGCGGAGACCAGGTCGCTGTTATTTTCAGAGTTAAAATCATCCAGATAAGGCTGATGCTGGAAGTAATTTGCATCCAGGCTGCCCTCCACGAGTCCTGTGTTCGGCGTAATCGTATCTTCGATCTTCACGATTTCAAGATCGATCCCTTCTTCTGCCAGGATCGGCTTCGCCTGCTCTAAAATTTCCGCATGCGGCGTCGGAGACGCTCCCACTGTCAACGTTACGGAAGAACTGCTGTCCGACGAATTTCCTGCGTTGGAATCGCCTGAACCGCATCCTGAGAGAGCTCCGATCAATAGACCTGTAATAAGTGCCGCTGATAAAAGTTTTTTCATGTAAAATCCTCCTTTATTTAAGCTTTTGCTTTATTTTAATATTAGCTCTATCTAATATTTAAAAAACAACTCCATTCGTGCGGTTTCACAGCAAACCGCTGAAGGTCGGAAATGGAACCCGACGCTCGTAGAAAATGAGAGACGATTGTCACTTGTTACGAATGCCTCTTTCTGATGGAAAGCCGCGTCCCTGACTCCTGGAAAATCTGCACGATAATAACGAGTATCGCTACCGTTACCAATAACACGTCTGTCTGGTATCTATAATATCCGTACTGTACGGCGATGCTTCCCAGACCACCGCCGCCGACAAATCCTGCCAGCGCCGAATACCCTAATATCGTCGCTAAATTGATCGCTCCGCCTAAAAGCAGCGACGGTACGGCTTCCGGCAGCAGAAAACGGATGATAACATCCATCGGTGAAGCTCCCATAGCCTGCGCCGCTTCGATAATTCCAGGCGGCACCTCCTGCAGAGACGATTCCACCATACGGGCTACGATTGGAATCGCACCGATCGTCAGAGGTACGATAGTAGCTGCCGTGCCCAGCGAGGTTCCCACCAAAAGCCGCGTCAGCGGAATGACGAGCACCAGCAAAATCAGAAACGGAATCGAACGGATGATATTTACGATCGTTCCGAAGATACTGTTTACCACCTTATTTTCCAGGATGCTTCCTTTTGATGTCACCGCCAGCAGAATTCCCAGCGGTAAGCCGACGATATAGGAAAACAGAGTGGAAACGATGGTCATTTCCAGAGTTTCCACCAGCCCTGCACCGATCATTCCTATCACTTCCTGCGTCATAGCGCTGTCACCTCCTCCTGCGTCACTTCTTCTACAAATACTCCGGCCTGTTTTAAAAACGCCAGAACCTTCTCACAAGCTTCCGGCGCCTCCGGAAGCTCCACGATCATCTGACCGAAGCCCATACCTCCTACACTTCTCGTATTCGCGCAGAGAATATTGACCTTCTCTCCTGTCTCCAAAATGAGGTCCGCTATGATAGGTTCATTTGCCGCATGCCCATCGAACGCGATTCTTACGCAGCGACGTTCTGTCATTTCAAAGGAATTGATATCACGGGATGCAGGGAATACCAGATGCTTTGCAGCCTCTGATTTCGGATGGGCAAAGATCTCTCTGACCGGTCCGATTTCTTCCAGCTTTCCGTGATCGATAATAGCCACGCGGTCGCAGATTTTTTCCACCACAGACATCTCATGTGTAATAATAACGACCGTAATATTCATCCTGCGTCTGATGTCCTGAAGCAGACCGAGAATCTCATCCGTTATCTTCGGGTCTAGTGCGCTGGTAGCTTCATCGCAAAGCAGGACCTTCGGGTTTACCGAAAGAGCTCTGGCGATGGCCACCCTCTGCTTCTGCCCTCCGGAAAGCTGCGCCGGCCAGGCGTCCGCTTTATCGGAAAGTCCTACCAGATTCAGCATCTCCATAGCTCGCTGATACCTTTTTTGTCTGTCGATTCCCGCGATTTTCATCGGCAGCATCACGTTAGCACGCACCGTCTTCTGTGTCAGAAGATTAAAGCTCTGAAATATCATGGCGATAGACTGTCTCATCAGGCGAAGTTCTTTTTCAGAAAGCCGATTGATGTCTCTCCCCTCGAAAAAAACGCTGCCCGCTGATATGCTCTCTAACCTGTTCAGCGTCCGCACTAAAGTGCTCTTGCCTGCTCCGCTCATCCCGATAATTCCGAAAATTTCACCCTCTGATATACTGAGACTGATATCATCCAGAGCCTTTACTTCGCCGGCTCTCCCATTAAAAATTTTCGATACATGTTCCAGTCGGAAGATTTCCTGTCTGTCACTCATCTGCTTCACTTCCTTTCTGTATCTTTCCGCGCTTCACTCAGATTCGCGGATCTCACATATTTCCATCTCACCGTCTCAGATCCGTGAAGCTGTGATCGCCGCCTCCAAGTCCTGCCTCAGCTCCGATACATCCTCAATCCCTACAGAAAGGCGAATGAGTCCGTCCGTAATACCCGCCTTCTTTCTAAGCTCCTCCGGAATAGCTGCGTGCGTCATAGATGCAGGATGGCAGACTAAAGATTCGATTCCGCCCAGACTTTCCGCCAGAGTAATGATATGTAAATTAGAGAAAAACGCATTTATATCGTGGTTTTCTGTGAGCTCAAAGGAGATCATCGCCCCACCGTTTTTCGCTTGTCTGAGGTTCACTTCATATCCCGGAGAATCGGTAAGTCCCGGATAATACACTTTCTTGACGTCCGGGCTGCCTGCGAGAAATTCTGCCAGCTTTTCTGCGTTTTCCACGTGACGGTCAAGCCTCACTCCCAGCGTCCGAATTCCGCGGATGAGAAGAAAAGAATCGAAAGGAGGAAGCACGCCTCCGGTAGAATTCTGAATAAAGTGAATCCTCTCTGCCAATTCCGCATCATTGACTACGACAAGTCCCGCCACCAGATCGCTGTGGCCGCCGAGATATTTCGTAGCGCTGTGAATTACGATGTCAGCGCCGTGTTCGATCGGCCTCTGAAGATACGGTGTATAAAAGGTATTGTCTACGATAGTGAAAATCCCCTTTTTCTTCGCTAATGCCGCCGTCGCTGCAAGATCCGTGATCTCCAGCAGCGGGTTTGTCGGCGTCTCGATGTAGATCGCTTTTACGCTTTCATCGATAGCTTCTTCTATCGCTCCAAGATCCGAGGTATCCACCGTCTCAAATTCGATGCCGAAATTCTTAAAAACCTTATCCAGCACTCGAAAAGTTCCTCCGTAGACATTATCGGAAATAATCAGCCGATCTCCTGAATGAAACAGAGAAAGTACTGCCGTAATAGCCGCCATTCCAGAAGAAAAGGCAAATCCTGCTGCGCCGCTTTCAAGCTCCGCGATCAAAGCTTCCAGCGCTTCCCGCGTTGGATTTCCCGTACGTGAATATTCATAACCCTTATGTACGCCGGGCACGGTCTGTTTGAAAGTGGACGTCTGATAAATCGGCACATTTACCGAACCTGTCTTCTCGTCCCCAGAAATACCTCCGTGTATCAGCTTCGTATTGACTGCATTATTTTTAAACTTGCTCATAGTACTAACCTCCTGCCGAACCTTGAAGCTGCGCTGCCTTTGGCGGCTGCGTTTTCTTTTTTCCCCTTTTAATTCTTAGTTTATCTATAGGTTTTATATGATTTTATACCAGTAAAGGCCTCTAGTCAATAGGTTTTCTTGTTCTTATTTTCATACTTACAAAAAGTGCAGGAATGGAGAGACGCCGGACAGCTGCCCGGCGTCTCTCCATTCATTATTTTCAAGGAAAACAAATTTTCTATTGCCGCTGCTCTGCACTAACAGCGAAAAAACTTTGGCCGCAGCCCTTTATTTTACGCTGCTTCGTTAACAACTCAAAACCTTTTAACTCCATTTAGAACAAGCGCGTACGCTTCCGCTCCTGTGGAAATCAGACCGCATGCCGATCTATCTGATCTGTGCAAAAGCCTGCTCCAAATCTTCAATAATATCGTCGATGTGTTCCGTTCCGATGGAAAGACGAACCGTATTCGGCAGAATGCCTGCATCCGCCTGTTCCTCCGCCGTCATCTGAGCGTGCGTCGTCGTCGCCGGATGGATGACGAGAGATTTCACGTCAGCAACATTGGCCAGCAACGAGAATAATTCCAGCGAATCTATAAATTTCTGCGCCTCTTCCTGCCCGCCTTTTATCTCAAATGTAAAGATCGACGCGCCGCCGTCAGGAAAATATTTTTGATAGAGCTCATGATCCGGATGATCCGCCAGAGACGGATGATTCACCTTTTCCACCTGCGGATGCGCTGCGAGAAATGCAACCACCTTCTTCGTATTTTCCGCATGACGCTCCAGTCTCAGAGACAGAGTTTCCAGCCCCTGAAGCAGAATAAACGCATTAAACGGAGAAAGCGTCGCTCCCGTATCTCTCAAAAGAATCGCTCTGATATATGTTACGAAAGCCGCCGATCCCAGCGCCTCGAAAAAGTTTACGCCGTGATAGCTCGGATTCGGTTCCGTCAGATGAGGGAATTTGCCGGACGCTGTCCAGTCGAATTTTCCCGCTTCTACGATGATACCGCCCAGAGATGTGCCATGGCCTCCGATAAATTTCGTGGCAGAATGGACGACGATATCCGCTCCGTGTTCGATGGGACGGATGAGATAAGGCGTGCCGAAGGTGTTGTCGATCACGAGAGGAATCTGATTTTTATGGGCGATTTCAGCGATTGCATCGATATCAGGAATATCAGAGTTCGGATTGCCCAGAGTTTCCAGATAGATGAGCTTCGTATTCGGCTGAATCGCGTTCTCCACCTCATCCAGATGATGAGCGTTTACAAACGTCGTATCGATACCGAACGTTCTCAATGTCGTATTGAAGAGATTATAGCTGCCGCCGTAAATCGTATTTTGCGACACGATATGGTCGCCGGCCTTTGCCAGCGCTTGAACAGTATATGTGATAGCAGCCGCGCCGGAAGAAACCGCCAGACCTGCGGAACCGCCCTCCAGAGCCGCCACTCTGTTTTCCAGCACCCCCTGTGTAGGGTTCGTAAGTCTGCCGTAAATATTTCCGCCTTCCGCCAGACCGAAACGTCCCGCCGCCTGAGCACAGTCGCGGAATACGTAAGAAGTCGTCTGATAGATCGGAACGGCTCTGGCATCTGTAGCGCTGTCCGGATTTTCCTGTCCTACGTGAAGCTGTAATGTTTCAAATCTATAATTTTTCTGTCCCATGATATCTATTTCCTTTCTAAAAAGCGAATACAAAACATGCGTAGAACATGCGGAGACGGAATCGGAAGCTCCTGTTCACACAGACCGCTCGCAGAGGGACGACGCTTCGTAAGATACGTTCTTCGTTCCTCCGTTCTATCGTCCGCGTCACAATACGGGGCGATAAATTCCTACGCAATAAAAAGTAATAACAGCGGATTCTCATATGCGATACGGCCATAAGCCGCCGCTCTTCATATCCGACACATTCGCCCTTTTCGGAAATTTGCTCTGACCATTCTGGTAAATCGTATCGTCATTCTCTTCGCCTCAATTCATACTTTATTAATAGGTTTAATCAGAATATTAGCACCATTTACCTACAATGTCAATAAGTTTTAT
>CAZGBL010000086.1:2202-8603 GCA_964523955.1 uncultured Oscillospiraceae bacterium | reverse complement strand
ATGATCCAAAGAGAACAGAAAACAGAGAGATTTGTTTTTTGTAAAAATAATCAAAAAAACATGAGACATCATACATGATGTGTCATATGTATTATTGACTTTGTACAGTCTGCACAGTATGATAGAAGAAATGAATAAAAATCAATTCGGGCAGCCTTGCTGAAGCACAGAGTTTTTGTAAAAGCCGTGCGGGTGTTACGAGGCGCTGTTAGAATTTTTTGAAATGATATGCTGCGCTGGCCTGTCTGCAGCGATAAAAAGCGATAAAAATCGGAGGTTCTTCGGTTTTTCTGATTTTTCTGTTTTTTTCGGCAGATAGGATTTTTCGGCAGTCGGCTGAAAAGAGAAATGGAGGAACGGAAGAATGGCACAGGTGATCAGTGCAAAAGAAGCGGCGGAGTTGATTCAAGACGGGGATGTGGTCGTATTTGCGGCGGATGGGCTCGTCAGTTTTCCAAACGAGATCGTAGACGCTGCGGAGCAGCGTTTTTTAAAGGAAGGGCACCCGGCCGGGATCACAAGTCTGCGCGCTGCAGGCGTGGGTAATTTTGTGGATACCGGAGAACATGCGTGGTGCCACGACGGGATGATTACGAGGACGATATCTTCCTATCTGAGTGTCTGCCCGAAGCTGTGCAAACTGGTAGAGGATGAAAAGGTTCAGGGATATATGTTTCCTCTCGGTCCTCTGATGCAGCTTTTCCAGGAAGTGGGAAGGGGCATGCCGGGCGTTATGACGAAGATCGGCCTGGGCACGTTCATGGATCCGCGGTTTGACGGCGGCAAGCTGAATCGTCTTACCATGGAGCAGGGAGAAGATCTGGTGGAATATATTCCTGACTTTCTGGGCGAGGAATATCTCTTCTATAAATCGCCGGGGATGGATGTGGCGCTTTTGAGAGGAACGACGGCCGATCCCCATGGGAATATCAGCTGCGAGAAGGAAGCTCTCGAATTAGAACTGCTGTCCGTAGCTCAAGCGGTAAAAGCCAGCGGCGGTATCGTCATCTGTCAGGTAGAACGGATGGGGGAACTTCATGAAACGAATCCGCATATGATCAAAGTGCCGGGAATTTACATCGATTATATCGTCGTCGCTGAGAAAACAGCTGAAATCCCTCAGAATTTTGATCGGAGAAGAAATCTGAATTACAATCCGGCGTTTACGGGAGAAGCGATCGCAGAGCTTTCTCAGGACAATGTAAAGCTTCCGCTGGATCATAAAAAGGTTATCGCGCGCAGGGCTGCTATGGAGCTTAAAAAAGGGGATAATGTAAATTTCGGTATCGGCATGCCGACCTACATTCCTTCCGTTCTGGCAGAAGTGGGAGCAGAAGACGCGGTGACGATGATTTCGGAAACAGGAGCGATCGGAGGTATTCCGGGAGCAGGGCGCGATTTCGGATGCCACTGGAATGCAGAAGCGTTCTGCGACCATGGCGAGCATTTTTCTTTCTTCGACGGCGGGAATCTTGACGTAGGCGTGTTTGGACTCAGCGAGGCGGATAAAGAGGGGAATATGAATACGAGCCATCTCAACGGAAAAATCTCCGGCGTGGGAGGCTTTACGGATATTTCTACGATGTCGAAAAAGGTGATCTTTATGGGAACATTTACCGCAGTCGGCATTAAGACGGAAGTCAAAGACGGTACGATTAAGATTATAAAAGAAGGAAAGTTTAAAAAATTTATCGATAAATGCAGCCAGGTATCTTTCGTTGCAGAGGAATTTCTGAAAAACAGCGACAGCCTGCTCTATATCACAGAACGCTGTGTGATCCGCAGGACGAAGGAAGGAATGATTCTCGAAGAAGTAGCGCCTGGAATCGACATTCAGACGCAGATTTTCGATCAGTGTGATATCGAACTGATTCTGCCGGAAGGCGGACCAAAGCAGATGGACGCGTCCTTATTCAGTGAGGATGGGTTTACGCTCTTTTAAGCAGAAAATTGGGAAAGAATGCGAAAATGCGTCTTGACTCGGCGGATGGAACCGTTTCAAGGCGCATTTTGTATGTCTGCGTCCGGGTGAATTCTGTGTGAACTGTCATCGTTAAACGGGAATAACAGCTCAATTTTTTTTCTTTAAAAGCGTGCTGCCGCAGATGAGAGCGAAGAGGAAAATAACCAGCGCAGAAAACAGGTTTGCGTAGGTTCCGGGGGAAAAAATCAGGTTGGATGCTTCCAGAATGCTGGCGGCTCCAAAAGCGGCGAAAATGAAGAAGGACAGCGTATTTAAAATGCCGGTGGGCATCCGGCTTTTTAAAAACAATCCGGCGATTAGGCCCATAAAATCAGCGAGGATAAGACCTAGCGTACATCCCGCAAAGACGGAGACCGCGTTTGCGAGACTGCGCTGCGTGTAAGAAGCCGCCAGCGTGACGGCGGAAAGCTGCGTTTTATCGCCCAGTTCACCGACAAAAAATGAACCGAAAATAGCAAGCACAGGACCAAAACGACTGCGCGACGTATTTTTCTCATCGTCTTCCTTGTCTCCTTTTAGAATAGAGTAAGAGAACCAGAAAAAGGCCGCTGCAGCGATCACTTTTATGATTCTCATATCGAGGTATTGGCTCAGAGCGGCTCCCGCGAGTACGGCGAGAAGATTCAGCAGGAATGTGGCGAGCCAGGTCCCCGCCAGTATCTGTGATATTCGGTATTTACTCGCCATAGCTACGAGGAGAAGCTGTGTTTTGTCTCCCATTTCAGCGATGAAGATCGTGCCGAATACGATTAGAAAGATAGACATAAAAACCTCCTGCTTCATTTTATTCGGGGAATGTCAGAATATGAACAATCGTGGAAATCGACTTTTTCAGCGCCTTCGTTTAAGAACGGGATTCTAGGGGAATACAGATCAGGAAAGGATCGGAACCGAAGTTCAAAAAATGGAAATGGATTTGGACGCGGACACACCGGCATTTATTTGCGCTTTCAAAATATACGTATCTATCGCGGGGAAAAGTGTGTATAATAATATGTAAGTTTTCTGACAAACCGGAAAAGGATAAAATAGATGAAAACCGTGAAATGCGGAGATCATATGGAAAGGCGGTATATTGAAACATGGGTATTATCAATTTGACAGCGGAAAACTATGAGCAGGAAGTTTTAAAGAGCGACAGGAAAGTGCTTATCGATTTTTGGGCAGTCTGGTGCGGTCCATGCCGGATGATTGCTCCCACACTGGAAGAAATCGCGGAGGAGCGTTCTGACATCAAAGTGTGCAAAGTGAATGTGGACGAGCAGCAGGAGCTGGCAAAGCAGTTTCAGGTGCTCAGCATTCCGATGCTTGTCGTTATGAAGGACGGAGAGGTCGTTCAGAAGACCATCGGCGCACAGCCGAAGTCGTCCATAGAAAAACTTATCGATGAGGAATCGCGTTAGGCGGCAGGTAGCTTAGCATGAAATATTCTTTTGACAGCAGAATCCGGTACAGCGAAGTAGGTGCGGACAATCGGCTGACTGTTTTAGCGCTGTTGGACTATTTTCAGGATGCGAGTCTTTTTCACTCTGAAGCGGCAGGGCGCGATTTTCGTACGATTTCACAGCTCAATCGCGCGTGGTTCTTGTCTTCCTGGCAAATTGCCGTAGAGCGTTATCCGGAGTTTGGAGAGAAGATCACCATATCCACGTGGGCCTATGACTTCCGAAATGTATTCGGCGATAGAAATTTTTTGATGACAGATGCGCAGAACAGCCGAGTTGCCTGTGCTAATTCAGTGTGGGTTTATACGGATACGTCTACAGGACGAGCGGTACGTGTGCCTCCGGAGGAATACGAAGCGTACCAGTTTTCCGACAGGCTGGATATGGAGTATGCTCCGCGGAAGATCCGGATCTCCGGAAATGGACGTGAGGAGAAACCTGTGATCGTGATGAAGCACCATCTGGATACGAATCAGCACGTAAATAACGGTCAGTATGTTCTGATCGCCAGCGAGTATCTGCCGGATGGCTTTGAGATCGGTCAGCTGCGTGCGGAATACAAGACGGCAGCGGTACTGGATGACGTCATGGTTCCCTTTATATATGAAAATGAAGGCATTTACACTGTGGTTCTGAATTCGGCGCAGGGACACATGTTTGCTGCTGTGGAATTTATCGAAAGACGCTGATAAGAATAGTGGATGAGAGACAGAAATGCAGGAGGAGAAGATATGATCCGATTTGCTCACTATAATTTTAATGTGGTCGATCTGGAGAAGAGCGTAAAGTTTTATGGGGAGGCTCTCGGTTTAAAGATCGTCAGGACGAAAGAATTGTCAAATGCAAAGCTGGTCTATGTAGGAAACGACGAATCCGATTTTTCACTGGAATTGACACAGCTTTATGACAGAACACAGCCTTATGATTTAGGAGAATGCGAGTTTCATCTGGCGTTTGAAACAGATGATTTTGAAGGCTTCTATAAAAAGCATAAAGAGATGGGTGTTATAGAGTTCGAAAATGTGGAAGCAGGCGTATACTTTATTACCGACCCCGACGGATATTGGATTGAAATCGTTCCTGTCCGCCAGGTTCAAGAATAATATGGCTGCAGACTGGTTAAAAGGGATTATATGTTAAATTTGGAAAGGCATGCCCCTATCGGGGTTTTTGATTCCGGCGTGGGCGGCATCAGTGTTCTGAGAAAGATCATATCGCTCATGCCGAATGAAAATTACATATATTATGGGGATTCTGCAAACGCACCCTATGGCGATCGGTCGGATGAGGATGTTTATGAGCTGACAGAGCGTGTTTTTGAGACGCTTTTGTCGAAGGGGGCAAAAGGGATCGTAGTAGCCTGCAACACTGCCACTTCTGTCGCAGTGCGCAGGCTGCGCAGCCGATATCCGGAGCTGCCGATCGTAGGAATCGAACCGGCCATCAAGCCGGCGGTTGAAAATCATGAAGGCGGCAGGGTCATAGTGATGGCTACTCCGGTGACGCTGCGGCGTCCGAAATTCGAGCATCTTATGGAGAGCTTCCGCAGCAGAGCGGAAATTATCGCGATGCCCTGTCCGCGTATCGTGGAATTTGTGGAAGGCGACGATGGGGATTCTCCTGAGATGATGTCGTATCTGATGAAAAAATTTGAACGGTTTTCCGATCACCCGGCGGATGCGGTAGTCTTGGGCTGTACGCATTATCCCTTTATAGCAGATCAAATTCAAGCTGCGGCGGGGCCGCAGGCTGTTCTTTACGACGGAAGCGAGGGAGTGGCGAGGGAACTTCGCCGCAGACTGGCGGAAAAGGAGCTTCTGGCGGAAGCGGATCATTCTCTGAACATCGAAATTCTCAATTCGGAAGGCTCTGAGAAGGTGGCTCTCACGAAACGTTTGCTGGTATACTAGCCGGACGATTGTTTGAGCGAATCAACATTTATCGGACAAACGCCGTAGATTCTGCACGTATCGGAGGATCACAGGTCTTTCTTTCCGTCAATATTTTTGACAAAACTGCGCCTCGGCGCGGTTTTGTTGTTTTACCGGAGAATTCCGCAAATCATCCGAAAGAAGACGGGAGCATGAGAAGCTCGCGCTTTGCATTGCTGTCAGACGGCTTTTTTGAGGAGTATCGTCGGTCGGGATTGCTCATCTTTAGGGGGAATGTTATATGATGCGACACATCTGGGATGTGCTGTCGGATTCGGCTGCACATTATTCGCTGTATCAGCTGCTGCTTTTTTTCGTTATCTATTCTGTGGGAGGATGGTGCCTGGAAGTAGCATATCATGTAGTGACCACGGGAAAATTTGTAAACAGAGGTTTTTTAAACGGTCCGTACTGCCCTATTTATGGCTTCGGTATGATCTGCGTCATCGCTTTGCTCCTGCCGTTTAGGGAGCGGCCGCTGCTGTTATTTTCAGGGTCTGTGGCGCTGACGACGGTTCTGGAATTTCTCACCGGATTCGTACTGGAAAAAGTATTTCACGATAAGTGGTGGGATTACTCAAAGGAGCCTTTTAATGTGAAAGGTTATATCTGCCTGAAGTTTTCACTGCTGTGGGGTTTCGCCTGTATGATGGCAGTGGATATTATTCACGTTTTCTTTGAAAAACTGGTAGTCGTCCTGCCTTTTGCTGCGGGAGTATTTTTTCTCTCTGCAAGCCTTGCGGTCATGTTTGCAGATACTGTGATTACGATTCTTTCCATTCGCATGCTGCACGTGAAATTGCGGGGCATGGATGAAATCGCTCGAGGGATTCGCGCGCTATCCGATAATCTGGGAGAAAATATTTGCGAAGTCACGGTAAAGGGAATGGAACTGAGCGGCGAGGCGAGGGAAAATATCAGCGAAAAATATAAAGAGCTGGGTCAGATGGCCAGTGAAAAATGTGAAGAACTGGGTCAGAAAATGGGTGAAAAATACGAGCAGCTGGGACGCAGGGTTGAAGAGGCGCGTCAGCAGATCGG
>CAZGBL010000086.1:0-2102 GCA_964523955.1 uncultured Oscillospiraceae bacterium | reverse complement strand
TGGAAGAGGCTCACGAGCAGATCGGCCAGATGGCGGAAGGAGCTCATGCTAAGCTGGAGAGAAAGAAAAAAACAGTGCGGTTGGAATACGAGCGGAAACAGGGAATAAGAGAGATCGAGCAGGCGTATAAAAGAACACAGAGAAAGCATTTCCTTTCAGAGGGTGAGAAAGCGGCGTATGACGACTTGATGGGTAAGCTGAAAAAGATGACAGAGGAATACAGCTTTGGGCAGAAGCGTCTCATGAGGGCGTTTCCGAATCTCCAGGAGCGGTATAATCAGAAATTGGACAAGATGAAAAAGCTGTTTAAGGAGCGGGTGCATGAAGACAGTCAATAGAAACGAAAACTGTATTTCTATATAGATTTTAAAATTTTTGTTGCATATATATAAATAAAAATGTATAATTATGCAAAACTGAAGGATGGCGTAAAGAGAATGGCCAATAGGTTGGGATTCGTATGCCACCTCTTTTAGCGTTTAAAGATAGTTTTTTAAAGCGGAGCAGAGTTCCTGACAAGCTTGCTTGTCAAGGATGACGCGAACGTTTGCAGCAAGCGCCGGGAGCTTTCGCTCAGCCGGATTTCGGCGGGGAGATGATTACCCGACCGCCGAAAGTCGAAAATGGAACCTGTCGCTTACAGAAGCGGGACATCTGGCGCTTGTTATATCTTATATTCTGAAATATAGAAAATCCGATTCATAATTTTTGCAGAATCGTGAGGAAAGGATCGATCTGATGGAAAATAATCATGTAATGAATACATACAGCCGCTATAACGTTATCTTTGAAAAGGGGCGAGGGCCGTGGCTTGTGGATGTCAATGGAGAAGAATATCTCGATTTTGTATCGGGAATCGCGGTGAATTGTCTCGGACATTCCGCATCGCAGATCGTAGAGACGATTGCGTCTCAGGCAGCCCAGCTGATTCATATTTCAAATCTGTATTGGAGTCCGCAGCAGATCGAGCTGGCGAATCGCCTGAGTTCTGCGTCGGGACTCGACAGAGTCTTTTTCTGCAACAGCGGTACGGAAGCGAATGAGACGGCTTTGAAAATCGCCCGCAAGTACGGTAAGGAAAAAGGCGGAGAAACGAAGACGAAGATCATCTGCATGAAAGAATCTTTCCATGGCAGAAGTATGGGAGCGCTTTCTGTAACAGGACAGGAAAAATACAGAAAGGCTTTCCGTCCG
The DNA here is from genome assembly GCA_964523955.1 of uncultured Oscillospiraceae bacterium. Taxonomy (GTDB): domain Bacteria; phylum Bacillota; class Clostridia; order Peptostreptococcales; family Anaerovoracaceae; genus Alangreenwoodia. The sequence continues at coordinate 908 of CAZGBL010000086.1, read as the reverse complement.
CTTTTGGGCGATATTTTTGAAGCGGAATTCAATCACGCGGAGTCAGTCGCAGCTCTCATGGACGATGACGTCTGCGCGGTGATTCTCGAGCCGGTGCAGGGCGAAAGCGGTATCATTCCTGCAGAGCCGGAATTTTTGAAAAAGGTGAGAGAGTTCTGCGACAGGAAGGACGCTCTTCTGATCTTTGACGAGGTTCAGTGCGGCATGGGACGTTCCGGAAAGCTGTTCGCTTATCAGAAGTTGGGCGTTATGCCGGATATCTGCACTACGGCGAAGGCGCTGGGCGCGGGATTTCCTATCGGCGCGGTTATGGCGTCCGATAAGGCGGTGGAATTTTTCGTACCGGGAGATCACGGCTGTACTTTTGGCGGAAATCCTCTGGCGTGCGCGTGTGGAAATACGGTGATGAAGGAACTGATAGAGAAGGATCTGCTTTCTCATGTAGAAGAGATGAGCGATTATATTTTTGAAAAGCTGGGCGAGGTTGCGGAAAAATACGATTCCGTGCAGGAAGTACGCGGTATGGGCCTTCTCATCGGCGTGCAGATGAAGGAAGGACGGAAGAGCGCGGTCATCGAAAAGGCTCTGGAAAAGAAGCTGCTTTTAGCAGGCGCGGGTCATGAGGTCGTTCGTTTCCTGCCGCCGTTAAACGTAACGAAAGAGGAAATCGATGAAGCGGTCAGCCGCTTTGCTTCTGCGGTCAGCGAATTATAGCGGAGGAAAGTCAGCTGTCATATATCTGCGTTGGCGAACAGGGGAGAGGAGTACAGCCTTAGTAAGTATCTTCTCCCCCTCATTAAAAAAGTGCAGAGGACGGAAGAAATCCGTTTCCTGAAGTCAGTCAAAAGCTCTGACGAGCAGGAAATTTGGATTCCGCCTCTGCACTTTTTGCGTCTTTTAAGTTTTAA
>CAZGBL010000085.1:5888-8643 GCA_964523955.1 uncultured Oscillospiraceae bacterium | reverse complement strand
GTAATTTTCATTATACACTATTTGCTGCAGATCTTACCGTCGTTTTTTCTTATGAGTATTGATGTAAAATAGTTGTGAAGTTTTTAGAAAAAGAAATAGAGATTATGTCTGTAAGTACGTCCCTGCAGATGACGTTTGATTTCCTTGCCGATGGTAGACGGGTCTTTTCCGATCGTCTGAGAGATCGCCGCTTTTGTGGCACCGTTGTAGATGCCATTGGCAATGATGCGTCGTTCTTCCAGGGTGAGATGAGTATGAGCATTGATATGATTCGTCATGAGAAACACCTTCCTTAAACAAAAGGCAGCTGAGAAATACAATAATTTTACAGGAGATGTAAGAGTAAAATCCACATTTGTTGAACTGGAATTTTGTGAAAGACTAACTTCCAGTTGCTCCCCTAAGAAATGGAATTTAAATTTTCACTTCACGCCCAACAACTTGACACCCTGATGAGTCTTCGCATTGACAAAATCGGCGGAAATCATCATAATTAAAAAGATATGGTAGTGTTGCGTATACACGGTCTTCTCAGCGATGCGAGAACCTGGGAGATCGTTGTTTGCAGAAGAAAGGACGGCACTCTTATGGACGATGAAAGCAGAAGGTTTGCGGCGGGGATTAATTGGTATCCGGGCCACATGAAAAAGACGAGAGAGATGATTCAGGAAAACCTGAAGCTGGTGGATGCCGTCATCGAGGTCATCGATGCGAGAATTCCGATTTCCAGCCGAAATCCGATTATCGCCGATATCGTTCGCGATAAGACGAGAATCGTCGTCCTCAATAAAGTCGATCTGGCAGATAGCGTGCAGACAGAGGCATGGAAGAAAAAAATCACTGCAGAAGGCTCTTATGCGGCGGCGGTAAATTGCAATACCGGCGCGGGGCTGAGTCAGATTTATAAAAGACTCGACGCCATACAGGAGAAACGAGACAGCGGCACGATGCGGAAAAGGCCGCTGAGGCTGATGATCGTCGGAGTCCCCAATGTGGGAAAATCGTCTTTGATCAACAAACTGACTAAGAAAAAAAGTGCGAAGACAGGCGACCGTCCCGGCGTCACCAGAGGAAAGCAGTGGCTGACGCTGACAAACGGCATGCAGCTTTTAGATACGCCGGGGATTTTATGGCCGAAATTTGAAGATCCCAATGTGGGATTGAATCTCGCGTTCTGCGGTTCGATACGGGATGAGATTCTCGATGTGGAAACTCTGTGTCTGGAACTGATCAAGGTGTTGGTCCGAGATTACAGTGATCTGGTGGCTGCGCGCTATAAGCTGGACGAGATCAGCGAGGACGGGCTTCAGGCTATGGAACAGATCGCTTTGAAGCGGGGATTTATTTTTTCCGGGAAACGTATCGATTATGAGCGGACAGCGAAAACGGTTCTGGATGAATTTCGGGGAGGAAAAATCGGCAATATCACGCTGGAGCGGTGCTGAAAAGCCGAGAGCAGAGAACAGCGGAAAACTGTTCTGCTCCGCTTTGGACGAGAGAAAGATTATAAGATAGAGAAGATTAGAAAAAAATCGAAGAACAGACATCCAACAAAGCAGGAATAAATTAAGAGAAAATTGAGGCAGAAATGACAAAAGCAGAACGTCTGGAAAAGATGAAAGAAGATCTCGTCCGCATGAAGGCGTACGAGAATGAATTGTATATAAATGGAAATCAACGAGGAGCAGTACATTTCATCGCCGGAGTCGACGAAGTGGGCCGAGGACCGCTGGCAGGCCCTGTCGTGGCGGCGGCAGTCATATTGCCGCCGGATTTCGACGTACTGGGCGTCAACGATTCCAAGAAACTGTCGGAAAAACGCAGAGAAGAGCTGTATGACGTCATCTGTGAAAAGGCGGCAGCGTGGAGTGTGGGCCTTCGGGACAATGAAGTGATCGATCAGATCAATATTCTGGAAGCTACGAAGGAGGCTATGGCGGACGCCGTACGGGGGCTTTCAAAGGCGCCGGACCACATTCTCATCGACGCTCTGACATTGGACTCGATCGATATTCCTCAGACGGGAATCATCAAAGGCGATGGCAACAGCGTGTCCATAGCGGCGGCCTCCATCTTGGCGAAAGTGACGAGAGACCGCATGATGGTAAGATATCACGAGACTTATCCGGCGTATGCTTTTGACCGCAATAAGGGCTACGGAACAAAAGATCATTATGCCGGAATTGGAGAGGCCGGCATCTGTCCGATTCATCGCAGGTCGTTTTTGAAGAAGATTTTGTAGCGGATTTTAAATGGTGAGTGCCATTTTTTTATTTTCTTTCAAAAACTTGTCCGGCTGCGTGACTTAGGCATCACCTCCGTGATAAAATATAAAAATTAAGAGTTTCACAGTGAACACGAGCAGAACCCATACAGGAATTTCCAGCGGCTTTGCCGCGCTGAAATTCTTCAGTAAAGCTGCGTAAAATGCGCAACAGGCGGCAAAGCCGCCTTCCTCCGCTCGCTTTGCGAGCTGCGCTGTCGTATTTTACAATGCAGCTTGCGGTTCTGCCCGTATCTACGATACGGCGAGCAGAACCCATACAGGAATTTCCAGCGGCTTTGCCGCGCTGAAATTCTTCAGTAAAGCTGCGTAAAATGCGCAACAGGCGGCAAAGCCGCCTTCCTCCGCTCGCTTTGCGAGCTGCGCTGTCGTATTTTACAATGCAGCTTGCGGTTCTGCCCGTATCTACGATACGGCGAGCAGAACCCATACAGGAATTTCCAGCGGCTTTGCCGCGCTGAAATTCTTCAG
>CAZGBL010000085.1:0-5788 GCA_964523955.1 uncultured Oscillospiraceae bacterium | reverse complement strand
TAAAGCTGCGTAAAATGCGCATAAGCGGGGGACACAGGCGCTTGTCATATTAATAATAAAGGAGAGTTCATCAGTTATGCCGAAGAATTTAACAAAGACGTATAATCCGAGGGAATTTGAGGCGCGGATTTACGAAGAATGGGAAAAAAATAAAGCGTTCGCGCCCAGCGATGATCATACAAAGAAACCGTTTACCATCGTGATGCCGCCTCCTAATATTACAGGAAAGCTTCATATGGGACATGCGCTCGACCAGACGCTGCAGGATTTTCTGATTCGTTTTAGAAGAATGCAGGGCTACAATGCGCTGTGGGTACCGGGTACGGATCACGCCAGCATCGCCACAGAAGTGAAGGTAGTCGATAAAGTCCGCAAGGAAGAGGGAAAGACGAAGGAAGAACTGGGAAGAGAAGAATTTCTGAAGAGAGTCTGGGACTGGAAGGAAGAATACGGCGGAGCCATCAAGCAGCAGGTGAGAAAGATGGGAAGCTCCTGCGACTGGGACAGGGAAAGATTTACCATGGACGAGGGGTGCAGCAGAGCGGTAGTCAAGACATTCGTAAATCTCTATCAAAAGGGTCTGATCTACAGGGGAAATCGTCTCATCAACTGGTGTCCGCAGTGTAAAACTTCTCTGTCCGATGCGGAAGTAGAACATATTGACAAAAATGCAAAATATTATTATATACAGTATCGTGGCGCCGACGGCGGGGAAGGCATTGTCGTTGCCACTTCCCGTCCGGAGACGATGTTCGGCGACTGTGCGGTAGCTGTCAGCCCCGACGATGAACGATATAAAGATATGATCGGGAAGAAAGTCATCGTTCCTGTCGTAGAGCGTGAAGTGTTGATTATCGCTGACCCGTATCCTGATCCGGAAAAAGGAACCGGCGCTGTTAAGATTACGCCGGCTCACGATCCTAACGACTTTGAAGTGGGAGAACGTCACGATTTACCGAGATGGTCCTGCTTAAATGACGACGCTACTATGAATTCCATGGCGGGCAAATACGAAGGAATGGACAGATATGCCTGCAGAAAAGCGCTCATCAAAGATATCGAAGAAGCGGGTTATCTCGTAAAGATCGAAGATAAGAGTATTCCGATCGGCGAATGTTACCGCTGTCATACGGCGGTAGAGCCGATGCTTTCCGATCAGTGGTTCGTTAAGATGAAGACGCTGGCGGAGCCTGCTGTCGAAGCGGCGAAAAAGGGTGATCTCATCCACGTTCCCGGTCGATTTGAAAAGATCTACCTTCACTGGCTGGAGGATATCCGCGACTGGTGTATTTCCCGTCAGCTCTGGTGGGGACACAGAATCCCTGCATATTACTGCGACGATTGCGGTGAAGTCATCGTTGCGGAAGAAGCGCCTCAGAAATGTCCGAAGTGCGGCAGTACGCGTCTGCATCAGGATGAAGACGTTCTGGATACATGGTTCAGCTCCGCTCTGTGGCCGTTCTCCACATTGGGATGGCCGGATAAGACAGAAGATCTGGATTACTTTTATCCGACCAGCGTATTGGTGACGGGTTATGATATCATTTTCTTCTGGGTGGTAAGAATGGTATTTTCCGGTCTGGAAGCTATGGGGGAAGTGCCGTTTAAGTATGTATACATCCATGGACTCGTCAGAGACGCGGAGGGACGCAAGATGAGCAAATCTCTCGGAAACGGCATCGACCCGCTGCAAGTCATCGAAGACTACGGTGCGGACGCTCTGCGTTTTATGCTCATCAACGGCATCACGCCGGGAAACGACATGCGTTTCGTAACGGAAAAGCTGGACTCCAGCCGTAACTTTGCGAACAAGCTGTGGAACGCTTCTCGATTCGTTATCATGAATCTTACAGGCGATGACGAAGCGTTTTTACCGATGGCGGATGTTTCCGGCGGCATCGAAAAGCTGAATTTAGCGGATGAGGACAAGTGGATTCTTTCGACGGTCAACGCCGCAGCGGCGGAAATTACGGCAAATATGGAAAAGTTTGAGCTTTCTTTAGCGGCGCAGAAGGCCTATGATCTCATCTGGAACAATTACTGCGACTGGTATATCGAGTTTGTAAAGAGCAGACTCTACGGTGACGATGAGGAGGACAAGAAGGTTGCCAGAATGGTTCTCGTCAAGGTTCTGAAGGACCTTCTGAAGCTGCTCCATCCGGTAATGCCGTTCATCACAGAGGAAATCTGGAGCTGTCTGCCGGTGCTTGACGGCGAGGTGACGGAAGAAAATCCGAAGGGCTATCTCATGAAGCAGTCCTGGCCGGTTTACGACGATGCGCTTTCTTTCCCGGAAGAGGAAGAAATCATCGGCCGCGCTATGGAAGCGGTGAGAACGGTGAGAAATATCAGAGCGGAGGTTGAGGCGGCTCCTTCCAAGAAGGTCAGAGCGATCATCGCTGCCGATGGAAAAGCGCAGGAATATCTGAAGAAGGCGGAACGCCATATCATGACGCAGGCGAACGTTTCCGAAATCGCTTACGTTTCCGATAAGGCAGATGTGACGGAGGAAGTCATGTCCGGCGTCATCACCGATGCGGAAATCCTCATCGCTATGGACGAGCTGATGGATTATAAAGCGGAGTTCGAGCGTCTGACAAAGGAAAAGAAAAAGCTGGAAGGCGAAGTGGCGAGAGTCAGCGGCAAGCTGGCCAACGAAAATTTCGTAAATAAGGCTCCGGAAAAGGTCATCAACGCAGAAAGAGAAAAGCTCGCAAAATATGAGGATATGCTGACTACGGTGACGGAAAGACTGGCTATCGTTGAAAATAAGCTGTAAATAGGGAATGTATTGCAGATGGCTGTTCCGTTTGCTGCCGGCTGCGGACGCCATCTTTTCTTTCGTTTGCGGTGGAATTTATGCCGGCGCTCCGGGGCTGCCGGATTCGGCAGCCCCGGAGCGCCGAGATCAAAGGAGTTGACAGGTTGAATTACGAGGAAGCGATCGAAAAGATCCATTCTTTTCATGTATTCGGATCACGGCTGGGGCTGGAGCGGATGAAAAAGCTGCTGGAACTTCTGGGCAGTCCCCATATAAATATGAAGATTATACATGTAGCAGGCACGAATGGAAAGGGTTCTGTGTGCCGCTATATTTATTCCGTTCTGGAAGAGAACGGGTACAGAACAGGCGCATATTTTTCGCCGTATATCGAAAACTTTACGGAGAGAATTGAATTTGACCGTCAGGAGATTTCCAGGGAGGATCTGGTGATCTATACGGAAGCGGCTCTTCATGGGGTAGATGAAATGCTGTCCCTTGGCTATGAGTCTCCCACCGAATTTGAGCTTGTGACGGCCATCGGTCTTCTGTATTTCGCCTCAAAGCAAGCGGATTATGTCGTTTTGGAGGTCGGATTGGGAGGAAAAGGGGATTCTACCAATATCTGTGACAGACCGGAAGTGACGGCTATTACATCCATCTCTTACGATCATATGGCGCAGCTGGGAAATACGCTGGAGCTCATCGCAGCAGACAAAGCCGGCATTATAAAAAAGGGCGTTCCCGTCGTCGTCAATGTGGACGATCCCGGGGCTTTCGGCGTTATCCGCGATAGGGCGGCTGAGGTGGGCGCGCCGCTGATCGATCTGAAAGAGGATCGGTTAGTGCATATCGATGAGAGTCTGGAAGGATACGCTTTTGACGCGATATTGGCCGATGGTACGCGCTATAAAAATATCAGGCTTTCCATGTGCGGAAGACACCAGCTGGAGAATGCTCTGTGCGCTCTGCATATGATTGAAATCCTTCGCAGGTCAGGCGCTGCGATGACGGAGGAAGGTATTCTAAAAGGGATGTGGAAGGCTCGTCAGAAGGGCCGCTTTGAAATCGTGCGTACAGAACCGTATCTGATTCTGGACGGCGCTCATAATCCGGCGGGGGCAAAAGCGCTGACGGATACGGTGATGACACATTTTGCGGGAAAAAGGATTCTCCTGTGTACGGGGATATTGGCAGATAAAGCCTTTCAGGACATGGCGGCGGAATTTATCCGCCTTTCGGCTGATATCATCGTTACAGAGGTTCCAAATCCCAGAAGGATGAAAGCGAAAGAGCTCGCGGATGCGTTTTGCACTTTCGATTTATACGCGGAGAAAAGAAAAAATATTACAGTGATTCCGGATTATGAAGAGGCTTTTGCGTTTGCAGAGGGACTTCGGGAAAATTACGATCTGATTTTATGGGCGGGATCGCTGTATCTTATCGGAGGGGTACGGAGGATGATCACATGTATGCGGTAACGGAAGACAGAAGAATAGATCATATTGTCAGAAATAAAGTTCTTCTCATCTATAATCCTAATTCCGGCAGCGGAATGTTTAAGAATAATTTAGACATGATCGTGAGAAGATTTCAGTCGAAGGGAATGATCGTCGTGCCGGTGAGAGCGGACGGCAGCATTTCCATCGAGCAGATACTCTCGGAGATCGACGAGTCCTGCTACAGAAAAATCATAGCAGCGGGAGGCGACGGAACGATCAATATCGTGACAAACGCCATGGTCAGAAATGATCTGCATCTTCCGCTGGCGCTGTTTCCTGCGGGGACGGCCAACGATTTTGCACATTATTTTGACATTCCTACCGATATCGACGGCATGCTGTCGATCGCGCTGGAAGATCATTATACGGAGGCGGATCTGGGCAAATGCAATGACAGGTATTTCGTCAATGTAGCTGCCATCGGATCTGTTATCGATGTCAGTCAGAAGACAGACGCAACGATGAAGAATGCGCTGGGCATCGTGGCGTATTATCTGCGCGGTCTTTCCGAAGTGAAATCTCTCAAACCGGTGGAAGTGACTATTTCCTCTCCGGAGTACAATTTCACGGAAAATATTTTCTTCATGGTGGTTATGAACGGGAATTCTGCAGGCGGATTTCGGAAGCTAGGTGTGCAGTCTTCCATCAATGACGGCCTGTTGGACGTCATCCTGTTTAAGGATATGAATTTTATGGAGCTTCTTCCACTGGCGATTAATGTCATACAGGGAAGACATGATGAGAATAGAAATGTAATATATTTTCAGACGCCCAGCCTTACCATCGAATCTCCTGTCAGTATCAGCACAGATGTAGACGGAGAACACGGCGAGCCTCTGCCGCTTCACATTGAAATTATTCCGAAGCGTCTGCTGATCAATACCGCTGCAAAGCATGCAGATAAGAAGACGGATGCAGGAGAAAAGTCAGAGCAGATGGAACGTGCAGCGAAGCCGTTCAAATCTGAGAAGCTGCAGCAGCGAAAATCCTCAGCGGAGCGTGGAAATGAGGATGCAGGTATGGGCGCGGTGCGGGACGCAGAGGAAGTAAGAGTCTGGAGTTCAGCTAAAGTAGAGAATCCGGAGGAATGAGATAAATTGATTCGCATTATACCTATAGATGATCATGATTCTCTCAACGCGCTTTATGAGAGAAATGATTTGGAAATTTCGGAGGAAGAGCCTGTGAGCACAGATGCTGTCCAGAGCTGGGTTCTTCGGGACGACGATAAGACGGCAGGAGCAGCTACGCTGGCTGTCCGCGAAGGAGAATATATCATAGACGGAATCGCGCTGGAGCCGGAATTTCGGGGCGGAGGCCTGGGATCAGCGCTGCTGGCAGCGGTGATCGACGATGTCAGGCAGCGCGGCGGAAAGCGGATCTATCTGGTAGCCCGCGCGCCGGAGTTTTTTGCGGCAAATGGTTTTTCTGAGGTGGAACGGTCGGATGCACCTATGTTTTTTGAGTGTTTTGGATGCGATCAGTATAACGCCAGATGCTTTCCGAAGGTGATGAAATACACGTT
>CAZGBL010000084.1:0-8673 GCA_964523955.1 uncultured Oscillospiraceae bacterium | reverse complement strand
AAATAACAAGCGCCGAATGTTCCCGCCGCTTCTGTAAGCGGCGGGCTGTCGGGAATCGCGCTTTTTTTGCAAAATGTTTTCCCTTCGGTAAAAAATTCCGTACGTTATTGAGAGAAATTTTTACGATACTGCGAAGGCGTGACGCCCTTTGCGCCGCGAAAGAGCTTCGCAAAATAGCTGAGATCTTCAAAACCGCACTGTACCGCGATATTATTTACCGACTTTTCAGAGAACGCCAGCAGCTGAGCCGCAATTTCCAGACGGTATTCTGTGAGATATTGCATCGGCGTGACGTTTAGATTTTTTTTGAAGCACCGATTGCACTCCGTTTTGCTGACATGAGCGGCGGCGGCGATCTGTTCTAAGGTGATGCGCTGACGGTAATTTTCCTGAATAAATCTGACCATTTCTTTTATGCGCATCTGAGAATCCCGTTCTGAACGGGAAACGGTCTGCTTTGGAATTTCCTTCTGATGCTGCAGCATCATCAGCCAAACCTGAGATATATCGTTATGGATCGATAGTTCATAGGCGAATTCTCGTTTTTTCAAAAGTGTAAAGACATGCGTCAGCAGGCGAATCACTTCCTGATGCCAGGGAATGGAGTCCAGAAAGAGAACGTACGACAGCTCCGAATCGCTGATCCATGGCTGCACATACTTCTGGTAGAGCAGGCTCGTCTTGTGGGCGATAAACTCCGGAAGCATGACGATGGTGAACAGCGAAGCTGTCATGATATTTTCAGGACACTGCATCATGTGTATTTTATTCGCATTGACCCAGATCCCTTCGTTCTTTCGGAGAACGATCCTCGTATCATCGATCAGAATCTCCACCGGATTGTCGCGGACGATGATGAATTCCACCTCCGGATGCCAGTGCCATTTGATCTGCTGTTGGTTATATTTTTCGATTTCATCATGAAAGAACAAGATCGGCGGTTCCAAAGGATCGTGCCTGATAATTCTCATTCCGTCATTTTCTGTCGCTATGTCGGTAATGTGCCTGATATCCATTTTGGAAATATCCTCTCATTATCTGAAAATAATGTTTCACTTTTCAACCCCATTTTATTATATAGTTTAATAGTACTTAAGTAAATTCTTTCTGTCAATTGAGAAGCGGAGAAACTCTGTTCTCTTCTTTGGACGGCGGTGTGACGTATGCTCGAGAAATCTGCGGCTGAAAAAGGTACGTTGACAGAATAACAGCCCCGTACGACAAAAAAGGGCGCGACCCATTGAGGAGGTGTTCTACAGAACATGTTAGCAAATGAGAATATATGGATAAAAGCAGCACACGGATATTTTGAACAGGACGATCCGGCGGTGCATGGCGTTACGGAATCAAAAGTGGATTTAGCGAAATATCCTTACGATATTACCGGCAGAAACAGCGGATTTATTTCAATGAACGGTCTTATCACCGCCAGCTCGCTGGCTCTGGCTCGAGGTACGTTTCATTACAGTCTGAACGACGCGCTGCATGAAAACGATGATAAAATCATCTGGGCAGAGTATACTCCGGAAAAAGCAGACGGTAAAAAAACGACGGTATATCTGATGAAAATCAAGGCTCGTGAGGTTCAGGGCATTCACTATTCATATCGGCGCACATCATCGGTAGAAATGATAAAGTACGATGCGAAATCACATACCTTTTCACCTGCATGGACAGAGGAAGAAGTGATGGAGATGAAATACGCGCCGGCGTTGTCCTTCCTTCCTGCTATAATCGTCTCCTGCGCTTATGATGCAGAGGTTCAGAAACGAATCAACAGCCTGAGCCATCTTCCGGAAAATAAATATGCTGAAAATCCGAATCTCTATTGGCTCTGCCATCATTTTTTCTCCTCCAGATCGGAATATTACAGCCGTATGGACGACATCACGGTCTTAGATGAGGAGGAAGTACAGCTTTTTATCTCGAAATATCTGGAAAACCTCACAGGATGGGATTTCAAGGACATGTACAATTCCAGATTCGACATGTCTTTCGGAGAAATCAGTTTCGAGCAGCTTGCCGAGGTGTTCTCAAAGGAAGTAGATCGAGATTCTGAGCTTGGAAAGCTCGTCCCGGATATTAAACTGGAAGATTATTACATAGATCCGAAGATCAAGTCTATCGTCGATCTTTTAGTTTTGGAACGTGACTCCAACTTCCCTATCAATACGGGAATGCTTTACGGTCCCCCTGCTTCGGGAAAATCCACGGCGGTCATGCTCATGGCAAAAATGTTGGAGCTGCCTTACGTTCCGGTGACTTTCAACAGCAATATCTCTATGGACGATCTGCTGGGCTCCTGGCAGCCTACGGAAGACGGAAAAATCCACTTTGTGGAAAGTATGTTCGTCCAGGCATACCAGTCTCCTTCCATGGTGGAATTCGTAGAATGTTATTACGTCAAACCGGGTGCCTGCGGGGACTTGAATACCGCTCTGGATGAAACGGCGCAGATCACTCTGCCCAACGGCAAGATCATCTATCGTCACCCTGCCTGCTTTATCGTAGCCACCATCAACGCGGGAGAAAACGAAAACGAATACCGTGCAGTCAGGGAACAGGACGTATCCTTTGACAGACGATTTGAAGGCTTTAAGGAGTATCTCGACTTTTTCCGCGAGGACGTTTTCGCGGAGATGATTCAGAAAAAGTCCGGCTACAAAGATACAGACGAGATTTTATTGATGATTAAGGTCATGAAAGACATGAATAAGAGCGCCGAAGAGACCGGCGACTGGCAGACCGTCTACCCTTCCGCTGTCATCCGGTGGGCGCAGCACAGAAAATACAAGGATATCATCACAGCCGCCCGATCTACGATTCTGCCGGCAGCCTCTAAAAATCTGGAGGTTCAGAAAGAGATCATGGACAGTATCCTGAATCAATACTGGTAGAACGATGGCCCGCGGCAGACTGCGGAATGGAGATTTATCATGAGTAGAAACAGATACCTTGTCTATATTCCGTCGATTCTGAAATCCGTGCAGGAACACATGACTCCTGCGGAATTCGTCTCGACGGAAGCTGTACGGAAGTACATTCAGGGGCGAATGCTTCGAGTTACTTCCAATATCAAGATCGAAATTATATATGACGACATCAATTATACCGATGGAAAAGAGATACATCTCAATCCATATCAGGCGGCGGAATACACGAGAAGCAACTTCGACGCGCTGCTTATGCTTCTCGGAAACGCGTTCCACGAGACGCTGCATGTGATTCATACGGATTTTGAAGTCTGTCATAAATATCATATCGGATATATTAACGGGAAAAAAATATTATACAGCAGCGGCGAATACTTTCTGTACCGAAAGCTTCTCTCCGACATAGCGGAAGACTGCGCCGTAGAATTCTGGGGGAAGCGGGAATATCCCGGGACGCTGAAAAAAAGCCTGGAATTTGCCGATGCGGTTCACTACAATAATCGCCCGGATCTGGAAGCGATGTACCGGGAAGGCGCGAGACCTATCGACCTTCTCTTCAGCGCCATGACGGTTTTCGGCCTGATGGATATCGTCCCTGTCTTTCCCGCTGAACTGTCAGAGCTGAAAGAGATGTTTCATGAATGTCTTCCGCTGCTTAAGGCTGCCAGAATCGCTCAAAAGACGGCCGATCGCTGTAAAGTCGCAGACGATATTTTCAATATCGTCCGCCCTGTCATAGAACAGTGTATCGAAGCCGGTGAAAAATGCCCTGTGTTCCAGCCGGTACAGCCTTCCACCCACAATAGATTCCACCGACAGAATCAGGATTTTAACAGCTTTCGGAAAGTTCGGCTGGATCAGTATGACATACGATTAGATCTCGAGAGGCTGACGGAAGAGGCTGCAAAGGATGAGTATGACCGAAAAATCGACAGAAAATATTCCGATCAGCTCGCCTGGAGTATCTCAAAGCTGCAGGACGGCGGACTCGGTCCCCTGCACAATACCATAGAGGTCGAATACGTCCAGACCGACCTGCCCCGTTTCGCCAGCTACAGAGAAGCATATAACCGGCGAGTCGTGCGCCTTACGCCGAAAATCAAGCTTCTGCTGAAAGGCCTTCTTTCTGTCATTCAGCGCGAACAGGATGATACGGTACGAAATCTCTACGCCGGCAATCGATACAGAGAGCCTTTCCGAGCCGATAAAAAATGCTGCGCTTACCGCAAGGCTCTGTCCGACGAGGCGGATCTGTTCATCTATGTCCTTGTGGACTCATCGGGCTCTATGGGCACCGTATCGGAATATGTCAAAGACGCTTTGACCATGTTTTACGAGGTATGTAAAAAAATGGACGTTCCCATCACTATCGTCTCTCATACCGCGAACGGCAATGTGGTTACGATAAAGACGCTGGTGGACGCCAATATGCGAAGCGGCGAATATACAGGCATCGAAGGCTACGAGGTTCAGGGCGGAACGAGAGACGGCGTAGCGCTTTCCTGCGCGGCGGAATATCTGAAGTTCCGCAAAGAAGCGCAGAAGATCGTCATCGCGATCTCTGACGGCGAACCGTGGCACACCTGTGATCTGGAAATCACGCCGGAGCTTTTATATATGGCTCGCATGCTGGGACTCAAACCGTCAGACGCCGGGGAATTTTTCAGCGAGTATTCCAATTATTCGGCTGCCGATGTGAAAACGGTCATCCGAAACAGAGGTATTCACCCTATCGGTATCGCTCTCGCTCCCACGATGGAGCTGGCGAACCTTTTGAACATCAAGCTGAAGAAGCTTTATCCGGAATCCTTTGCCACCGATATCGATCACCTTGCGAAAAAGCTGGCGAAGGTACTGGAAAAATATTTATATGACTAGATAGAAAAAGCCTGTAAAATCAGAGAATTCAGGCTTTACAGAACAGGAAGGAGACAGTGATATGTCAGATAATACAACATTCGTCTGGACGGACGGTACTTCCGATGAAATTTCACTGACGATGATAGACGATAATTTTACAGCGAAGTATGGACGGCAGAAAGCCGATCTGAAAGAACTGCTTGTGGGAGATAAGGTGCGCACGATTTCATCAAATGCGTTCAAAATGTGTAAAAATTTAGAAAAAATCACCATGTCCTCTCATGTGGAAAAGATCGGCGCTTTCGCTTTCGCCTGGTGCGAAAAGCTGGAAGAAATCAATCTGCCTGACGGTCTGGAAAACGTGAGCATTTCCGTGTTCACTTTCTGCAGCAGTCTGAAAAAAGTCGTCATTCCCGACAGCGTTATGCTGATCGATGACGAGGCTTTCTCCTACTGCACCTCTCTGGAAGAAGTAGTTTTGCCAAAAAATCTGAATTGTATCTATGTCAGCGCTTTTATCAACTGTAAAAGTCTCGTGTCGTTAAAGATTCCTGCTGGCACAGAGGTCATCGACGGTCTCGCCTTTGCCAACTGCGACAGCCTTGAAACCGTAGAATTTGAAGACGGCGCTAAACTCAAAGAGATCGGTTCCAGCGCGTTTTCCTGCTGTTCCAAGCTGAAGCTGATCAATCAGACTGCTCTGACAAATCTGAAATCCATCGGAGATCACGCTTTTGAAAACTGCATTTCCCTCGACGCCTTCGTTTTACCGGAGGAATTGGCCCGCATCGGAGCCAGCGCGTTCAGCGGCTGCGGCTCTCTTTCCGGAGAAATCGCGTTCCCTGCCGCTTTGAAAACTTTAACAAATGAGATTTTTGCAAATTGTATCTCTCTGGAATCGGTGAAATTTATTCCTCGGGAAAAGTATGTCGTTAAGTCCGGACTTTTCGCAGGATGTGAAAGACTGGAAAAAGTGACAGGTCTTAACAATGCGAAAGAAATCGAAGCCTGCGCATTTATGGGCTGTACCGCTCTGAAGGATCTGAAATTGGGCGCAGGATTGACATCCATCGGAGACTGGGCGTTCAAAGGATGCCTCAATCTGAATCTCAACGTGCCCGCCTCCGTCTCAAAAATCGGAGAGGATGCTTTCGCATATATCGAACATGTTGCTTATGAGGGATCTGCCGAGGGGGCGCCATGGGGAGCCGCCGTATCCGATCCTCTGGATATATCCACGCAGCAGTATTTCAGCACAGCAGGTCGTACCGTTCAAAACGAACAGCAGATGAAGCTGGTGGCTTTCGACTTGGTATGGTATCTGCAGTATCTCCACAAACATGGTCTCATCGCAGATCGGCTGAAAGAACAATATGAGGCGGGAATCCTGAAATATGTCAGAGGCGATGACAATGAATACATTCTGGCAAACCTGCTGGCAGGTTTTGACGATATATATGATACCTCGGAATTTCCTCTGAATGCAGATGTGGAAAAATTCAGAGATCGGCTGTATATTTTTTGTAAAGAATTGGTTTGACGCTTTCCATAGCTGAAAACGAAAAGATTTTCGACAGGATCGATAAAAACATGGATCTGTTACAGAATAGATTTTTGAAAAAATCGGCCCGATAATTCAGCGGGAGAAACCGCATGCTGTTGTGATTTTTCCCGCTATTTCAAACATTTTATAAGGATGATTTTTGTTTATGAAAATGATTTCTGTAAAAGCTGCATTTTTCAACAGACCCATGTACAGACCCATGTTTCATCCTACTTCAAAAATCCACTGACGATCTGTTCCTCCGCCTCTTCCTCTGAAAGACCCAGCGTCATCAGTTTTATGATCTGCTCTCCTGCAATTTTTCCGATAGCGGCTTCATGGATCAGAGCCGCGTCGATATGATTCGCTTCCAGCTGCGGGATAGCCAAAATCTTAGCGTCGTCCATGATGATAGCGTCGCATTCTGTATGACCGCTGCAAGGTGCGTTTCCAGTAATTTTGGAGTCGAATTTCTGATAGGAAGAATCTTTCGCAACCGATCTGGAAATCACGTCGGCGCTGGCGCCTTCTCCATTCAGCCTGACCTCGTAAGAGCTGACCGCGCTCTGATTTCCATGGGTCATCAGACGTTCGTGAACGGCCATAGAAGCGCCGGCTGCCAGTTCTGCCAGCGTCGTCCGATCTGTGGAATCCACGCCTTTGATCTGTACCATCTCCATTTCCATGAAGCTGTTCTCTTCCATATAGACTTCTGTCACCGGATTTAAGATCCGCCTGCCGTCGCCGTCACCGGAGCCATAATGCTTTTCTACATATCTTACTTTTGAATTTTTTCCTACAAAAAAACGATGTACACCATCGTGCTCCGAATCCTGCGTACCGCAGTTATCGATACCGCAGCCCGCAACGATGAGCACATCGCTGTCTTCTCCGATATAAAAGTCGTTGTAAACGGTTTCCTTCATCCCGCTCTTACTTAAAACGACAGGAATGTGAATACTTTCCTTTGTTGTGCCGGGTTTTACTCTGATATCGATACCGCTGACATCCGTTTTAGAAATGATATCCACATTTGCCGTAGTATTTCGTTCTGCCATTTCGCCGTTAGCGCGGATATTGTAAGCACCTTCCGGCACTCCGTGAAGATCTGCGATTTCCTCCAGAAGTCTTAATTGAACATCGTTTAACATCCCTTAGCACCTCCCTGACAAAATGTACTGCAGACATCGGAAGGAGAAGCTGTTCCGAGGAGCTCCGGAAGGATCTCTTCTCTTCTGCCCTGCTGCGCGATCTGACCTTCAGAGATTACGATGATCTCATCTGCGATATTCATGATTCGCTCCTGATGAGAAATGATAATAATCGATCCATCTCTATTTTTCACCTGCATACGCTCGAAAACGCGGATCAGATTTTGGAAGCTCCAAAGATCGATCCCTGCTTCCGGTTCATCAAAGATCGATAATTTTGTACTGCGAGCCAGTACTGTAGCGATCTCGATTCTCTTCAGTTCACCGCCGGATAAGCTGGCGTTCACCTCTCGATTGATATAATCCTGAGCGCACAGACCTACTTCCGAAAGAAATTCACAGGCGTCTGGAATGGCGATTCTCCTGCCTGCCGCAATCCTCAGCAGATCCAGCACCTGAATTCCCTTAAAGCGAACAGGCTGCTGAAACGCAAAACTGATTCCCAGCTTCGCTCGCTCTGCGATATCCATTTCCGTAATATCCGTACCATCGAAATAAATCCTTCCAGACGTAGGCTTTTCGATACCCGCGATCAGCTTTGCCAGCGTCGATTTCCCACCGCCGTTCGGACCGGTGATGACGACAAATTTTTGGTCGTCAATTGCCGCGCTGACATTATGGATAATTTTCTTTCTGCCATTCTCCTCCGCTACTTCAAATGACACGTTTTTTAATTCCAACATAATTTCGTACCTCGGTTTTCGCTTTTATTTCATCACAGATAAAACATAGCCATTTCACGTTTTATCCTTTCGCATAACGATGATTGTAGCATTTATTCATTCTGAAATCAACTATTACAGCCTTAGTAGCCTCTGCGCTTCAGATCAGCTGCAAGGGAAACATAGAATTCCCTCACATCAAATTCCGCAATATTTTCACGATTCAGATCGATAACGTCGCCGTGAGAAATTCCCCTGCGGCCTTTCGCCTCCAACAGCGTAAAACGGCTGCCCCACTCTGCAGAGGTCACAGAAACCAGACCGTCATTTTTTCCATCAAAATGACGAACCAGCGGATAACTTACATTTAAAGGAAATTTCCTGCTTCTCGCTTTTTCGCAGTATGACATGACGCTTTCGTACAGAACTTCCGGATCGTCCGGCATCACTTCATTTCGCGCCAG
>CAZGBL010000083.1:4984-8702 GCA_964523955.1 uncultured Oscillospiraceae bacterium | reverse complement strand
TCGGAAATGGAACCCGCCGCTTACAGAAGCGGGGGACATCTGGCGCTTGTTATAGAGAAAATCGATTCATTTGAAAAAATCATTGCAGGAAGTGGGGAAATGCCATGTCACTTATAAGTATGATACAGCAGGTTCTCTCCGGTACAGGAGCTACGCTGCTGATCTTTTTTTCAACTCTGATCATATCCATGCCCCTGGGACTGGCTGTGGCTATGGGACGCATGAGCGATCTGAGGCCGTTTGGCCGTCTGGAAGGCAATGGAGTGATTTTAAAAGCGCTGAAAAAATTTAATCCCATCCGGCTTCTGTTTCAGTTCATTATCTCTGTACTGAGAGGTACGCCGCTGATGCTGCAGCTTTTCGTCTGGTTTTACGGTCCATACTATATATTCCATATCAGATTGACGACGGGATGGAGACTGGCGGCAGTGATTCTGGGATTTGGAATCAACTATGCCGCTTATTTCGCTGAAATTTTCCGTTCCGGTATTCAGGGAATTCCTGACGGACAGCGGGAAGCTGCGAAGGTGTTGGGATATTCGCGGACGCAGACGTTTTTTAAGATTATCTTTCCACAGATGATCAAACAGGTATTGCCTCCTGTGACGAATGAAATCATTACACTTGTAAAGGATACTTCGCTGGCATTTGTTATCGCTTACGTAGAAGTCTTTACGATTGCGAAACAGGTAGCCGCTGCGCAGACGACGATCGTGCCGCTGTTCGTCGCAGGCGCATTCTATTACATATTCAATCTGCTGGTGGCGGGCGTTATGGGCAAAGCGGAACGGAAACTCAATTATTACAGCTAAGGAGGCGCATTCATGAAACTGCTGGAAATTAAAAACTGCAAGAAGTCATTCGGCGATCTGGATGTGCTTCACGATATTTCTCTGTCGGTGGAAGAGGGCGAAGTCGTGGCGATTATCGGTCCCTCGGGTTCGGGAAAATCCACGCTGCTGCGCTGCGCGACTTTGCTGGAGACGATGAATGACGGGCAGCTGGTCTATCTGGGAGAGCATGCGGTAGAAAGTGTAAACGGAAAGAGTGTTTATGCGCCGAAAAGTCAGCTGAAGAAGATTCAGCAGTATTTCGGCCTGGTATTTCAAAACTTTAATCTGTTTCCGCACTATTCTGTTATGAAAAATATCATGGACGCTCCTCTTCGCGTGCAGAAACGTGATAAAATAAATGCAAAGAAAGACGCGGAAGAGCTTTTGGCAAAGATGGGACTTACGGGCAAGGAAGATTATTATCCCTGCCAGCTTTCCGGGGGACAGCAGCAGAGAGTTGCGATTGCGAGAGCTTTGGCCATGAAGCCGCATATTCTATTTTTCGATGAACCGACGTCGGCGCTGGATCCGGAGCTGACGGGAGAAATTCTGAAGGTCATCCGCCAGCTGGCAAAAGAGAAGATGACGATGGTAATCGTCACTCATGAGATGGAATTTGCACGGGATGTAGCGGATCGGGTCATCTTTATGGACGGCGGTTATATCGTAGAAGAAGGCGATCCGCGTGAGGTTATCGAGCATCCGAAGGAGGAGCGGACGAAGCAGTTCCTCGCTCGTTTCGCAAAGGAGGAAGTATAGAATGGCTACTGTACGTTATATGGATCCTGCAGGAAATATCACTGCAATCGTCAGAAAAGGATCGGAGAATGTTAACCGCATCCGTTTGGCAAAACAGATTTTAAAGGAAGAGAGGGCGGAGCAGGTGGGCTTTGAAACAGATCCTGTCCGAGGCGGCGACTGTAGACTGGAAATGATGGGCGGAGAATTCTGCGGAAATGCGCTGCGTTCTTTCGCATATCTGAAGGCATCGGAGAGATATTCCGGCGGCAGACATGCTCTGAAGGTGGAAATTTCAGGCGTGTCGGAACCGGTGACTGCGAACGTCGATCTGGATGCAGAGCTGGCGTTTGTACAGATGCCGCTTCCTCTCGGCGTGGACGAGGTGATGGTCAACGGTGCGAAGTATCCGGTGATTCACATGCAGGGAATCGATCACGTGATCTTAGAAGGCGCCAAGTCGGATGAAGAGCTGGCGGAAGAGGCGCTGAAAGCTATGGGAAAATGGCAGCCCTCGGCATGCGGTATTTTATTCCTGAACGGAGACGATCTGGTTCCTGTCGTATATGTGCGCAGTACGGAATCTCTGGTTTGGGAATCCTCCTGCGGTTCCGGCAGCGTGGCCTGCGCCTGGTATCTTGCGGGATGTACGCATATGCTGGAACAGGACGGCGTATATAAGCTGCATTTCACTCAGCCGGGCGGCGAGATTCAGGCCGGCGTCATGGTGAAGGGCGGCAAAGTCGTTCAGTGCATGATGGGCGGCGGTATTAAGATGGGCTCCGAGGAGACGATTTTGGAAGATCTGATCGCAGAGTAGCTGGTGCTGCAGATTTAGAGCTTTTAAAGCGGAGGAGGAACATCTGACGCTTGTTATAGCGGAGCTCCGACAAGTTCGCTTGTTATTCTGGGGACTCGCCTTCTTTTGAACGGTATTTTACTTTTGTAAAAGCGGTACCGTTAAAGGCGGCGAGTCCTTCTGTTTTAAAAGCAAAGGCGGCTCTGGAGCTGAAAAGCTCTATACCGCGAGATTATGAAAAAAATGGAGCCTGCAAATAAAAAGTCAGGCAGAAATGAGGTGAGGTTCATGGTGCGTGTCATCGAAGAATTTATACAGGGACAGATGTACGATTCTCCTATTTTTTCCGAATATTTTTCCGGCATGAAAGTAGCGGTAGCCGATATAGAGACGACGGGGCTTTCTCCGAAAAAAGCGGCTGTGATCCTCGGCGGCGTTGTGATTGCAGAACAAGGTGGAAAAAAAGCGATTCAGTTTTTCGCAGACACTCCCGACGACGAGCCGGAGCTGCTCGCGCGTTACATCGGACTGCTGTCTCAGGCGGATGTGGTGGTAACGTTCAACGGTCAGCGTTTTGACTTGCCGTTTCTCAGAACTCGCATGAGGCGGCACGGTATGGATACGTCTTCGTTAGATCGACTCTATTCAATGGATATCTATCGGGTCGTACGCTATCATTCTCATCTGCCGAAGATTCTGCCCAATCTGAAGCAGAAGACCGTGGAGGTTTATCTGGGCGATTCCGGCGACAGGACGGATGAAATCGATGGCGCAAAGAGCGTGGAGCTGTATTATGAATATGTGAAGAGCACAGGTAAAAAGCGGACTCAGCTGCTGGATACGATTCTGCTCCACAACCGGGATGATATCGTTCGTCTGTCAGACATGATGCGGATTTTACGGACGCTGAATCTGCATGAGATTTTAAACAGAAACGGTTTTCCTGCCGCGACGGGAGAATTTACCGTACACGTGGAAAAAATAATGCTCAAGGGCGCCGTATTGCGGGCAGAAGGCGCTGTCTACGGTCCGCATACAGCGTATAAATGTTTCGGCGATCTATATGAATTTGATCTGTCCGGAGATGACGATCATTTTGAACTGGCGGTTTTTTGTGAGAAGGTGGCGGAAGGTATCGTCTGCGACGTGACGGCTCTGGGGATAGACTGCCTTTCTTTACGGGAAATGGGAGGATACGAGAGCGGATTTCTGATTTTAAAAGAAAATGACAGGCTGCATTATCGTGAGATCAACGGGCTGGTCAAAAATATTCTGAATGTCATACTTCAATGAGAACGATAACAACGATAAGAATAGACTTCAATGAGAACGATAACAACGATAAGAA
>CAZGBL010000083.1:0-4884 GCA_964523955.1 uncultured Oscillospiraceae bacterium | reverse complement strand
ATGAGAACGATAACAACGATAAGAACAGACTTTGATGAGAACGATAACAACGATAGGAACAGACTTCAATAACAACGATAAGAACAGAAATCGTTTTTGTGCGGCGACTGGGCTTTTTTATGCATATGGGGAAGAAAACTGCAAGGCAGTAGATAAATCATTCTGTGTATGATAAAATCAAGAAATGGATTGCCTTTGACGGCAGATCGTTTTTTAGGGACATGGAGCGGCAGCCCGGCAAGGTCGGGCCGAGTTTCGTTGATAATTGTTGTTGAGGATTATTATTTCAGCTGAAAAGGCAGGTGGCTTATGGATATAAAAGAAAAAGCGGCGAGAATGAAGTCGGTAAGCCCGTTGATGGCAGCATCGGCGCAGGACGTCAGAAATGAGGCGCTGAAAGCGATTGCGGAAGCAATCACCGAACAGAAGCAGCAGATCATCGAGGAGAATCTCAAGGATCTCAAAGCTGCGGAACAAAAAGGAATCCCCGCACCTGTGCAGAAGCGTCTGAAATTTGGAGAAGAAAAGATTCAGGATGTGCTGGGCGGTATCGAAGAGCTGATCGGCCTGGCAGATCCTCTCAATAAAATTACGCTGGCGAGGGAACTGGACGAGGGGCTGAGGCTGTACCGTCAGACGTGCGCGATCGGCGTGATCGGCGTCATTTTTGAGGCTCGCCCGGATGCGATGGTTCAGGTGGCTTCTCTGTGTATCAAGAGCGGTAACTGCGCTATGCTCAAGGGCGGCAGCGAGGCGAGGCTGACAAATCGAAAACTGTTTGAGGTCATATATGGAGCGGCGCTTTCGGCAGGGCTTCCGGAAGGGTGTCTCATGCTGGCCGAGACTCATGATGATATCGATAATGTTCTTCAGTGCCACGAATCTATCGATCTTCTCATACCGAGAGGCTCTAATGAGTTCGTGCAGCATATTATGAATCACACGAAAATTCCTGTTATGGGTCATGCGGATGGAGTGTGTCATATTTATGTGGATAAGAATGCAGATATCGAAAAGGCGATACCGATTATCGTCGATGCGAAGACACAATATGCGGCGGCCTGCAATGCGGCGGAAACGCTTCTCGTTCACAGGGAAGCGGCGGAAAAGCTTATGCCAGCCCTCCAGTCCGCGTTTTCTGAAGCACACGTTTTGCTGAAAGGCACGGAAGATATTCAGAGGATCGTCAGCTGTGAACCGGCGGAAGAAGAAGATTTCCGCACAGAATATCTCGACTATATTATTTCAGCCAAAATCGTTGACGATATCGATGAGGCCATCGATCATATCAATCGTTACGGATCCCATCATACGGACAGTATTCTTACGGAAGACAGGGAAGCGGCGGAGCATTTTATGCAGCTGGTAGACTCTGCAGGCGTTTACTGCAACTGTTCTACTCGATTTGCAGATGGATTCCGCTACGGATTCGGCGCAGAAGTAGGGATCAGTACGGGGAAGCTTCACGCCAGGGGACCGGTAGGACTAGAAGGACTCGTGACCTATAAATACAAATTGTTTGGTAACGGTCACATCGTAGGAGATTATGCAGAGGGCAGAAAAGCCTTCCACTTTAAGGATTTTAAAGCGGAGCAGAGCTCCCATTGCTTCAGCTATGGGGATATAACCGTCAGAGATTTTTAGGAGGAGAAACGTGAAAAAAGATACTTATCAGAACCCTCTTATCGAAAGATACACCAGTAAGGAAATGTCCGCGGTATTTTCACCCGACAAAAAGTTTACGACGTGGAGGGAACTTTGGATCGCTTTGGCAGAGGCGGAAAAGGAACTGGGACTCGACATTACAGAGGAACAGATCGCAGAACTGAAGGCCCATAAAGATGACATCAATTATGAGGTGGCTCAGGCGAGAGAAAAGGAAGTCAGACATGACGTTATGTCTCACGTATATGCGTATGGCGTCCAGTGTCCAAAGGCGAAAGGAATCATTCATCTGGGAGCCACCAGCGCTTATGTGGGTGACAATACGGATATCATCCAGATCCGCGAGGCGCTGGTAATCGTGAAGCATAAGATCGCGGATCTGCTCAGCAGACTCAGCGCTTTTGCACTGGAAAATAAAGACGTTCCGACGCTGGGATTTACGCATTTTCAGCCGGCGCAGCTGACCACGGTGGGAAAGAGAGCGACACTTTGGATGCAGGACTTCTATTTCGACTATCTGGATGTCTGCAGTCTCATCGACAGTCTCATGATGCTGGGCGTCAAGGGAACGACGGGAACGCAGGCCAGTTTTCTGGATCTCTTTGACGGGGATCATGAAAAAGTGAAGGAGCTGGATCGCAGGGTGGTTCAGAAGATGGGATTCGGAAAATCTATTCCGGTCTCCGGTCAGACGTACACGAGGAAGATCGACTTCAAAGTCATTTCCACTCTCAGCGGTATCGCTCAGAGCGCTCATAAGATGACGAACGATATCCGTCTGCTGCAGCATCTGAAAGAAGTGGAGGAGCCATTTGAAAAAAATCAGATCGGTTCTTCTGCTATGGCGTACAAGAGAAACCCGATGAGAAGCGAACGTATCGCGTCACTGTCCAGATATGTGATGAGCAGCGCCATGTCGCCTGCGATGACGGCTTCCACTCAGTGGTTCGAGAGAACGCTGGATGATTCCGCAAACAGAAGACTGATCCTGCCGGAGAGCTTCATGGCCATCGACGCCGTATTAGACATCGCAGCCAACGTGTGTTCCGGCCTGGTGGTATATAAGGAAGTGATTCGGAAGCACGTGATGAGCGAGATTCCATTTATGGCAACGGAAAATATCATCATGGAGGCTGTTAAGAAGGGCGGAGACCGCCAGGAACTGCACGAAGAAATCCGCGTCCATTCCATGGAGGCGGGCAGACAGGTAAAGGAATACGGTAAGCCGAACGACCTTCTCGAACGTATCGCCGATGACGAAATGTTCGGTCTCAGCCATGAGGACGTCCGAAAGCTTACAGAGCCGTCAGATTACATCGGACGTTCCGCGCAGCAGACGGTGGAGTTTGTGGAAGAGTATATCAGACCCGTCATCGAAGAAAATATGGAATATCTTGGAAGAGATATCGATCTTAAGGTATAGAGATCGGCAATCTCGCTCCGCTTTCTGCGGCGCTGAGGAAGGATGCCGGCAAAAAACAGACAGATCGATGCAAGGAAGAAGAAAGAATGAAAAGCACGAAGCAACTCATTGAAGAGGCAAATAAAATCGTCATAAAGCTGGGGAGCAATACAATTTCCGGTCCGGACGGAAAAGTGAACAAGGAAATTATGCGCAATATCATCGGCCAGGTTTATTCTCTGATCGAAAAGGGCAAGCGTGTTATTCTCGTGTCGTCTGGCGCCGGAATCTGCGGCGTTTCTGCCATCAACAAGTGGAGCAGGAAAGGCGATATCAATTATAAGCAGGCGCTGTGCGCTATCGGTCAGGTAGAGCTCATGAATATGTATAAGGAGCTGTTCTGCGAATATGGGATCCATGTGGCTCAGATTCTTCTGACGGGAGAGGATTTTCACGATCACATCAGAGAATTAAATATCCGAAACGCCATGTTCACTCTGGTAGATGAGGGTGTCGTCCCTATTATTAACGAGAACGACAGTGTCAGTGTGGACGAAATTAAGATCGGAGACAACGACACTTTAAGCGCTTTAACGGCAAATCTCTGGGCGGCTGACCTGCTCATCCTGATGAGCGACATCGACGGCGTATATGATAAGGATCCGAATACATACGACGATGCGGTGCTTATTGAGCAGATCAATAACGTGGCTCAGATCAGAGCCTCTATCGATACAGAGGGGAAGAGCAGCTTCGGAACCGGCGGCATCATAACAAAGCTGCATGCTGCCGAGATGGTAAATGCGTATGGTATTTCTATGATTCTGACGAACAGCCGCAAGCCGGATATTCTCCGAAAATTGGCTGCGGGGGAAGAAAAGGCGACGGTATTCTGCAATGAAAGGAAGGAGGGCGGCTCTCCTCCCACCCCTTAAAAGGAGTGGGTTTCCGAGCCTGAATTTTTTATGAAGCTGGGAGTCATTGGCGTCGGCAATATGGGCGCCGCAATTATTAAGGGATATATTGCAGGCGGCGCAGATGCGGAGACTATCTGTGCGGCAGGACACAGCTCTGAAAAAACAGCTGCTTTTGCGAAAGAGACCGGCGTTACGGTCTGCGATACGATCAGCGAGCTGACGGAGTTATGCGGCGCGGTCATGATCGCGGTGAAGCCGAAGGATGTGAAGTCTGTGCTGGCAGAGATGGCGCCGTCATTGACGCCGGAAAAAGTAATCATCTCTATTGCAGCCGGATTGACGATTCGAGATCTGGAACAGATGATAGAAGAAAATTCTTCCGGTTTATCACAGGGTGAAGGATCCGTAAAAAATGCGGAAAATGAGGTGAAGATCGTCCGCGTCATGCCGAATACGCCTTCTATGGTGGGAGAAGGAATGTCGGCTCTCTGCCGCAGCGTCAGTGTGGAGGAGAGCGAATTCCGTTTTGTCATGGACGTTTTTCGGAGCATCGGCCGGGCAGAGGAGATCCCCGAAAATCTGATGGATGCGGTCACGGGCGTTTCCGGCAGCGGACCGGCGTTCGTTTATCTGTTTATTGAAGCTCTGGCTGACGGCGCTGTCTTAGCGGGATTACCGAGGCAGAAAGCCATTTCCTTCGCGGCGCAGACAGTTCTGGGTTCTGCTAAGATGGTTCTGGAGACAGGCCAGCATCCCGGCGAGCTTAAGGATGCGGTCTGTTCGCCGGGAGGTACGACGATAGAAGGGGTTCGTTCTTTAGAGGCTTCCGGCTTCCGTCACGCAGCTATGAGCGCCGTCATCGCGGCAGCGGAGAAGTCGAAAAAAATGTAATATATTTTC
>CAZGBL010000082.1:2818-8793 GCA_964523955.1 uncultured Oscillospiraceae bacterium | reverse complement strand
TCATAAGAAAAAACGACGGTAAGATCTGCAGCAAATAGTGTATAATGAAAATTACAGGGGCTCTTCCAAAAGCCCTTCCACGAAAGGAGATTTATAAATGTCGAGAGTAATCGATGTAAAAAAACAGACAAAAAACAGATTTTTAAATATGTACGAACTCACCGTAACTCACAGAAACGGCGGCCACGGTTCCTATTTCACCGCATCGCGTTCAGAAACGATCGACGGCATCACAGCGGTGGAGCATCGGCTGAAGCCGGCAGGCGTCATGATTTTCGGAACTCATGGAGATAAATTGGTGCTGGAGCGTCAGTTCCGTTATCCTATCGATGACTATGTCTACGAGCTTCCAGCCGGTCTTATCGAAGAAGGAGAATCTCTGATCGACGCGGCAAAACGGGAAGCCTTTGAAGAGACAGGGCTGACATTCGAGCCGATGGATACAGATGCGTTTTCCCGTCCGTTTTACATGAGTCCCGGCATGACAGACGAAGCCTGCGCCACCGTCTTCGGATATTTCAGCGGCGAACCGACGAGCATTCACGAAGAAGATGATGAAGATATTCAAGTCGTACTGGCAGATCGCGAAGAATGCGGAAGAATCCTGGCGGAAGAGAAAGTTTCCATCACCTGTGCCTATCAGCTCATGCACTTTATCCACTCCGAAAATCCGCTGAAATTCCTGAAAGCGGAAAATAAATAACAAGCGTTTTGAAAGCTTTCCGTTTTCAAGGACGGCGCGGGAACTTACAGCGCCGCACAAAATCCGCCTATTATACATTACGAAACAACTGGATACAAAGATGAAGGCTTACGGCGCGCACGCAAATCCGCCTGCCGTAAGCCCGTATCAGTCTGCGCCGCTCCGGAAAGTATTCTTATCATCTGCTATTCTTCATTTTCTTTCATTTTTTCATTTTTTCCATCTATTAGTATTCTTTCCATTCCTTTCTTTCCCGCTTCCTCCCATAATGCCTTGTTTCTTTCATTCATCTCTCCGAATCCCGCCGCATCCAGACAGCAGATGACGCGTCTGCATCGTTTCATGACGTCCAGAGCTTCTTCGTAAGCGGCCTCGCCGATCCGTTCATAAGCCTTCTCCGAGATCACGCGGCACGCCAGCATTCTGGCCAGCTCATAATCGATATCATTTTTATGAAGAACACCTGCCGCAAAGGGGATCCCCTCCCTTTGCAGTCTCCGAAACACCGCGGCACCGCTTCCTCCGCCGGCGATTACAAACACCTCGGGAACGATGTTCCCGTCGGATCGGATATCCCGTTCTGAAAGCGCTGCTGCATCCCACCGCGGATATTTCAATTCTACCGATCCGAAAATATCGCTGTAGCAGCCGTTATCTAAATCGTACAGCTCACTGATATATTCCGATGTAAAAATCTCCTCCGGCGTTCCATATCGATGAATATACTCGCCCCGAACGCAGAGAATATAATCCGATGCCTTCTGCGCCAGCTCGATTTCATGCAGCGACATAATCACCGTCACATTGTTCTGCTTTACCAGCCTGCGCAATATCTGAAGCATAGCCAGTTTATGCTTGACATCGAGATAAGAAGTAGGCTCATCCAATATGATGATCTCCGGCTCCTGGCAGATTGCCCTCGCCAGCATGATCCGCTGCTGCTGCCCGTCGCTGATATTTCCAAAGTCCTCATCCCGGTACTGCTCCATCTCCACCAGTCTGAGAGCCTCCTCTACCTTTACACGATCATCTTTCGACAGGATGCCGAGACGTCCTGTGTAAGGATATCTGCCTGCCGCCGCCACATCCCAGCACGTCATCAGCTCAGGCCTGATTCGTTCCGTCAATACGACAGACATGATCTTTGCCAGTTCCTTTCCCCCGATCTGCTCTGCGGATGAACCGCCGATGTACACCGTTCCGGAAATAGCCTGCAGCTGCCCTGTAATGCTCTTTAAAATCGTAGATTTTCCCGCTCCGTTGGGGCCGATCAGCGACAGGATTTTACCTTTCTCCAGGCTGATCTCAATGTCTTTTACAAGAGGCTTTCCGCCATATCCCACGGTCAATTTTTCCGCTCGAAAGTAAATCTTATCCATATAAATTCACCGCCTGCTACAAGCCCTTATGTTTTCTCACCATAACAAAAATCACGACAGGCGCGCCGAAAACGGCTGTCACAGCGCTGATGCTAAGCTCCGCAGGCGCGAAAACAGTCCTGGCGATCAGATCGCAGAACAGGCAGAATACCGAGCCTCCGAGAAAACACGCTGGAATGACGATGATAGGCTTCGACGTCTGAAGAAGCCTCCTGACGAGATGAGGCACTGCGATCCCCACAAAGGAAATCGGCCCCGCAAAGGCAGTCACACAGGCGGAAAGTATGCTGGAAAGCAGGATCAAAACGATGCGGAACAGGCGGATATTCACGCCCATATTCCGGGCGTAGCCCTCCCCCAGCTGGTAAGCTCCGATGGGCTTGGCGCACAGAAATACGGCGACAGACGCAGCCGCTGTAACAGCCGTCATCACGCCGATATTGCTCCAATTCATTCCGGAGAAGCTTCCCATAGACCAATTATGGAGATTCACAATATCTGCGTCGTCCGCAAAAGCCACGATAAAATCAGTGACCGCAGAGCAGATATACCCCACCATGACGCCGCAGACGATCAGCATGGAAGAACGCCCCACCTTTCCGGAAACCAGCAGCACAAACCCCATGGACAAAAGCGCTCCTGAAAAAGCTGCGGCGATCAGTATCCAGGAGGAAGGAACCAGGCTGCATTTCAGCAAAAAAATCATCGTCAACGCTACCGCCATTTTCGCTCCTGATGAAATTCCCAGCACAAACGGGCCGGCGATGGGATTCCGAAAAAAAGTCTGAAGCAAAAACCCTGCCAGCGCCAGAGCGCCTCCTAATACAAATGCAGCGATCATCCGCGGCAGACGAATTTGCCATATGATATCGAACTGCATATCATCGCCGTTTTCGAAGAAGAGAATTCCAAAAATTTCTCCCACAGAAATATGGACGCTTCCGGCGTTGATATTCCAGAAAAAGAGTATCAGCAGCAAAACTGCCAGCAGAATATAGGAAACGGCGTATCTGCCGCAGCTTCGCCTGCTGTGCCCGCCGGATGGACTGCGTCTGTCATGTCCGCCATGTCTGTCATGTTCGCCATGTATGCCGCATCCGTCATATCCGCCCCGTCCGGTTTCAGAAACCGCCGCGGCGGACACTGCTGCGGAAGCAGAGTTTTTTCCCTTTCCTGTCGCCGTCATTCTGCCGCCCTCCCCTCTTCCTCAATATCAACAACACACCGTCTCTGTGATGCCGGCTCTCTGTGATGCCGGCTCTGAAGCGATTCAGCCATTGTAACTCCGAATCCCAGAGCCTCTCATTTCTTCATTTCAACCTGCGCAAAAACTTCATATTTTCATCCTCTCCCTGGAACATCTTATACATATCGAGAATGATCGTTCCAGCCTCCGACGTCTCCTGATACATATTTTTACCTATAACATATACATTTCCCAGCTGCACTGCCTTAAAATCTGTCAGAAGTGTGCTTTTTTGCAGCAGCTGCTCTAATGTTTCCACATTTCCGTCAATCGTAGAGTTATAGATCAGATAATCCGCATCTCTGGCGCCGGCATAAAAGTCTTCCATCTGAATCGTGGCCGTTGCCGTCGCCGTTTTTCCATCGCCGATATCGTCAAAGACATATCGGCCTCCCGCCAATTCGATCATTCTGGATACATAATCGCCTGATTTTCTGATGTTAACGCCGCCGGAAGATGTGATATAGAAGAAAGCCACGCTGTTCGCCTCCCCATCTCCTGACATTTCCTGGGCAGCCCCAGATTCCTGCGTTAAAGCGTTCTCCTGTTCCCCGCGATCCGACTTCGTTGACGATAACACCTCATTTAGCTTATCCTCCTGCTCTCTAAAAACAGCTTCTGCCCGTTCCTCGCGGCAAGTCAAAACACCATACAGCTTTATCCACTCACTTCGGCCCAGAGGATGCTGTTCATAGCTCGACCGATCTATGAGCACAGATATTCCCGTTTTTTCCATCTGCTCTTTCACCTCAGGAGAATGCAGGATCATCGTCGATTCTATCGCCAGCTCACAGCCGCTCTCGAGGATCAGCTCATAATCCGGCGCACTGTATTTTCCCGCATACGCGATGCGCCCCTGCTCCATGGCCTGCCGCGCCTTCTCAATATACCATCCGTCAGTCTTCATCGCCGACAGACGAATAGCATCTAAAGCATCCAAACTGCAAAAATGATCCATGGCCGCAGATGCCGCCAGATAGACATTTTTCACCGGTATACGCAGAACGATTATATCCGCATCGATGCCCTGGGGAATATCCGCGCCTTCAGGAACGGCAAGAAAACGGCTTCCGTCTGAAATTTCGATCAGCCTGTAACCGCCGTCATAATAATCTACAGAAAATTCCTGCGCATAGCTCAATTCCATTCTGCCGCTGACCGTCATTTCCGACCACAGTACACCTGAACTAAAATTTTCGCTTTCCGCAGCAAGGTTCCCGTCTGCGCAGGAGACAAATATAAACATCGAAACGAAAAACAGAATCGCCGCTGTAATTCGCTTATATTTTATCCTTCTTTTCTTCGGCAGAGTTTCGCTCCATACTTTTCTCATACAGCTCTCTTCCTCAATCTCACCATCCCGCTTCTGCTCTTACATCGATCTTCCTTACTCGATTTCCTTACTCGATGCAGCCGCCGATAATTGCCCGCCTGTTTCTCATTATTTCCGGGCTCAGCCCGATCAGCGCCCTGCCGTTCGGTCTCTTCTCGGCTGTGACGCTCCTGTAAATCACGCATTACCGCTTTTTTGACCTTCCTCTTCTTACGGCGAATGCTGCCACCGCAATTATCAGTATCAGTATCAATATCACAATCACTGCAGCGGCGGCCGCGGCAGTCGAAACTCCTTCGTCAGCTGCCCGATTCAATCCTTCCGAATCAAAACAGAGCATATATTCGATTTCATGAGGTACGCTCATAGCCGTAGTATCAGCGATTACGCTGAACTCCTCATCGAGAGCCAATATCGGAATTTCAAATACAGAATTGCCCTCCGTATTCGTCATTTCATAACGTTTTCCATCGACGATCATATAGTCATAATTCGGACTGCTCCACTCGATTTTAGCCCACACGCGTCCATCCTTCACCGTAACCTGCGCCGGACTTGTGATCGTAGCTCGCCCGCTTCCTCCCGAAAGAGTCACGTTCAGCAGATAATCGCCATCCGGTACGTCAGTTTTCACTGCAGACGCACCGCTTTTATCCGATTTTACGGAAGTATTTTCCCCTTCCGCCTTATCTGCAGACAGCGTCCCTGCAGCAGCTTTTTCGTCTATAACGCCTCTCGGCAGGGATTCCGCCTTAAATACCAGATTCCGGTCGTACCATTTCTCTTTTTTCGTACTCCACGCCGCACAGGCGATCTCCTTATTCAGTGCTTCTACCGAAACCTCGTAAGTATAGGCACCTTCTTCATTTTCCACATACGGTATGTACTGTTCTTCGCCAGCAGCTGCCGCTTCCTGGCCGGTACCCATAAAAAGCTTTCCATATCCCTTGCCGCTGAGTGTCAGAACAGCCGACATGCTTCCGTCTTTCACCGTCAGAACCGCATGGACGATGCGAAACATAGAAGAACTGGACTCCACCTCGATGTCGTACTCACCTTCAGCGATCCTATCAGCATAAACCGGAACCATATCCTCGCTGCCCACATCCTGCGGCGCAGCCATTTCATCAGCGGTTGCCACCTGAGATGTTTTTGCATCATCTTCTTCTGCAAAGCCGGGCATCGGCGCTGTAAACAGCGTCAGGACTAATACCATAATCGATACGAGTCCTCTCCATTTCTGATTCTTCATATTACTCTATTACTCTCCATTTCGCCTGCAATGTAATAAGCGCCGTATGTCCTCCGCTTCTG
>CAZGBL010000082.1:0-2718 GCA_964523955.1 uncultured Oscillospiraceae bacterium | reverse complement strand
TATTACTCTCCATTTCGCCTGCAATGTAATAAGCGCCGTATGTCCTCCGCTTCTGATTCTTCATATTACTCTATTACTCTCCATTTCGCCTGCAATGTAATAAGCGCCGTATGTCCTCCGCTTCTGTAAGAGTGGAAGACAGCCGGCGCCTGTTATTAAGAAAGACTGTCGATAGCAGCCTGAGTATGAGCCACATAAATGTCCTGGATGCTCTCAAGTTCGCCGAGTCCCTTCAGAACACATTCCACCTCATAATCAGCAGCCTCAAACTGCGACTTCCAGGAATCATCTTCAGCGCCAGCCATGTCATTATTGGCATGGTCTCCCGCTACTACCATAAGCGGTTCCAGTACCACCTTCGTATAACCGCCCTGCTTTATCGAAGCCAATACATCTTCCAGAGAAGGCTCCGCCTCTACCGTACCTATGTAATAAGCATCGTGTCCATCTGCCGCGAGCACTTCCTGCAGTTTCGTATAAACACCGTTAGAATCCGCTTCTGTGCCGTGTCCCATGAAACAGACCGCCGTCTTTCCATCGACATAAGACGCCGTCTCCGCCGTAATCGCGTCTGCAACTGCTTTAAAGTCTTCATCGCTGGTCAAAAGCGGTTCCGCTAACACAACCTTATCAAATTTATCCTTATATGTTTCCAACTCGTCTTTCAAATCCGTATATTCATAGCCATCCATCAAATGAGTCGGCTGAACCACTAGCGTCTTTATCCCATCTGCCGCAGCTCTGTCCAGCGCTTCGCCGACGTTGTCGATTTCCAGGCCGTCGCGCTCCTTCAGCTTATCGATGATGATCTGACTGGTGAAGGCCCTCCTCACGTCATAATCGGAAAATTTTTCCTGAATTGCGTTTTCGATGGCGCCGATTGTTTTCTCCCTGCTATCGTTGTAGCTCGTCCCAAAACTGACGACGAGAATCGCCTGATCCTTACCGGCCGACGCATCCTCATTCTGAGCGGAATTCGATCCTCCCTGCGCGTCATTTCCGCAGCCTGTCAGCAGCGCCGCAGCCATAAGAGCCGCCAGTGCGATCACAGATAACTTTTTCATTTTACTTTCCTCCTTTGGTTCCATACGTTCCATACTCCCGCAAGAATAAACGTTTGCAGCATCCTCAGCAATCGAAGAATCTCAACCGGCCGAACGATTGAAACTTCAGCGCGGACTCTGCAATTCATTCCGTTTCCCGCAAAAGAACAGAAACTTCTTGGTCTGGATTCCCGGCAGATACGCTATACTGAATCCGCCGAAAACTTGCTCTGAACAAATTCAGAGCATAAAAAAAACCTTTTACCTGCAAGTAAAAGGGGTACACAAAAGAGAGCAAGCAAAAACATCAGAGATACCCGGCCTTCTCACATATCTCCGCGATTACTTACTTTGATTAGCGTACAACCAGTTACTCGTGGCCTGAAACGGCAAACCACTGTCCGCCGTCTCTGTACAACAACAGGCAGGTCTCCTGACTTAAAGGTCATCGCGAATATGCGTCTTCCCAGATTTCCAGTGACTTTCCGCAGAAAATGAATCAGAATCATCCGATCCATATCATTACCACGGCTGATATCCGCTCTCTAAATACAGTGACGAGTTCGTGCAGGATTCACACCTGCTTCCCTTTTCAACAATCCGCGATTCCGTCTTCACTTCGGCAGACCATCTCCCTCGCGTTGATACGCCATGCGCTCTGAATGCGATGCGCTGATGTCTGCGGCTCCGTCTTCGCAGCTGTCACCTGTCATTTACTATATCTATCGGCTGACAAATGCAGGGCGCTCCATTGCAGGCACGCCGCCTGAAAACCGATATTTTTTACATTATAACACAAATATCGTGACAAATCGACTAAAATATCCTATTCTCCGTCGCTCTTCTTTTTTCTCCAATCCTGTCGATATAGAAATCTCTTCCTGTATTTTATACCTGCATATTTCTGGATTCGCCTCAAATAGATAACATCGTACGCTCCTCCTACCGCTCCGACCACCGGAATCCCCTGAAGAAACTTCATATACAGCAATTCTTTGGAAAGAGCCAGGGATGTCCTTTGAATTTCCTTTTCCAACTCAAAATCCTCTGCCAGACTTTCATTTTTAATAAACAGATCCGCTTCACGGCTGATCGCTTTCGCTTCCTCACCGTAAGAAAGAGATCCTCGAATCAAAAGCAGCATCCAATATTTCTCCTCCTCTGTATCGTAAGAAAACCCGTAATGAAGCGCCAGCTCGTACAGATTCTTGAGGATCAGCGCAGTAAACAGAGGAATATCCGGAAGACCCACGCCTAACACGCCAAGTCCGATACCCTCCACTCCGCTCAGCAGCAGGTTTACATTATCAGAACGATCGGCCTTTCTCGAAAAAGTACGAAGCGTCTTTCCGTTTTCCCTGATTCCGGCGGCGTAGAGATCTACCTTATATTCCTGTTCCCGTTTTTCTTTTCTCACCGTCTTTTCGATGACGCCGGTACCCTTCTTAAAAATCAAAGAAAAAGCTCTGCCGAAAGCGGCGTCCAGCTTTTCCTGCAGCTTTTCGGGAACCTTTTCCTCAAGCTTTTTATTCAGAAAACTGTCCGATTTCTCGCTTCGGCTTCTTAAAAAACTCTCTTCTCTTTTCTGAATCGCTTCCCACTCTTTTTTTCTTGCGTTTTTCTTCTTCAAAACATCCATTTCCTTTTTTAGCGGAGCAAAGCTCCTGACAAGCTC
>CAZGBL010000081.1:1518-8838 GCA_964523955.1 uncultured Oscillospiraceae bacterium | reverse complement strand
ATAAGCAGATCAATAAGCAGATCCGGCTGTCCGCCGCATTGCCACGTCAGCAAAACAGCAAATTTTTCCTATTTTCTTTTCAGTGGAGCCATGCCTTCATTGGCAAGCTCGTCCGCACGATTATTCATTCGAGTAATGTAGATAAATTCCTCCATAGAAAAGCGGCTGCCATTCCACTGGATAAATTTTTGGTAAAGCTTCTGCATATTTGTATTTGGATGATCAGGATTGACATGGCCTTTCACCCGGTAAAAGCTGATCGTATGATCAGACGTCAGAGCGAGAAGCTTCTGCCAGAGTTCCTTATTTTCCACCAGAGTTTTTTTTGATGTTTTCCAGCCGTTTTTCTGCCAGGATATATACCATTTTTGACGAAAGCAGTCCATGAGATAGGAGCTGTCAGAAAAAACCTCAATCGTCTGATCGCTCTTTTTCAGAGCGGAAAGAGCTTCGATAAGCGCAGTCATTTCCATTCGATTGTTTGTCGTATTGGACTCGCCGCCGCATAGTTCCTTTTTTACCTGACCATATTCCAGAACAGCGCCCCATCCTCCGACATTCGTTTCGTTCTGATTACCGGAGCACGCGCCGTCCGTATATATTTTTAGTATCGCCATATAAGATCTCCAAATTTCGAATCTCAACAGACAATGCCTTTCCCCTTCCGGCGCTTTCGTCGTCCGATTCGCAGACGCGAAGAGGGAACGTACCTGTTGATGCTATATCAAAGCCTTTTTAAAATACAATATGTTTTTGTCCATCTTCAATTACTTGCATAAATTCGATGAACCTGTCTTAGATCCCCATAGCGAAAGCAAGGAGTTACGACGCTGTTTGATAATAAAATACTTCACATAAAAAAGACGTATATTTTGCAGCGATTGACGATGCAGCTGACGCATCTGTCATCGACCCTTGACCCCGCACATCATTATCCGGTAATTGATTTTTTCCAATGTTATGTGTGAATATTCAATAGATATTATAATTGAAAAAAAGCCTAAAAATCAAGGAATTTCAGGATGGTACTTTGTAAATATACATTAAACGTGCTGTAATGATTCTGTAACATGGAAAGTCTATACTAAAAGCGTATGTTAGTGGCATTGTCTACGGGCATATCCACAAGATATAGTGTATAAAATACTTATTTCCTATTCATTAATTTCAGAAAGGAGCTGCGATAGTGGGCAAAAGAAGAGTCATCATAGCTTTGACTGTCGTAGTCTGTCTGATATTCACTACCTTACCGGCATTTGCGGCAACATCGCTTCCGCGTGACCCGAATATAACCATTGTCAGTCCGACGAAGGATGCGGTTATGAAAACAGGTACGGTTCTGGTATCAGTAAAGATGACGGCACCTAAGAGCATTCGGATGTCGCTTTACGAAGAGACGACATCATCGCGCAAACTCATAAAGACAGAAAATTATTCCTCATCCAAATCATTGAGTTATTACACTCGCCAGCTGACAGGTCTCGATCCAGGAGTTTACTGCATAAACGTTTCAACGCTGAATTCGGCAGGCAACGCTATTTATGCAAGTGAAATTTACGTTAAGGTACAGAAAAAGACGTCGGATACAGTAAAAGTCGATGTTTTCAATTCACAGAATACGACGAGTTCATTCTGGGCATCTTTGCTGAAAAAGCTTTTGGGATAGGACAGCAATAAAGATAGAAGGATGCCGAAGGGTTTTTAATAAAGGGATAAGATTTTAGAAAATATACAAAAGTAAGGTACGGCAGAACGCTGTACCTTTGTTTTAAAAGGCTGTTTCTTGTACTGAAAGTAAAGTTTTTATTTTTTACATCGTGATAGATCGGCCAGATTGAGATGATACCATGTATCAGCTTATCATGCTTTTGGCGCAGAGCAGTCAGCAGCCGAGAATCCCCTGTCTTCAGATACGGGGAGCGTCGTGATATACAGTTTTCCTGTTAGCAGACAGAAGGGATATTTTTATGACAGATCTCTCAAGAAAAAAATATATAGAGCGAATAAAAAATGTCCTGATAGTAGTATTGTTTCTGATTACAATACTGCTTTTGTCTTTTTTTTGGAAGGATATTTCATTAAAGGATCTAAATCCTATAAGTATCATTGATGAAGATCAAAGTATATATGTTCCAGAAGTGCAGGATTTGGTGAAACCGAAGAATATTCTTTTTTTTGATGGATCAGACGCCTATGCCATAGCGAAAGCAGATGATTCCTATAAAGATACGACAGTCTATGGAAACTCCCTGGATTTGATAAAAAAATATATGAGCAGTGCATCTTCCGCGGAAAAGATAGAGGAAGATCAATATAATCAGGTAATGTCGTATGCCTCTTTGACCGTGCGGTTTGACTATAGTATACCGCTGGAAGAATTTCTGGAACAAAACGATATGAAAACAGGCGTTAATCTGAACGACATTCCTGAAATGACGAGTATGAGCTTTTCGTCAGCAAGTGGTGAAAATCTGTTCATCAGGGATAAAAATACAAATTCTTATTATAGAATTATTTTAACAGATGAAGATATCGTTGAAGAATTAACGCAGCAAGTAGTGGAATTTATTCAGACAATAGAACAGAGTGGATATGTTCCTTATTATAATATGGCGGATATCGTGGGAGTAGAAAACGATGCGCTTATGCCGCTTTATATGTCGTGTGATATCACTGCGATAGAGACGACGCGAGAATTTTCCATTTCGGATCAGAACGGAGTCAGTAAAATCGCATCCGGCTTTTTTGCGTCAGGTCTGGATTTTGTCAGAAAAATTACAGAAAATAAAGGATCGATTCTCTATATGTATGGAAGCAGTCAGTCCTTATTGATGAATGAAGACGGCAGTATGGAGTACAATGAAAATTTTGAAGCCTCTTTGTATAAAGAACAGGGATTTTATGATTCATTGGAAATTGCTATCGAATATGTAGGCGCTCATGGAGGCTGGGAAAATCTGTATAAAAATGGCAGCAGTTCTTATTTAAAGTCCGCACAGCCTATCGATACTTCCGGATATAGAGGGTATAGCTTTACATTTGGGATGGAATATAACGGTATAGCAGTAGAGTACACAAAAGGCGATATTCTGACCGTGAGCGTCTGCGGCGCGCAGGTGATATCGTATCAGAGAGATGTGGCGCTGACTTCTGAAATATCTGAAGATAATATGGAAGTGCAGTACGCTATGGCACCCATCGACATATTGACAAATAATTTTGATAAGATATTATCAGATAATTATGATAAAGATAAGGCGGATGAATATTGGGAAAAATTTATAACTGATATAAAGGGCATCAAATTTTGTTGTATCAGAGATAAGCAGAACGATTCTCTGACGATTAAGCCGGTGTGGCTGGTCACTATGTCAGACGGCAGTAAGTTCTGGTTTGATCCGCAGACGGGAGAGCTTCTTGGACAGATGGATGCGGAGGTGAGCTAAATGGATTGGGGAAGAGCAAAAAATATTCTTCTGGTGGTTCTGGTAGCGACAAATATTTTTCTGATCAGTGTTTACGGTATCAGGTATGAAAAGAGTAAGGAAAATAACTCGGAATTGTATAGCTATACTGTCAGCCAGATGGAAAAAAATAACATAAATCTTGCCTGTGAGATCCCGGAGCATCCTTCAAAGCTGCCGTCTCTGACTGTACAATATGGCAAATATGACAGCGATATCGTGAACAAGGCTATAAAAAGCGCTTCAGATACTGATGTTAGAGCGCAGAACGACGAGGATTTTGTCAGAATAGCAGATGATCTCGTAGAAGAATGCGGTCTCAAAACGGCAGGTACAGCGATATCTCAAACGGTACACGAACAGGACGGCGCAGTCGTCGTAGAGTATGAAAATCGATACGGAAGTATTTCTTTACAGGAATGTTATATGAAAGTGATTTTCCAGGACGGTAAGGTTTCCAGGCTTGAAAGAAGATGGGTGGAACCCGTGGAAGAAGGAGAGACGAAATTGGAGATCACGGAACCTGCGACGGCGCTGCTGAGCTTTATCGACGTTATAAAAAATGAACGCGCTGAGGCGAACGGACAGATAGTAGGAGCAGGTTCCAATATTCCGATGGAGAAGATACTGCCGGCCGATACGGATAATGTGCCAGTAAAAGCGGCTTCTGAGGATGAGAATAACGAGGAAGATGAAGATACGAAAACAGTTACAGTACAAAAGTTGGATCTGGTATACTATGTAGAAAATAGTGAGATCGGACGAGACATTCTTTACGATACAGCTTTTCCGGCGTGGCGTATAGAATATAATGACGGTAAGATCAAATATATTTCCGCATTTGAGCAATAATACGTCACAGGTACTTCATAAAGTTGTCACAAAAAAAGTGTATAAAATACAGGAGGCGGGAAGCCTTCGGATAGGAGCTATGATGAATCTGAGCTTTTGCTCCTTTGCGAGCGGAAGCAGTGGTAACTGCTATCTTATAAAAAGCAGAGAGTCGGCAATACTCATAGATGCAGGTATAAGTACGAAACGTATCCACACTGCGCTCGCAGAGACAGGGACAGAGCGTTCGGAAATCGCAGGGGTGTTTATCACACATGAGCACAGCGATCATGTGAAGGGACTGAGAGTGCTTACAAAGCAAAATCCGCTCTGGAATGTTTACGCCAGCGGTGAAACATGCCAGTGTTTGCAGAGCGTCGTACATAACAGCGAGAAGATTCACTCTCTGAATACAGATCATATAATACAGATCGGCGATATGAAGATCAAAGCGATGAATGTCTCTCACGATGCCGTCCATCCGGTGTGTTATATCGTGTCTTCCGGCAGTGCTAAATTATGCGTGCTTACGGATACGGGGTATGTTCCGGAAGATGTGGCGTCTGAACTTGCAGCGTCTGACCTGATCGTCATAGAAGCCAATCATGAGGTAAATATGCTCAAAGCGGGTCCGTATCCTTACAGACTGAAGCTCAGGATCTTGGGCGACAGTGGCCATCTTTCAAACGAGGCGGCGGGGGTAATACTCGCAGAGACGATGTCGTGCGATGATCGTTATCGAACGATCCTGCTGGCACATCTCAGCAAGGAAAATAATTTTCCTCAGCTGGCGCTTCAGACAGTCACAAATATTCTGGAAGAGAATAAATATTTTCCGGGTAAGCACATGAGACTGGAAGTTCTAAGTCGTGACGCTCTGAGTGGATTTACTGAACTATAGATAACTTGGGAGGTCGATAAGATTATGGACAGAGAAAAATGGAACCGCGATTTTTCTTCTGACAGCGGAACAGATGCCGATATGAGTGTCAGTGCGGAAGATGAAAAGAAAGAGCAGAGGGATGTCAGGGCTGAAGCGTCGTCTGATAGAGACGAAAGGAGTGCTTCAGATGTGTCAGGCATGTCAGTACGGGACGGCGGCGAAGATGCAGGAAGAAACTTTGACAGCCTTGAAGCGGCCGGAGGGCGGACGGAGGCTCGTGAAAGCGACGGCGCAGCAGAGGTGGATTACAGCAGAGCAGCTGGTATCAGAGAGGCGGTTCATTCAGCAGATGAAAGCGCTGCAGAAGGAAATGGACAGAAAGGATCTGAAAATATACGGCGCACCTCATCAGCATGGAGTTCCGGCGGTAATTTTCGGGGCAACGGAAACATTGAGAGCAATGGAAGCGTTGGAAGCGGACAAAACGGGCAAAACAGACAGAGTGGTTCAAACGGAATATATGGTTCTCAGAATGGACAGCAGAGCGTTGGAGACTTTTCGAGATACGCAGGCAGCGGCGATGGCGCATCGTCATCGGGAAATCGGTCTGCAGGCGCGGGTGAAAGACCTGCGGGTGCCTCATATGAAACAGGAACGGCACATGGGGACAGAAGCTTTGTGCAAAATCAGCCTGGAGGGATGACAGCAGATCCCGGAAAAATGAAGAAGGAAAAGAAGCCGATGGGGCGAGGCACAAAAGCGGGCATCGCTGTTGTTCTTGTCATAGTATTGGCGTTTGCAGCCGGATTCGGAGGAGGTGCGGCTGCTGTAAATATGTTTGGGAATACAGGCGGCGGTACAGGTCAGGCGAGCAGTAATATTTCTATCGATTCCAGTGAAGGCAGCTTGGACGCCGCCTCCGTCATAGCGGAGAAGGTGATGCCTTCTGTGGTTGGCATCAGTACGGTATCGCAGACTTATAGACAATCCATCTTCGGGCTTCAGCAAGGTACTACGGAAGGATCAGGCACAGGATTTATCGTAGATGAAGGTGGATATATTCTCACAAACGCTCATGTTGTTGAGAGCAGCAGTTCCTCTTCTATAACGGTGGATTTATATGACGGCTCAGAGTATGAAGGCACGGTTCTTTGGAGCGATACGACGCTGGATCTGGCAATCGTAAAAATTGATGCGACGAATCTGCAGGCAGTAGATCTGGGAGATTCCGACGATGTGAAAATCGGCGACTATGCTGTGGCTATCGGAAATCCTTTAGGCAAAGATTTTGAACGCAGTGTAACCCAGGGAATTATCAGTGGACTTGACAGAAGTATTACCACCACAGACAGCACTGGTCAGAGTCAAAATAATATGCAGGGTCTGATTCAGACAGATGCGTCCATCAATTCAGGAAACAGCGGCGGTCCGCTGATCAACAGTTCCGGAGACGTTATCGGCATCAATACCGCAAAAGCAAGTTCTGCAGAGGGTCTCGGATTTGCCATTCCGATCAATACAGCCCTTCCGATTATAGAGGAGATCAAGGAAAACGGCACATATGAACAGGTATATCTCGGCATTACGGGCATGAATGTGGAAGACGCCGTCGCACAGTATCAGACGGATTTTAAAGCGGAAAAAGGCGTCGTAATTCTTCAGATTTATACAGAGTCTGCCGCATTGGAGGCAGGTATGAAGGAAGGAGATATTATCACTGCTATCGATGGCGATGCGATAGATAATCTGAGCGATTTAAAGAAAAAGCTGGTAGGCTATCGACCGGGAGATAAGATTACGGTGTCGATTGAGCGCAATAAAGAAGATCAGACACTGGAGCTTACACTGAAGGCTCAGGATACGGCAAACACCACGTCGTATAAGAGTGCAGATGGTTCTTCTGGAAATGGCGCATCTGGATCCGGCGGCAGTCTGCCAGACGACAATAGTCAGTATGGCAGTCAGGGAAGCGGCAGCTGGTTTGATGGAATATTTGGAAATTAATGTAATATATTAGTCGGGTAAAAGACGATAGTACAGGGATTGCTGCAAAATGCAGCTTTTACAGAAATCATCCTCATAAAATGTTAGAAATAGCGGGAGAAATCGCGAGCTTATCGCGATTTCTCCCGCTGAATTATT
>CAZGBL010000081.1:0-1418 GCA_964523955.1 uncultured Oscillospiraceae bacterium | reverse complement strand
GCAGATCCTTCAGACAATCTTAAAAATTGCATAGAGAGGGAAAGCGAGATAAAATGATTTGGGGAGAAGGGAATACGGGTATGTCTTTCAGATCTTAGAACGAGGAGGGGTACCGTTATGAACGTCAATGTAGTATGCATAGGAAAGTTGAAGGAAAAATATTGGACGGAGGCTATCGCAGAGTATTCTAAACGCCTCGGCCGGTACTGCCGGTTGAATATTATAGAATTAAAAGAAGAGCGCCTTCCAGAAAATGCATCTGCTGCAGATGAGGAAAATGTAAGGGTCGCCGAAGGGAGAAGTATTTTAAAGGCGCTTGCTGCGGATTCTTATGTCATCGCTTTGGACGTAAAGGGAAAACAGCTCTCCTCTGAGCAGCTGGCAGATAAATTGGATGAGTTGGCTGTGAGCGGTCGGAGTACGGTAGATCTGATTATTGGAGGTTCTCTGGGACTTTCAGCAGAGGTGCGCCAAAGAGCGGATTTTAGGCTGTCTTTTTCGGCCATGACATTTCCCCATCAGATGATGCGTGTCATTTTGTTGGAGCAGATTTACAGGTCATTTAAAATTATTCGCAAAGAGCCGTACCATAAGTAATGAATGCGGGTCTAATTTAGTAAAAGAATACCGAGATTCAGATAACCTGCAAATATAAGCCAGATAAGATATGGAATCTGAAGGCGGGCGGCGGTAAGAGAAATTCTGTAAAATTTCACGATCATGGCGATGACAAGAGCTATGAGCAGAAGGAGCCACAAAAACGCCGCAAGATACATGCTAAGATTGAAAAAGATAAACGGCCAGAGAAAATTGACGATCAGCTGGATCCAATAGAGCTTTGGCAGTGTATATCGTCCGTCGGCAGCGCTGCTGACAGATATGAGATACGCTGAGATTCCCATGAGCACAAATAATATCGTCCATACGATGGGAAAGAGGATAGAAGGCGGAGCGAGCGGCGGCTGACGGAGCTCCTGATAGCTGTCCATGGCGTTCTTTGTAAAAAAGCCGGAAATAGCTCCGACGGCCAGAGGTATGATGAGATTTCCGATAAGTGTTTTCCATTGAATTTTCATTATTTCATCCTTTCGCTT
Organism: uncultured Oscillospiraceae bacterium; assembly: GCA_964523955.1. Taxonomy (GTDB): domain Bacteria; phylum Bacillota; class Clostridia; order Peptostreptococcales; family Anaerovoracaceae; genus Alangreenwoodia. The sequence goes on along the minus strand of CAZGBL010000081.1, from coordinate 324 downwards.
TTCATTGATACTTTTTAGAGCGGAGCAGAGTTCCTGACAAGCGGCGAGCTTGTCGGGGACAGCACAAACGCTTGCTGCAAGCGCCCAGAAGCTTTCGCTCCGCCGGGTTTCGGCAGGGGATGAATCCCCCCAACCGCCGAAAGTCGGAAATGGAACCCGCCGCTTACAGAAGCGGGGACATCCGACGCTTGTTATAGTATATGCGAAACGGAAATTGTTATACAAGGCGGTCGTAATGGTTTCGGCAGGGGATTATTACCCAACCGCCGAAGTCGGAAATGGAACCCGCTGCTTACAGAAGCGGCAGAGTGTCCGAAAACCTGT
>CAZGBL010000080.1:0-8842 GCA_964523955.1 uncultured Oscillospiraceae bacterium | reverse complement strand
GCGTCGTAGAACCAGTTTGAACTGTTTACGTCGATAAAGCCGCTGATATCCGGTACCGGCTGTACAGTGCTCTTGAAGGTCACATTGACTTTGACCTCGCCCGCAGGCTTGGTAAACGTATAAGTACCGTCGCCGTTATCTTTTACAGCGATGGCTTTCCCGTCTTTATCCGTGACAGAAACCTGATCGACAGCATAGTCTGTGTTCGGCGTAGCCGTGATGGTGACTGCTTCGCCGGTCTTAGCGTCCTTTTTATCGATGGTGACTGTACCGCCTGCCCCTGAGGTGATTTCGATGTCGCCATAGGTTTCTGTGGTAGTACCGCCGCTGCCGCCGGAGGTGGCTCCGGAGCTGTATGTCAGGGTGAATGTTTCAGACGCGCTGTCCCACTTCGCGTCTACCGTCTCTTCATTGACTGTCAGCGTGTGGTCTTCTCCGGCGACGTACAGATAGAGATTGGAATCATCGAGAGATGTCCAGTTGTCCATGGTGTAGGAAAGTCTCGAGCCGGCGGATGTATTGTAAGCGCCGACGTACTCGTACTCGTGCAGACCGCCGCTGTAAATCGTGCTGCCGCCGTCTTTGACGGTGAAATTGCCGGAGGAGGTCTTCAGCTTATCGGTGTCGAGAATCAGAAGGTAGAGTTCGTTTCCGTTCCTGTCTGCGATGTCCGCGGTGATGGCTTTATTGTCGTGGATGCCAGGACTGCTGACATTCCATGAGGAGACGGCGTTTTGATCGATGAAGGTACGGATGGAGCCGGAGGTATAGTAGAGTGTTCCTCCGTCGGAGTCGTTTCCTTCGGCATAACCGCCGCCTCCGATGGCCGCACCCGTCCAGTCGATGTTGATATTGATCGTACCGCCCCGGACGTAGACGTTGGAGCCGGAAGATGCGCCGGTATAACCTGCGCTGCCGCCGATGGCAGCGCCTCGGGAGACGGTTACGAGATTGAGGACGCCGCCTTCGATGATAATATCGCCGGGAGTCAAAGTACCGGCCGTAGCGCCTGCACCGATGAGAGCACCCTGTTTGGAGCTTTTCATGAAGAGGTTTCCGCCGGTGATGGTAATCTTTCCGTTTGTTTCCGCTTCCTGTCCGGTGCCGTCCTCAGTAGCGCCGTTTCCGCCGATACCGGCTCCCATTTCTCTTTTATAGAAATAAAGAGTATCGCTGTCGGATACGCCGCCGAAGGTCAGCTCCGTATCCTGATTGACGTGAATCATAGCGTAGCCTTCTGCGTTTCTGTTGGTATCCAGGATGCTGGTACCTTTAAAATACAGACGGTTTCCTCTGCCTGTGAAATTGATCATATTCCTGGCTTTATCCGATTCCTCCGCGTGGATGTAGACGTCCTGAATGGTCAGGTTAGAGTCGGCATTTACACAGTCTATGGCCAGCTCCTCGTAGACGTCCTTCACGCTTACGCCTTTTCCGATAAGAGTAACCTTCTCCGTGGTATCGACGGTGATCGTGCCGGTGGCGCCTTCGCCGATATAATAGGAGCCGCCCGACGTGACAGTATGCGTTTTTCCGGGGTTATCCGAGCCGTAGATATACTTGTCTGGGCTGCCGCCGCCGTAATCCGACTTCGTCAGCGCTATGCTGATGGTATCGCTGACGGCGGTAAATTCTCTGGTTACGCCGTTGTAGCCGTCGGCCGTGACGGTGTATTTGTACAGAGCGTCTTTGTACAGCCTGAAGCGGTAAACGCCGTCGGAAGATGACTCCGGCGCGACAGACTGACCGGACGCGTCGCTGAGCTCAAAGGAAGCGTTCGCCGGCGCGATATGGAACGTCACGTCGGCAGAGGCTTGTAAAGTCACTCCTACGGTAACATCGCGCCTTACGATGGTAAAGCTGCTCTGCAGCGTGAAATATCCGTCCGCTTCGGCGATGTAGTAATACGTGCCCTGAGGGAGACTGTAAGCGCCGTCTGCAGGCTCTATCAGCTGTGTATGCTCCGCGTCGTAGTAGACCTTGATATCCGCGCTGATATCCCCTGTATTAAAGGATACGGAATAGCTTTTGTCGCCTGATGAATCGTCTTCCCAATAGAGAAGGGGCATACCGCCGTTGATGTTATTTTCGTCGGCCTTCCATACTTCTCTGTTGTCGCCGTTGAGCAGCTCCTGCGTGACGGAGGAGACCGGAGGGTCTGTTTCCGAGGTGTAGACGTTGTCTTCCGTTACGGTGTACGATTCATCTATGCCGCCATATAGAAGACCGCTGCATCCATATGTTTTGGCGGCGGAGATCACCGCGCCGGAGTTGTAACAGTTCTGAAATGAAGCATTTCTCGTGATCCGTCCGGCGAGTCCGCCTGTATATGCAATATATTTTTCAGGATTTTGAAAATCATAATGATCTACAGGAAGCTCCACCGTTCCCGTATTATAAGAGTCGGTAATCTTATTACTAGTTGCGCACCCGAGAAGCCCGCCCATATACAGAGCGCGGCCGCTGACCGTACCTTTATTGAAACACTCAGTAAGTTTACTACCACTATAAGCTGAGAGTCCCCCCGCATAACCGGTGGCCGTGTCATACTTTTTGATGGTAACGTTTGTCGATCCGGAGCTGGCAGGAGGAGAGACCATCGTATAGACTGGTCCGCAGTCGACTGTGATGTTTCCGTAATTTCCGCAGCGAAGCATCGAGCCTACCTCGCTAATGCCTGATACTTCGTAGTTTCTGCCAGTTATCTTCAGATCGCCGTAGTTGAAGCAGTCTGTGAAATACTGCGAAGAGCCTGACCCGGAAATACCGGCGACGGCTCCGCTGGAGGCGGTGATATCCACATCGCTCGTACAGCTGATAAAGTTGGTTTTACTGCTATGAGCCGCAATTCCTCCGATGTAGGAGTACTGCGATCCGCTTGTAGCATAATCCCAGTCGGTAACAGGGTCGTCGACGTCGATCGTTCCTTCGACGTTGAGATTTCTGATCTCCGCAGAGACGAGCACCCCGAAGAGACCGAAATATCTGGCATTCCTGGGCAGCGTGCTGTCCACGTCATAAGTGTAGTCGATAACGAGGCCGCTGACGGTGTGTCCGCCTCCGTCGAAGGTTCCATTGAACGGATGGTCTTCATCATTCCCGATGGATTCTGTCCAGGGCTGAGTCAGAGCGATATCGTTCTGCAGAGTAACCGTAACGCCGCTATACGTATCGCCGGCGTTGACCGCCTGGGCGAAGCGGAGAAGCTCTTCTTCCGTCGAAATGGAGGTGATCGTTTCGGATGCAAATTCCGCTTTCAGAGTCAGACTCATGTTGTCAATTCCATAGTAATTTAATGACTCATAATAAGTGTAAATCATACTAAACAAGGTGTCGTCAAAGGTATAAGTATTCCCGTCCTGAGCGGATGGATATTTTACACTCCAGCTATCGCCGCCGTCCGTCGATATGAAGAGACGGGTTAACCGACGGCCGTCTGCAGACGTCACGACGATATCTGATATCTGGGACCATATCCATACATAGGTGCTGCTTTCGATTCGATATTCTGTAAGATTCGCCGTCACAGAATAATCTTCAGAGTCCGGAAGCTTCAGCGTCGTAGCGTCGACACAGTAATGTTTCTGACCATTTCCATCGTCAGATCCTGGCATGACGAGAGTATAGATCCCGCCGGATTCGTTGAATTCAACAGTTTTTTGAGTCTTATCCGAGCCATAGGGATGGGGATATACATTAAGATACTGTACATTATCCGGCGCAGTTACACAGAAGGTGATAATATCTCCGACATCAGAGATATTGGAGACGGTTGTTCCGCCGGCGACCTCCCGGTTGACAGTCTCACCGTTTACCGTCAGAATCGTCCACGTAAGGCCGTCGTCCTCCATACCGAGCGTAAGGTCATAATCTCCTGGGGTCTGAGCCGCAGCGCTGACAGTTACGGAAATGGAATCTCCTGATTTTGCGGGAATATCGGCAGAAGCGCCGGATTTGCCCACTACTGCGCCGTCAGATACGGAAAAAGACGCGCTGCCCGGGGTGAGAGCGCGAAACGTCAGCTCCGCCATAACGGCTCCGTCGCCTGAAACGCGCTGAGACTCTCCGTATACGCTGAGAGTCACCGTCCCGCCGTCGGCGGAAGCGTCCACGTTCAGTCCGGAATCCGTCGGTGCCGCCGCGCTTACGTATTCTGTCCCGGAAGTATCGTATGTAATTTTCCCATGGAGCGCCGCGGCGGACGCTTCAGAGTCAGAGGAAGAGATGCTGACGGTGACCGTAAACGTCTCGCCCTCTTCGACGCTCTCAGCAGAGGAAGCGAGTGAAACGGCATACTCTGCTTCATCGGAAGCTGCCCAGACTGCCACAGACTGAGGTATCGTCACGAACAGCATGGAAAACGTCAGAATGAAGGATAATATTTTTCGTGTTTTTTTCATAGGGTTATCAACCTTTCATAGGATAAACCATAGCCTTAGTCATAAAGATCAGAAAAGCGCATCAGCATGACCGCTACCTGCGCCCGTGAGGCTGTACCGGAAGGAGAAAGCGTGCTGCTGTCCATACCGGTGATGACACCGGAGGAGACGGCCCATCTCATGGCGGACTCCGCCCAGTCGGCTATACTGTCGGCGTCCCGGTACTGTGAAAGAGCTGCGGAGGCAGAAATATCGTAGCCTTTCAAAGAAGCATATCGGTACAGGACGGCTGCCAGCTGCTGACGGGTAATATTGTCGTCTGTACCGAAGCGTCCGCCGCCGTAGCCTGTCACGACGCTGTTTTGATCTGCCCACGCCACGGCATCTGTGTACCACTGTCCTGACGGAACATCGGTGAAGGTATTGCCTGCCGCAGGGGAAGGTGTTCCCTCGAGACGGTGAAGCACTGTTACCAGCATGGCGCGGGTCATTGGGCTGTCAGGTGAGAAGGTGGAGCTTCCTGTTCCGTTAAATAATTCCTCTCCGAGCACATAACTCACAGCGTCTTCATACCACGCGCCTGCAGCGACGTCGCTGAATCGTTCCGACGGCTTCTGTACCGGATTTGAAGGAGATGCCGGAGTCGGATTCCCCGAAGGCTGGCTGCCCGGATCTTCAGCAGGCTGAGTTGTATTGCCGCTGTTTCCCGTACTGCTGCTTCCGCTGCCGCCGGAGCTGTCGGAGCCGCCTCCGGATTGACTGCCGCCAGAACCGCCTGTATTGCCGCCAGCGCCGTCTTCGGAAGGAAGGGCGGAGGTTTTCACTGTGACGGTTACATCATCCGCCTCTGAAGGATAGACTTCCAGTCCGTCGGAAGTACCGACCTTGCAGTATCGGCTGAGCAGGGTAGAAGTACCTACGCGAAGAGCTTTCAGTTTAAACGAAAGCAATTCAGCCGGGTTCTGCCACATATCCCCCTCAAGCTCCGTAGAGTATGCGCTTGCAGAGATACTCGTCCAGCCGTCCCAGTTACCGGTCAATTTCTGAAGGGTGACAGTAATACCGGTTTTGCTGTCTTTCCCGAGGGAGACGCTGTCAGGTACAAGCTCGAAAAAATCGGAATTATAATAGAGATTATACTGCACTGCATACATAGGGAAGCTGTCCGCTGTGTCAGTTCGTGAAAGCGCTGCGGTGACACTGATCTCGTCGCCCGGCGATACGATGGCAGAAGAGGTTTCATCGACACTGAGGCTGAAATGAAAGCTCATGTCCGTATCCTCCGCAGATGCTATGACGGGAGTGGCGATCACTAACGAAGCGGAAAGCGCGAAAGCCAGAAGCCTTCGGCATGAAATTAACCTGACAGAAAGGTTTCGGCGGCAGGGAGAATTCACTTTACATATCTTAATATAGATCAACTCCTATCTTTTGCCTTATGTCAGAGATGCAACAATAACCAAGTCTCCTGCAGGCAGGAGACCTGGTTACATGTCAATCATTTTTACAAAATAGATGTGTCCTGCAATAAAATACGTATCAGGATGATCGGATCATGCATCGATCAGGCTGTCGGATCTGCAGCTTCAGAATCGATGTTGAGAGCCTTGTAGATCACAGCGCGGGCGTCTTTTGCATCCACGCAGCCGTCGTTGTCCACATCCGCTTCCAGACGTGACTGAATGCTCAGAGATTCAAAGGATGCGTCTGCGAGGTAAGCCTCGTTTCCATTGCTCAGATCGTACGCGATCAGCGCGTCGATGGCGTTGACCGTTCCGTTGAGATTGACGTCTCCATCGTGCGCGACAGTGATATAGCCGTCCGTATGTTCCTTTTCTGTCACCGCCGCCAGAGTGTCATTTGTCAGCGCGCTGTCCACGAAACCGAGGAATACGTATTTTCCCGCATCGTTTTGTCCCGCGCAGAGCAGCGGAGATTCGCTGTCACCGTAGAAGTATGCGCTGCCTTCTGCCGGAAGGGCATTTGCGGTGTACCTGAGAACCTGATAGTCCGTCGGAGCTCCTTTATACTGATCGTTGGAGATCAGCTCGACGGTTGACGGAGTTTCGGAAATCGTTACCACAGCAGGATCGCCGGATGCTGCTGCAATGTCCGCAGGGTTTCCTGACTGACCTACTTTAGCGCCGTCAGCGATGCTGAAGGACGCATCTCCCGGGGCGATGGCTTCAAATGTGTAGGTCGCCACCGTAACGCCCGATTCTCCTACTGGTACGGAATCACCGTAAGTTTTGATCACTCCGGTGCCGTCGGCTGTGACGCCGTTTGTCCCATCCGTATAATAGAGCGCGGAGCCTTCAGTAAGTGTCTGCGTAGAAACAGCAGTCGGTCTGACGAGAGTCTTGTCATAATTGAGAAATGCGTCTGCCGCAGACAGCCCAGCGTCTGCCTGATCCGCGCTGACATTGACTTTTACGTCAAAGGTGTCGCCTACATACTTTGCCGTGTCGGATACGACAGGGGTAATGGTGTAGGCGGGGTCGGTCTTCTCAGAACCTTTAATCGTCAGTTGGAAGGAATGCTGAAAAGTTTCCAATTGGCGGTTACTATTGGCCTTTGTATATTGTGAAGAGTTAGATGTAAAAGAAAATGTCCCACTTGGCGCATCATCTTTTATGGTACACGTAATTGAAAATAATTCTCCCGATTTATCTATTACGTTACTTCCATTTGGATAAATGATCCGTATCTCATTCCCGTTCAGTGTAGTAATTCTATCGGGAGCATTCAAACCAGCTTCTTTAAAAAGCTCACCAGGGATCGAGGTGACATCACTAAAATATTCGGTGTACTTTCCTGTGGCTGGCGTTAAAGCCGCCTGACCAGAATAGCAAGGGTTCGTACACTTTTTTGTATATGTAATAGTGAAACTCTCTCCCGGAGCGACTTCTGTTTTGTCGATAGATACGCCCATAATATAATTGTTTGAGCTTGTATCATCCCCGATGTCTGCCGCAAAGGCAGACATCGAGGAGAATATTACTAAGGCAAGCGTTAAACAAAATGTGATCGCTTTCGATATTCTTCTTTTTGTATTCATAATGATAATTTCCTATTGGGATTATACGGTAGCGGCAGCGAGTACCATTTGATATGGATAATCTAATGAAGTCTGCACGCTATATGAGTTATTTACATATGAAATATATTCAACATCAGTTGTTACAAATTCATAGTCTTCCGAAGCTTCTGCAACAACTGTGCCGACTGCCGGAGATTCACATTCCACCGTAATCGCACTATTCAGCGCAGCAGCCACAGTGATCTTTGCGCCGGCAGCAAGATAGATCTTTCCTGTGATGCTGGTGCCGCCGAAGTCGTTCAGGATGCATGTGCTCGTAGCGCTGGCCAGATTGACCGCAGTCGGTGTGCTGATGATCGTCTTGTTGGCTTCTACTGTGGCGCCTGCAGCTACGTTTACGCCGATGTCAGCATTCTGTAATTTGATCGTACCGCGGAGGCGGAGCGTACCGTCAGTAACATTGAAGAGTGTGCCGGAGTTGCTGCCGTCTACTGTCATCGTGGTGAGAGTAACGATGTTGTCTGCGCCCGGAGCGATGTTGATCAGTGTGCCTGTGAAGCCGTTGGCGCGCTTGATCGTCACGCTGTCGTGCTGGGTAGCGGCAGCGCTGAATGTTACCGTTCCCTTTACATAGATCGTACCGCCGGAGCCTGCTGCGGTTACAGCGCTCGCGTAGCTGTTGAACGGACTGTCTGCCGTACCGGTACCATTTTCCGCAGCTGTACCGTCAAGATATACGGTGCCTGCCGCCGGAGTGCTGCTGCTGGATGCGGACGTTTCCGTCGCTTCATAAGTCAGATAAGGGAAGGAGCCCTCAGTCTGAGCCCATAATGAGTCAGCGTTTACAGCAAGATCGCTGAGGAAACCAGAGGTTTTCATGTAGGCTTCGATGTTTGCGGTGGTGACTGTATTTCCATCTTCATCCGCTTCCGCATCCTCCGCAACCGGCATTTTCCCTGTCTCTTTTACAGCGGTGCCTGTACCATTTGTTTGACTGCCGTAACAGTTTGTATCGGTCAAAGCATTTTCATTGTTGCCCACGATGTTGTTGTAGTAGCTGTAGCCGGAAATCGTACCGGTGCTGTAGCAGTTTGTTGCGGTAGATTTTGCGTTCTGGAAACCGACGATACCGCCGACCCATTTGCCCTTGGAGCCGCTGGCGGTGGCATCGCTGATGCTGCCGGTGTTATAGCAGTTTCTTATAGTTCCTGTTTCCACAGCAGTGTTGTTGTTTCCATTACGGCCTGCGATGCCGCCTGTACCGTCTTTGCCGCCGCCGTAGGAGCGGATGTCCGCTGTGTTGGAGCAGGAAGAGATGAGACCGGCGTTTTCACCGACGATACCGCCAGTCTTGGAATTGCCGTTTACAGTTCCGCTGTTTGCGCAGTTCTTGATTACGCCTACTGCGCCGGTAGTGTAGTAA
>CAZGBL010000079.1:0-8868 GCA_964523955.1 uncultured Oscillospiraceae bacterium | reverse complement strand
GTTACGGACTCTGTCGTCGCGTAGTTTCCCAAGGCCGACGTCAGCTCTTCCGACGTCGTACAATCCTGGATTGCCGTGTTCATCCCGTTCAGCTTTGACGTCAGCGTCGTATTGCTGTCGACGTAGACATTGTCTGCCGCCGTTTTCGGGTATATTTCGACGATTTCGCCGTCGACCATCCCTTTTAAAGTCGCGTTTACCGCCATTTCTTTTCCTTTCTGCCCGAAGGCCTTACTTAAGTAAAATCAAACATATAACTGCTGTCAGTCAGTTCGCTTTCAGAATCCACCACATTTTCAATCGCTTTTAAATTTCCATCGATTTCCGCATAATAGTCTGATGCTTCCAGATCGTCCGATAATTCCAGCATCACCGTTTCGGGATCTGTTTCAGGATCTGTGATATCGGCGTTGATCGGTTTGATCCAGAGGCAATTATTTACAGACGGCTCTTCCTCCTGAACGAAGAACTTCGGACTGCTATCTACGTATTCCTCAAGATCCTGCCATGTCACATACACAAGGGAATCGTCAATCGTTGCAGAAACATGCTCCGCGTTTCCTACGATAGATATGATCGATATCTGCTTTTCGATCATCTCGCTTGTGGACGCTGCTATGTATTCCGCTGTGTCATAAGCATTCTGATAACAATAAAGGATGTCCTCTCCGCCGTCAGGATCTTTCGCAAAGAGTCCGAGTTCTTTAAAAAGAAAACCCTGGCTGAAATCCTTATTAGAAAATGTAGCGGTAATCGTTGCCGTCTCTTCTTCTGCCTTTACTTTGTGAATGTCCAGTGCGATAACCGGATCGATCAGATCTGTCATAGACGCGATATCATCGGACGAGTCGATTTCGCCTCTGCCCATCTTGATTGACGTAAAGATCAGATTTTCTCCTGCAATCGCCCTGTTCAACAATCTTCGTCCCGCATTCGTGAATACAGGAGCCTCAAACAATCTCACCACCTCCTCGCATGATATATTTATGTATCGTGCCCTGCCGGACTGTAAATCCGCTGTATATCTGACTGTCATGCACGCTCATGTCCGGCTGCGATGCCATCTTGTAAGTGTGGCTTGTGATTTCATGGCTAAAAAATCCGGTATAAAGATGAGAAGCCGGCGTCATCAATACAATCCGAATCTGCATATTTGCCGGAACCATACGTTCCAGAAGCTCATCGCCGAAATTACTCTTTGCGGAAAGATTGAACTGAACCGACAAAATATAATGTGCATGATCTACATCCACAGAATAATTTTCCGCTCCACAGAAGCTGTCCAATAATACACGCAGTCTCCGAATCGTATAGGGCAGTTGCTCATTTATCTTAGCGAGTATCTGAAATCGTCTGTCGTCCAGGCTTTCCGTATCCCTTGCAACAATTCCGAAAATCCTTTCATATCTATCGATTGCAGCCTCTGGCGCCGTCATGATAAACTGAGAATCTAAAACATTTTCAGCTGCTGACAGGAATCCGTCAAATTCCGGCTGTTCTGCCAGACACAGCAATGGAAATTCACAGGTCTTCAAAAGTACGTCAGGCAAATAAGATATCAACTGTTTTCGCATCATATTACCTCTACACTGCCGAGAGCGGGGATCATTTCAGCGTCGATCTCCAGATTTTTTGCATATCCGTTCAAGGTAGTATCCATCACATCGACGACGCAGGATAGATTTAAGATATGCATTTCAATTTGCGCTATTCTCACGACCATGTATTCCTGATCGGCCCATTGTTCCGCCAACTCCGCAAAATATTCTTCGATAGCATCCTCCACTTGACTTCGCGCCTCATCAAACGTCCAACCCGTCACAAACACGATATTCGTCTTGACGTCGACTTTCTGCTCCGTCACTCCCACGACGGTAACCGTATGACCGATAGGAGCAAGCCCAAGCCCCTCACCATGATTCGTTTCCGGATCTACTTCACTCTGAACCGTATCGATCAGAGTCTGTGAAGGCGCTTTATATTCGGAATCAATAATTGTCAGTTTTACCGTCCCGCCGCCATTCCATACAGGCCACACTTTTACACCGCCCACCCCATCGATGAGATTTACCTTCTCTTTGTAATCAGCAATGTTGCCTCCGAAAGAAAAACCGTTCAGGCTGTCATAATACCGCTTGCGAAGTGTATCTGTGTCATCCGCATCTTCGCCGGGAATCAAAACTCCTGCAATCTGTGCCGTCTGCAGTCCCTCGATATACTGTATCGGAAGTAAAAAGCCGGAATACTGATTCCCCGCTGCGCCAGGAGATTCACATTCCAGCCGATATCTTCCATCCTCTATTTTTTCCGTGATTGTGTAATTCTGATCACCGCAGTTGAACCTCAATCCGAGCTCCAGCTCTAATGTATCTGGAGTAAAGATTCCTTCAATGGTCGCCGCTGACGCATCCTTTATCGATATTCCGCGTTCTTTGCACCGCAGGATCAAATACTGCAGCGATGCGGTATCGACGAAAGTTTCGTCCATGATGACGTCCAGTTCGATATATGCCTTCGCCAGTTCGGCGGCTGCAGGAGCCAGGGCGTCATAGATGATCGAGCCTTCCCGTTTATCAATCGTATCCGGAATCCTGCCAAGCATAGAGGCCAATATCGATTCAAACGTCATCTGTTCGCTGTAGCTCATACGATCACCTCCAAACAACTTCCCCACCATAAAAATTCGCTGTCCACGTTCCCCTCTGTAGTTATCGCTGTGAAAGAAACCCGCAGACTTTGCTTCTCTTTACTGAAATGAAAGTCGGTTACCTCCGTAACGCGATCATCCTGCAAGAGGGCTTCCGTGATCGCATTCTTCAGTTGTGACCGGAGAAATCCGTTATTCTGCTCCCCGATCAGATCTGTCAGCTCAATGCCGTAATCCCACGAAAATATTTCATATTGAAATCTCTCGCAGTTGAGAATCAGATAAACGGCCTGTTTCATCGCTTCTATTCCATTCAGCATCCCTTTGGACGGCGTTCCGTCAAAATTCAGCCGATAAGTTTTCGTCGGCTGAATAAAAAACTCAAAATCCTGCGTCAGATCATCTTCATAAACGTTTGGAAGCATCTACAGCGCCCCTTTCCTGTCGTAGATGAGATACTGCTGCCCACCTTGCACTCGGAACAGAATCAGAATATCCCCCTCTTCAAAAGACTGCGCCGTAACCCCGTTCTTTACAATAAAAGACTCTTTTTCAAGAATTTGCTTCTGCGACAGTCTCACTCGAAACGGGCTTTTTGACTGTACCGTTCCATAGCAAATTTCTACCGGTTTTGTAGTTTCAACTGCATTAAGGGCAACCTTTTTCATCACATCTATCATCTGCTTCACGCTGTAAATTCCCCCTTTATCCCCGAAAGCGTCAAATCCATCGTGTGTAAGCCGTGATCGAAAGTATGAGTAACACTCTCCACGCACATGTAATTTGACACATTGATATCGCCGAGTCCCATCTTCACAGCGACCGCGCTGCCGCCTCTGACCCTGATATCACCGAAAATTCCCGTAATCTTCAGGCTGCGGTTTTTCTTTCCGTAATACTTTAGCAAAACCTTAGCCTTTTCTTTGATCACGGCCGTAGAGGTTCCGTCATCCTGCTTTTCATAGTACTGAAGCTGCCCCCAATATCCCTGATTGAAAGTATCGTTAAGCACATGCACTTCACGCTCTCCTGTATCACCATTATCTACAGCAAGCTTTATTTTCGTGTAAGTGTCCTTGTCAATACTGGACTGATAATCATATGTCTGTGCAGTATCTTCGTCGATTACCAGATCGAGTTTCATACTCTCAATGTTTTTCAGAGTCAGTTTTCCGAAGTCATCGTACAACACAAACAGTTTGCCTGTATTGAGCACGGTAAGATCAGACGCAGTCTGAAGAATATCAATCAGAGTCCCTTCTTCTATTCTCTGCGGAATCTTGTAGGACGTATCTTCGACGGTTCCGCAGATTAATCCGTAATCCGCTGCAAGCATTTTCAGCAATTCCCCGTAGGTTTTCCCTGAATAGGAAATCGTGTCCTTATTTTTCAGGTATCGGATCTGATCATAGCAGGTCACCTTGATCAGCCGGCTGTCCGATCTGCTCTTTGTGAACACGAAGCCATAAAAGGCTTTTTCGCCGTTGAATTTCATAGAGACCGGATTTCCCTCCTGAAAATTCAGGACTTCATCCTTCACCGCGGTAAAGGTCAGCTTAGACGGTGATCCTTTTCTTGACCTCTCCAATTTGACACTTCCCTCGATGCAAGGCAGATACACCTGATCATTTTGAATGAGAATTTCCACTCCATTTGCCAGATACGCCGGACGATCCATCAAGGTGCTTTTTTGCGTGCTGGAAGAACCCGTTACCGACTTTACGACCACAGTTGTGATGTCCTTTTTCTCTGACGAGGAATCCGAGGCGGACGTACTCGAAGAAGTGCCGGAAGATGTGCCGGAAGACTCTGTTGAAGATGACGAACTGGAAGATTTACTATTCGGTCCTGTATAATTACCTGCATTATCAGATGCTGCGACATAATTCAGCGGATTCACCTTTTCTCCGTTCTTATGCATTCCGAAGTGCAGATGATTCCCCGTGGAGCTTCCTGTGGAACCCACCGTGGCGATTTTCTGCCCCGCAGATACGGACGCTCCATTTTTAACGAGAAGTGTCTTGCAGTGAGCATAAAACGTCACCATTCCGCCGCCGTGATCGATGCTGATATAGTTCCCGTAGTCGCCGTTCTTCCCGGACTTTGTCACCGTACCCGGACGCGCTGCGAAAATAGCCGTTCCCGCCGGAGCTGCCAGATCAACTCCGTCGTGAAGTTCCTTTCCGTGAAATGGACAGGTTCGGTTTCCGAATTTACTGGAAATTCGGCTGTATCCGGGGCACGGCCAGATATACGTTCCCATAATTTCCTCCTTACTGCGGCAGCTTCAGCACAGTTCCGGGATAAATCCAGTGACCGTTTGACGAGCTGGCGCGGCCGTTCTTTTTTGCGGCGGATTCTATCACATCCTTATTCAGAGCGTAGATCTCGGAATACTTCGATCCATCCCCCAGCTGTTTCTTCGCAATGCCCCAGAGAGAGTCTCCTGACTGTACAGTATAAGTCTTTTCCACTGTTTTTGTTGAGGAATCTCTCGAGGCGCTGACGGTTGCCGTCTTTGTACCGCTGCTTGAAGCCGAATCCTGAAAGGTGATCGTTTTCGTAACGTATCCCTTATACTGCAGAAGAGAGATCGATACGTAAACATCTCTCCCGTATTTTTCGGAGTCCTCTGTGATTGAATAATCCTCCAGCGCTGCCGTAAAAAATGTATCAAAAGACGACGCGTCTTCATCGTCAGACCTCATCACACGAAACACAAACGGTTCCAGAGAGTTTTTCAGACTTTCCAGCTCATTCAGATAAGTCTCAGCCGGCTGAAATCCGTCTTTGTATACCGCAAACGGGTATCTCGTATTCGGCAGCAGAGCGCCAAAGGTTATCTTCGTCAGCCCCGGGCGTTTTAAGATATTTACTTCACCCTCGTTGATAAGAGTGATCGTCTCATTATTGTTCGCGATTTTCAATTCCAGCTTTTCCGGCGTAACCGGCAGCATCATGTTTCCAAGATAAAACAGATACATCAGATATGATCCCCCTCGCTGACTTCTATCATCGCCTCTTCCACTCTCGTTTCCAATTCACTGATGATTCCGTCCAGGTCATCCGTTCCCGAAATCGTATTCGTATTGTGCATCTCGATATGAAGTTCCGCCGTCGTAAAACGGTTGATCGCCTCACGTTCTGCGATCTCTCGTAGATATTTCAGTTCATCGGCTGAAGTATTAAGCGAATCTTTCATGTCTGCAGTATTTGCCGCAGTGTCCGCTGCCGATCCGCTGATATCTGCAAGAGTATTGCTCAGGTCGAACGCGCCGAGCGGATCGGATGATTCCGTATCAAACAAACCTTTCACCTTGTCGACCAGACCTTCACCGACGGAATATCCTTTTTTAAAAGCAGAAGTGTATTCGAGCCTGTCCAATGTATAGTCACTCGCATCCAGTTTACTCATGACGACGGTTTCCTGGCCGAATTTATCATCTACCCAACTACTCAGATTTTTGCGCCAGCCAGAAACTGCTTCCGCCAGATTTTTGTTGAAGATCGTATCGATTGCCGATGCGATTCCTTCCAAAATTCCGAGCACCGTATCAGCTAACCCCTGAAACAAATGGACGATGGCGCTGATCGGATCGTTAAATACGGTTGCCAGGAAGTTTGCAACAGTCGCCACGAGATTATAGATCGTAACGAGAACATTCATGATCAGGTTCCAGGCAGCGATGATGATATTGCCGATGATTGCGCCTGCGGTGGCGAAAGCTCCGGCAATGATTCCTGTAGCTGAAACGGACGTTCCCGCAAATTTGTTAATCGCGTGTACGACGGCATAAATCACCGCGATAATCGCGATAATGGCGATTAAAATCCAGGTCAGCGGGCAGGCGTACATTGATGCGTTCAGCTCCATCTGGGCTTTTGTCATTCCTGAGGTTGCAAGCATTTCATCCGTAATCGCCGCCCCGTGGGCAACGGCTCGAATGGCAGCAATAGTTTTCAGACCATTTGAAATCGCCTGAATCGCATTGTGAGCGATCAAGTACCCGTTGTAAATCAGTAAGGCTGCTGCAATCCCGTAAATTATCGGCGAAATCATCGACCAGTTATCTACGAAAAAAGCCGCTATCGCGCTGATTACGTTTAGCACCGCATAGGCTGCCTTAGCAATCGCTGCAAATGCGTTCAGCAGGCCGTCGACCATCGATTGAAATCGTTCGCTGTTGGCCAGCTCATTGAGTTTTTGCAATATCGGACTGAAGATTGATAGCGCCTTATTCTGCATAGACGTCCAGATCTGCGCCCAGGTCATCGGCATACTTTCAAATTTTTCGTTCGTCTCGTCAGCAGCTGCAAATAAGGCTTCTTTTACAATTTGCGCGGTCACCTCTCCTTCCTGCGCATATTGTTTAATGCTGCCCTCGGCGATTCCCATATAGCTTTCGATCGCCCGCGCAATCCCCGGTGCCTGTTCCAGCACAGAGTTCAACTCATCGCCTCGCAGAACCCCGGAGCCCATAGCCTGTGTCAGTTGAGTCATCGTCGCCGACATTTCCTGTGCGGAAGCGCCGCCGATGACAAACTGTTTATTCACCTGTTCCATAAAGGCGATTACTTCGTCGTTATTGTGATTAAAAGCCGCGCCGGCATTCGTCGCCAGTTTTGATACCGCTGCAGCCGTATCCATGTATGCAGCCCGGGATCTCTGAGCCGACGCCATGATTTTACGTTCCAGCTCGTTAAGAGATCCGCCGTCATCAACGATCAGATTCAGCCGCGCGTTTGTATTCGTCAGCTCGTCAGACAATTCGAGTATCTTCTTAACGCCCACGCCCCCTGCTACGGCCGTGGCCATAGATTTGAACTTCGACGCCAACCCATCTGCGGCAGATGTGCCGTTTCGGATGTCGCTGTTAAATCGCTGCTGCTGCACGTCTGCCTGTCGAATCTCATTTTCGATAGAATCCAAGGCGACCTCTGCACGCGATAATTCCTCACGCGCAAGCTGAATCGACGCGGTGTCTACGGCATGTCCGCTTGCGTTTTCAAGCGCTTCGAAGCTATTTAATACAACATGCATCGCACGATTCATACTCGCCAGCGGTGATGTGACGCCGTCATAAAGCGCCAGTGACGCCCGTATCGTTGCCATGACAACTCCTTTCCTTTAGCGCTTGCGTGCCGCTTTACGTTCTGCCTGTTTCTGTCTTTTTCTTTCCTCTGTCACGCGTATGTCGATCGCAGCGATAATGAACGCACGTTCCCGACGCGGCATGGACAGAAATTCGGACGGCGGCATATGGAATTCATGCAGACAGTAGTATGCATAGCTCGCTTCCGGCTCGTCGTCCGTTATGAGTTTTTTGCTTCATCCACCTCGTCCTGGAAGGTCTGATCAAACCCGCAAACCTCCTGGACTTTTTCCACGTAGGACGCATATTCTCCCGCTGTCAGCATAGCCTTAAGCAGATTTTCCGCTCCCATAACGTGATAGCTGTCCTGCAGGGTCGTATCGTTGAGATTCGGCTCTACCGTGCAGGCTGCGGCCAATTTTCCGGCATAAGAGTCATAATCTGTCTGCGGTACATACGCATTTTTCTTTCCCGGAATTTGTACCTGCTTTCTGCACGATCTTCTCAGGCGCTCATCCTCTTCACTGGAGATCACGCGAATCACCCAGGGAATCGGCTCTCCATTTTCATCCTTAAAACGCGATGAAACGACGTATTTTACATTTTCGACACTCTCCGCGTTTTCCGCTAAAAATGCACTTAAATTCATGCTCTTTCTCCTTTATTGCATTCCATCCAACATCGTGAATTTTTCTGGCATATCCCAATCTTCAAACGTTCCGGAAATTTCTTCGTCCAGATATTCCGAATCCGCGTCGAATTTCGCCAGAATGCCGCCTTCTATCAAACAGTTTTTGAGAATGACGGTCTGCCGGCCTACCGTTGAAGTCGGATCTTCATTCGTCACCTGAATGTCAAAATACTGCATGTATCCTTCATTCTTGTATCTCAGCATCACCTCACGAATGACAGACTGGTTATAGTGCGCTGTTCCCGACCACTCTCCGGAGCCGCTTGTCGGCTTATGGCCCTTTCCGACCTGACCGAGGATAGGAACCTCTGAGATATTTACATTCCAGCTCGATTCAAAGGAAATCAGCTGCATAAAGTTATATCGATTTCCATCGATTGTGATATAGCATTCCGCCAACGATGCGGCGACGGAATCTTTCGCGTTCATTTTCGTTG